>NZ_BSPW01000012.1:0-31182 GCF_030161235.1 Vibrio zhanjiangensis | reverse complement strand
GTAATTGTTAACCAATTTATGGTGCGGAAGGAGAGACTTGAACTCTCACACCTTGCGGCGCCAGAACCTAAATCTGGTGCGTCTACCAATTCCGCCACTTCCGCAACTAGTTTTGTAATCAGTCAGATAATTGGAGAATCTGACTGATATTGTGTATGGCAGGTCTACCTGGATTCGAACCAGGGAATGACGGGATCAAAACCCGTTGCCTTACCACTTGGCGATAGACCTGCAGAGTTAACCGTAATCGTTAACCAATTTATGGTGCGGAAGGAGAGACTTGAACTCTCACACCTTGCGGCGCCAGAACCTAAATCTGGTGCGTCTACCAATTCCGCCACTTCCGCATAAGTTTTCGTAGAGTAATTCAAGATGGTGCGGAAGGAGAGACTTGAACTCTCACACCTTGCGGCGCCAGAACCTAAATCTGGTGCGTCTACCAATTCCGCCACTTCCGCGTCTTGACTCTACAGGACTGATAGCAAGGCTAACAGTCAAAAAATAAATGGTGGCTACGACGGGATTTGAACCTGTGACCCCATCATTATGAGTGATGTGCTCTAACCAGCTGAGCTACGTAGCCATTTGTATAATGGTGCGGAAGGAGAGACTTGAACTCTCACACCTTGCGGCGCCAGAACCTAAATCTGGTGCGTCTACCAATTCCGCCACTTCCGCAACTAATTTTGTAATCAGCCAGATAATTGGTGAATCTGACAGATATTGTATATGGCAGGTCTACCTGGATTCGAACCAGGGAATGACGGGATCAAAACCTGTTGCCTTACCACTTGGCGATAGACCTGTAGAGTTAACCATAATCGTTAACCAATTTATGGTGCGGAAGGAGAGACTTGAACTCTCACACCTTGCGGCGCCAGAACCTAAATCTGGTGCGTCTACCAATTTCGCCACTTCCGCAACTAACTTTATAATCGGCCAGATAATTGGAGAATCTGACAGATATTGTGTATGGCAGGTCTACCTGGATTCGAACCAGGGAATGACGGGATCAAAACCCGTTGCCTTACCACTTGGCGATAGACCTGCAGAGTTAACCGTAATCGTTAACAAACTTATGGTGCGGAAGGAGAGACTTGAACTCTCACACCTTGCGGCGCCAGAACCTAAATCTGGTGCGTCTACCAATTTCGCCACTTCCGCATAAGCTTTTTGTAGAGTAATTCAAGATGGTGCGGAAGGAGAGACTTGAACTCTCACACCTTGCGGCGCCAGAACCTAAATCTGGTGCGTCTACCAATTCCGCCACTTCCGCGTCTTGACTCTACAGGACTGATAGCAAGGCTAGCAGTCAAAATAAATGGTGGCTACGACGGGATTTGAACCTGTGACCCCATCATTATGAGTGATGTGCTCTAACCAGCTGAGCTACGTAGCCACTCGTGAACGTGACAATATAAACCTTCACGTTCTTAGTGACAAGCCCTTTTTCTAAAAGGCTCAACACTTTAAATAATTGGCAGGTCTACCTGGATTCGAACCAGGGAATGACGGGATCAAAACCCGTTGCCTTACCACTTGGCGATAGACCTGCAGAGTTAACCGTAATTGTTAACAAATTTATGGTGCGGAAGGAGAGACTTGAACTCTCACACCTTGCGGCGCCAGAACCTAAATCTGGTGCGTCTACCAATTTCGCCACTTCCGCATCTATTCCTAAAAGCTTTTACAAAAACTCTCAGGAATGGTGGCTACGACGGGATTTGAACCTGTGACCCCATCATTATGAGTGATGTGCTCTAACCAGCTGAGCTACGTAGCCATACCATATTTTGTTCCCGTCAATAACTTACTTTATTATTGGGAACGGCGCGCATTATGCGAAGTTGAGACAAAGCCGTCAACAGTTTTTTTGAATAAATGCCGTGAAATCAACTGTTCGGTTTCTTTTTAAACAAAGAGGCGTGTTAATGAGTAAAAAGTGATGGCAAAATGAAGCGCATTTACCAAGTTTATTTATTTGATTACTCAACTGAAAAAATAAAGCCAGCATGGTTGCTGGCTTTTTTTGTCAATAACTTGCGTTAAAACTACACGTTAAATCGGAAATGAACAACATCGCCATCTTTAACGACGTAGTCTTTCCCTTCCAAACGCCATTTACCCGCTTCTTTTGCACCACTTTCACCTTGGTATTGAATGAAGTCGTCATAGCCGACCACTTCGGCGCGGATAAAGCCTTTTTCAAAATCGGTATGAATTTTACCTGCTGCTTGTGGTGCCGTTGCACCCACTGGAATCGTCCATGCTCTCACCTCTTTTACGCCAGCAGTAAAATAAGTGTGTAGAGTTAGAAGCTCATATCCAGAGCGAATCACGCGGTTTAATCCAGGCTCTTCAATGCCCAAATCGGCAAGGAACTCTTCTCTATCTTCGTCTTCAAGCTCTGACAATTCTGATTCAATAGCGGCACATACAGGGACGACAACATTGTTTTCTTTTGCGGCAAACTCACGTACAGCATCCAGATATGGATTGTCTTCAAAACCATCTTCATTGACATTGGCAATATACATAGTCGGTTTTAGAGTGAGGAAGTTGAGATACCCGATTGCAGATAATTCCTCTTTTGACAGCTCGACAGTGCGAGCCATGCCACCTTCTGTCAGTACAGGCAGAAGCTTTTCCAGTACTAAGAGCTCAAATTTTGCATCTTTATCGCCACCTTTGGCCTTTTTAGCGTTACGTTGAATTGCACGCTCACAAGAATCCAAATCAGCAAGAGCCAACTCCAAGTTGATAACTTCAATATCCTCAATTGGTGAGACTTTACCTGCAACATGAACGATGTTTTCGTTCTCAAAGCAGCGCACTACGTGACCAATGGCGTCAGTTTCACGGATGTTAGCCAAAAACTTGTTCCCCAAGCCTTCACCTTTTGAAGCCCCAGCGACCAATCCAGCAATGTCCACAAACTCCATTGTTGTAGGTAGAATTTTCTGAGGATTAACAATTTTTGCTAGAGCGTCAAGGCGCAAGTCCGGTACAGGAACGACACCAGTATTTGGTTCGATCGTACAGAATGGAAAGTTTGCTGCTTCGATTCCAGCTTTAGTTAGTGCGTTAAACAGAGTCGATTTACCTACGTTTGGTAGACCAACGATGCCACATTTAAAACCCATGATATAAACCTTATTCCGCTTTGAACGTATGTAGACGGTTTTGTGCTTTTGCTAATCCATCTTTTAAGAGGATATCCAAACAGCGCACGGCTTCGTCAGTAGCTGCGTCGAGCAGCTCTTGCTCTTTAGTCGGCGCTTTGCCGAGCACGAAACCCGCTACTTTATCTTTGTGCCCAGGGTGGCCAATACCAATCCTAAGACGATAAAAATCTTTGCAATTACCAAGTTTACTAATGGTGTCTCTCAGGCCATTGTGTCCACCATGGCCACCACCTTTTTTAAACTTAGCGACACCTGGAGGTAAATCCAGCTCATCATGTACGACCATGATTTCTTCAGGCTTTATTTGATAAAATGCTGCCAGAGCGGCGATTGATTTACCTGACAAATTCATATAAGTGGTCGGAATAAGCAAACGAAGATCTTGTCCATTGATGATTATTCGGCCTGTCATACCAAAAAACTTAGACTCATTTTTGAGTATGATATTGTGGACACGCGCAAGTTCTTCAACAACCCAAGCTCCAGCATTGTGCCGCGTTTTAGAGTACTCAGGGCCAGGGTTGGCCAGTCCGACGAGAAGTTTGATTGATTGGCTCAAGGTAAAGATCTCTGTTGGCATCTTAAAAGCGCCGTATGATAGCACAGAAATATTCTTCTGGGCGAGGCATACCTTATAGTGAATCGAGTAAATAACAAAACACCCCAAATATGGGGTGTTTTAGGTGTTTTTTTGACTTTAATTAGAGTCAATTAAACATCGCAGAAATTGACTCTTCATTACTGATACGACGAATCGCTTCTGCAAGCATACGGGACAGGCTAAGGGTGGTCACTTTACCGGTTGCTTGCATTTCTTTGGAGAGAGTAATTGAATCGGTAACTATGACTTGATCTAGAACTGAGTTTTTGATGTTTTGATGGGCATTTCCAGAGAAAACAGCGTGAGTGGCATAGGCAAAAACTCGCTTAGCTCCTCGCTCTTTCAGAGCTTCAGCGGCTTTACACAATGTACCACCAGTATCAATCATATCATCGACAATCACGCAATCTCGATTTTCTACATCACCAATCAAATTCATGACTTCAGAAACATTGGCACGAGGGCGACGCTTATCGACAATGGCAATATCAATATCGCCAAGTGCTTTAGCCGTTGCACGTGCTCTTACAACACCGCCAAGATCTGGTGAAACAACGACAGGGTTCTCTAGTCCACGAGCTTCCATATCGTCAAGTAGCACAGGTGTACCAAAGATGTTATCGACGGGAACATCAAAGAAGCCTTGTATCTGCTCTGCGTGTAGGTCTATGGTCAGAACGCGGTCAACGCCGACGTTTGAAAGAAAATCAGCAACGACTTTAGCAGTAATGGGAACACGGGCAGAGCGTACACGACGATCTTGGCGTGCATAGCCAAAATAGGGGATAACTGCTGTAATACGGCCGGCAGAAGCACGGCGCATTGCATCAATCATCACGACCAGTTCCATTAGGTTATCATTGGTTGGTGCGCAGGTAGATTGGATGATGAAAACATCACTACCACGTACATTCTCGTTAATTTGGACGGCAACTTCGCCATCCGAAAAACGAGAAACAGTTGCGTCACCAAGAGAGATGTAGAGACGATCAGCAATACGTTGGGCTAGTTCAGGTGTAGCGTTACCAGCAAATAGCTTCATATCAGGCACGGTAGAAACCTCAGGGTTGCGTCCAGTATTTAGATTATATTGTAAGCTAAGCGATACTTAGCAAGTGTCTCATGTAGAGGTGAAATATTTTTCCCTCTGGCCACAAAAGCTGAGACATTGTCAGGCAATTGTTCAAGAACCTTGTTGGCCTCATTTCGGCTCAAAAATTCAGCAAAAACGCAGGAGCCGGTCCCTGTAAGTCTTGACGGCGCATATTGTAACAGCCAAGAAAGTTGCTTATCAACCTCTGGGTGCAGCATTCGTACAACTTTTTCGCAATCGTTTTCGTATTGGCCATCAATAAGCGTATCCAGATCACGTTTTGGAGAGTTTCTGTGCAATTTGGGGTGAGAGAATATCTCACCGGTAGCGATAGAAACTCCGGGCCTCACAACGAGGTAATATTTTTCTTGTGGGCTAACCTTTACCAGTTTTTCGCCAACACCTTCAGCAAAAGCAGCAAAGCCTTGCACAAATACGGGGACATCAGCGCCGAGAGTTAAGCCTATTTCAGCCAGTTCTTGTTGAGAAATATCAGTTTGCCAAAGGTAGTTTAGTGCAACAAGCGTGGTCGCGGCATTAGAAGAGCCCCCTCCAATACCTCCGCCCATAGGTAATGTTTTACTTAGATGAATATGGGCGCCAAGCGCGCATCCCGCTCTTGTTTTGAGCGCCATGGCAGCTCGATAAATTAGGTTATCTGTGACTGGGACATCTGGAAGCTCTGGTTCAATGGTTATTTCTCCAGTGCTGTTGGCTGTGATAGCAAGTTCATCGCCGTAATCCAAAAACTGGAATAGAGTTTGTAATTCGTGGTAGCCATTGTCTTTTTGTCCTGTGATGTACAAAAACAAATTTAACTTTGCTGGTGATGGCCAATGGGTAGTGTCATTGATCATGGTTCGAGATTCCAGTTTGATATAACGATATTGATGGCGATGCTTCCTTGTGTCAGTTTGAGTTTATGAGGCAGAGGGAGCGGTTGCCCTTGATAGTCGACATCTTGATAACCTAGGTAGTTGAGTTGCCAGACTTTACCTTGCACTTTTTTCGTTAGTGAGGCCAATGTGTTTGTGTCGTTGAGGATAAAACCGTCAGCGCCTTCAGGGCGGCCTAAAAGCCAGTTGTTGAGCTGTTCAATAGGCAAGCTGAGTCCCGTGAGACGATAAATAAGTGACTGAGCATCGTCCGATACAAAAGTGTCATCTTGATAGGTCTCTACAGAGGAGCCTTGTGGCGTAATTTTAAGGTTAAGGGCAGTTTGACCGATAAAGGTTGTTAGCCTGAGTTGTTTGAACGTTGGGCTATGTTTCCATTGAAAATTAAGAGATTGGCGTTGTTCGGGCGAAATATAGCCAAGTTTTCCATTGGCCTTGTATTGGTCGATTGAGGCGAGCTTTTGTTGTTGTGTCTGCCATTCCACGTTAGTGGTACTAGGGTCGATGGACGCACAGCCAGAAAGATATAAAATACTGAGGATAACAGTGAGAAAGAGACGAAAATAGGCCGTCATTGTATAATTAGTGTCCAATTTGAGTAGTGTCCATGGGTGACACTATATCATTGAAATCACGAAGTCATGAAAACATATCCTTAATGGCCTTTAATTAAATTGGGTCATACAGTAAAATTCTGTCTTTGTTTGCTTATTTGCTTATTTGCTGATTCAGAGAAACTCGATTACATGTCATTGCTTGCTATCGGTATCAACCACAATACGGCTTCCGTTGAACTGCGTGAGAAAGTCGCATTTGGGCCGGAAAAACTACCACAAGCACTTAATCAGTTAGGTGATAATCCATATGTTAATGGTAGTGTTATCATCTCTACCTGTAATCGAACTGAGATATACTGTGATGTTAAAGCTTTAGGAAAAAGCAAAGTGATCGATTGGCTTGCTCAATTTCACCAAATTAGTCCTGAAGCCTTAAAACCCAGTTTATATGTTCATGAAGAGCAAGCTGCCATTCGTCACTTGATGCGTGTGTCATGTGGCTTGGATTCACTGGTTTTAGGTGAGCCGCAAATTTTGGGGCAGGTCAAGCAGGCCTACTCGGATTCGCGTCAGCACAACGCTGTTGATACAGCAATGGACAAGTTATTTCAGAAAGTTTTCTCTGTGGCTAAACGTGTCCGTACCGAAACGGATATCGGTGGTAATGCTGTTTCGGTTGCTTATGCAGCATGTACCCTTGCTAAGCATATTTTCGAATCACTTCGAGATTCTACAGTCCTACTGGTGGGGGCGGGTGAAACGATAGAGCTGGTTGCCAAGCATCTCGCAAGCAACGGTTGTAATGATATGATAGTGGCTAATCGAACCTATGAACGAGCCTTGCCTCTCGCCGAACAATTTGGGGCTCAAATTATTGGTTTACCAGAGATTCCTAATCATCTGGCTCGTGCTGATATCGTCATAAGTTCGACGGCTAGTCCCTTACCTATTATTGGGAAAGGCATGGTGGAAAGCGCATTGAAAGCTCGCCGCCATCAGCCGATGCTGTTGGTGGACATCGCGGTTCCTCGAGATATCGAATCACAGGTCGCTGAGCTGGATGATGCTTACCTTTATTCTGTAGATGACTTGCAGTCGATTGTTGAAAACAATATGGAGCAGCGTAAAGTCGAAGCTATTCAGGCAGAAGCAATTGTAAGTGAGGAAAGCGCCACGTTTATGTCGTGGTTGCGTTCACTGCAGGCGGTCGATAGTATTCGAGATTATCGTCAGGCAGCCAATGATATCCGTGAAGATCTCCTCAATAAAAGTTTGCAATCATTAGCGGCAGGTGCAGATCCGGAGAAAGTACTGCTTGAATTTAGTAATAAGCTTACCAACAAACTAATCCATGCCCCGACACGAGCATTGCAAAGTGCAGCTGAGCAAGGGGAGCCTGCTAAGCTTGCGACTTTACGACAAAGTTTGGGTCTTGAAGACTCTTAATACCCTTAGCTGGTTTTCACCAGCTAATTAAATAGAACCTTGAGTTAATAAAACTATGAAAGCCTCCATTCTAACTAAGCTAGAAACACTCGTTGAACGATATGAAGAAGTTCAACATCTGCTTGGCGAACCTGATGTTATTGGTGACCAAGATAAATTCCGTGCTTTGTCCAAAGAGTATTCGCAACTTGAAGAAGTGACCCAGTGTTTCCAAGCTTATCGGCAGGCTCAAGAAGACTTGAAAGCCGCGCAGGAAATGGCTCAAGAAGAAGATGCTGAGATGCGCGAAATGGCGCAGGATGAGATCAAAGAAGCGCAAGCCAATATTGAGCGTCTCGATGATGAGCTGCAAATTCTACTACTCCCTAAAGATCCAAATGATGATCGCAATTGCTTCCTAGAAATTCGTGCTGGTGCTGGTGGTGACGAAGCAGGAATTTTTGCTGGAGACTTATTTCGTATGTACAGTAAGTTTGCAGAAAAGAAAGGCTGGCGAATTGAGGTTATATCGTCAAACGAATCTGAACAAGGCGGCTATAAAGAAATGATCGCTAAAGTGAACGGTGATGGTGCATATGGTATCTTAAAGTTTGAGTCTGGAGGGCATCGAGTGCAGCGCGTTCCAGCGACTGAATCACAGGGAAGAGTGCATACTTCTGCTTGCACTGTGGCAATTATGCCGGAGATCCCAGAAGCAGAGATTCCAGAAATCAAAGCAGCAGATTTGAAAATTGATACTTTCCGCTCGTCAGGGGCAGGTGGTCAGCACGTCAACACAACAGATTCTGCTATTCGTATTACTCACTTACCAACAGGCACAGTTGTCGAGTGTCAGGATGAGCGCTCTCAGCATAAAAACAAAGCCAAAGCCATGTCCGTTCTTGCCGCTCGAATTATTCAAGCAGAAGAAGCAAAGCGCGCGGCGAAGGAATCTGATACTCGTCGAAACCTGCTCGGTTCAGGAGACAGGAGCGATCGCATCCGTACGTATAACTACCCTCAAGGACGGGTTTCAGATCATCGAATCAATCTCACGCTTTACCGTTTGAGTGATGTCATGGAAGGCGATCTTGTTAGTTTGATCGATCCAGTGATTCAGGAACACCAAGCGGATCAACTTGCTGCACTCGCTGAGAATAATTAATGAAGGGCTTATCTAGCGTTGAAGACACACTAAAGGGTGCGACGCAAAGACTCAACCATAGTGGCAGTGACTCTCCTTCGCTAGATGCCTCAGTATTACTCTGTCATGCGCTTGATAAACCGAGATCTTTTCTTTTGACTTGGCCTGATAAAATCTTGTCGATGGAAGAAACTGGTGCGTTTGAGGAGATGCTAGAGCGTCGTATTAAGGGGGAGCCGATAGCTTATATCGTCGGAGAAAGGGAGTTTTGGTCGTTGCCGTTACAAGTGTCTCCCAGTACACTGATCCCTCGCTCAGATACAGAGCGCCTAGTGGAGATCGCACTTGAAAAAGCCCCTCAACTGCAAGGCGACATTCTTGATTTGGGCACAGGTACTGGTGCCATTGCTTTGGCTATTGCTTCTGAGTTACCGCAACGTACAGTCTGGGGTATTGATGTAAAAGAAGAAGCGAGAATATTGGCAGAGTCTAATGCATCAAAGTTGGGAATTAACAACACGCATTTTCTTACTGGTGATTGGTTTTCTCCGTTGAAGGATGGCTGTCAGTTTGCACTGATTGTCTCTAATCCGCCTTACATCGAAAAACACGATCCTCACCTTGCAAAAGGCGATGTTAGGTTTGAGCCTTTGAGTGCACTAGTCGCTGAAGACAATGGTCTCTCGGACATCAAATATATCGCTAAGCATGCAATGGGGTTTTTAAAGCCTGATGGGTGGTTGATGTTTGAACATGGCTACGATCAAGGTGACTCTGTTAGGAATATTTTAGGGGCTTTGGGGTATCAAAATATGACTACCTACAAAGACTATGGTGAGAATGATCGCGTGACGATTGGTCAGCTTTCTTTGTGTCAAGAAGAGAAATAATTATGTACGAAGGGTTAAAGCACTTTCATTTACTAACAGTGGTTCTAAGCGCAACTCTATTGTCGTTACGTTATGGGCTGATGATGGCAAACTCGGGCCTATTGGAAAAAAAATTTTTCAAAGTCTTCCCACACATCAACGATACATGTTTGCTGCTTTCAGGCATTGGCCTTGTTTTCATCACGGGCTTCATTCCATTTACCCCAGCAGCACCTTGGCTAAGTGAAAAAATTACTTGTGTGCTTGCTTACATTGCGCTTGGATTTTTTGCACTTAAGTTAGGTAAAAACAAACTCTTGCGCACGTTCGCCTTTTTTGGTGCTTTAGGCTGGCTTGCTATGGCTGGTAAAATGGCGGTCACTAAAGTTCCAATGTTTTTGGGTTAAGGGGTGTTAGAGAAGATCCATGGTTGAGATATTTGATGAAGATTTTGAAGCAATTGAGTTGGCTGAAGGTGCGTTAAAATTAAATAAAGCCATTAATCCGAAAACAAAAGATGTTTGGGCACAAAATGAGCTTCAGCGTCTGCTACAAGAGGCTGAGCTTGCTTTAAGTCATGAGGTGGGCGAGCCGCAACGCTTTGACGCCTTATTGCGACTTTTCTACCACGAGTGGGGCTTTATTGGTGATCAGGAGGCGTATTATGAATCATCTAATGCGTTTATCGATAAAGTGCTAGAAAGTCGAAAAGGCATTCCTGTAAGCTTAGGTTCGATATTGTTGTACTTGGGGCGAAAACTGGGCTTCCCAATTTCTGGCGTGACATTTCCCAGCCAGTTTCTTATTAAACTGGAATATTTTGGTGAGCCGCCAAAATTTATCAATCCTTTTAATGGCGAATATGTCTCCAAACAGGTACTTAGAGCTTGGCTGATAGGGCACAGTGGGCCTTTAGCCAAACTTAGACCTTCGCACCTTCAGTCGGCAGACAACCCAACAGTTATTGGGCGCTGGTTAGCATTACTAAAGAGTGCTTTGCTGCGTGAAGAACGATATACCTTAGCACTAAGGTGTACCGATCTAGCGCTCACTTTTGTACCCGATGACCCCTATGAAATTCGTGATAGAGGCTTTATCTATCAGCAACTAGATTGTCATCAAGTTGCGCTTAGTGATTATCAATATTTCATTGATCAGTGTCCTGATGACCCGGCTGCTGAGCTATTAAAGAATCAAGTTGATGCAATGAGTTTGACACAGGTAACCGTGCATTAAGAGTGAAACTAGACATACAAACGTAGAGAATGAAAATGGAACAAAAAATCGTTCATGTTGGTGATATTCCAGTCGCCAACGATAGGCCCTTCACCTTATTTGCAGGTATGAATGTTCTTGAGTCTCGAGATTTGGCGATGCAGATTTGTGAGTACTATGTCAACGTCACAGAAAAACTTGGTATCCCTTACGTTTTTAAAGCGTCTTTTGACAAAGCGAATCGCAGTTCAGTGCACTCGTATCGTGGTCCGGGTCTAGAAGAAGGAATGAAGATTTTCCAAGATCTTAAAGATACCTTTGGCGTCAAAATCATTACTGATGTGCATACGGAGCAACAGGCTCAGCCAGTAGCAGAAGTTGTAGACGTGATTCAATTGCCCGCCTTTTTGGCTCGTCAAACCGACTTGGTTGAAGCTATGGCTAAAACGGGGGCCGTAATTAATGTTAAAAAACCACAGTTTATGAGCCCTAGTCAAGTTGGCAACATAGTCGAAAAGTTTGCTGAATGTGGTAATGAAAAGGTGATTTTATGTGAACGAGGTGCTTGTCATGGCTATGATAACCTAGTTGTTGACATGCTTGGCTTCGGAGTCATGAAAAAAGCATCAAACGGAAGTCCGATTATTTTTGATGTAACACATTCTCTGCAAATGAGAGATCCTTCAGGAGCTGCTTCAGGTGGACGTAGGGAGCAGACGGTTGAATTGGCGAAGGCTGGGCTTGCTACAGGTATAGCAGGATTGTTTATTGAAGCTCATCCGAACCCAGAGAAAGCGAAATGCGATGGTCCTTCTGCTTTACCACTTGATAAAGTTGAGCCTTTCCTGACTCAAATGAAAGCATTGGATGATTTGATAAAAGGCTTTGAGCATATCGAGATTAACTGACTTGAAAAACTTCTCAATTAACTTTTTGGCTAGCATTATTGCTAGCCTTTTTTGTCGCTAGACTTTATCTCGTTGGTGATGAATGATTCGAAGGTAGAAACGAAGTTGATGTCAGGTACACAACGGTTTGTTGATAGTGGGAGAAGAGACTGAAACTAAGTCACTTTATTAGATATTCGAATATCAATTATGGTGATCTAAACAGCATAACTATCAAAACAAGATGCCAGCATGAATGGCTTAATTTAAACTGGCGCCACTTTTCTGTTGAGCCTTCGTAAACCGCAAGCAAAGCAAGCGCTCAATTAGCTCAATATTCCGTTCATTAAATAACTCTACACGCTCAAAGGTATGACAATGAAGCAACGTTTGATTCTAAAAACCGCATTAAGTGCAGCTATTCTTGCCACTCTAGCTAGTTGTGCAACTGCACCAAAATGGGAAACGGATAAAACTTACAAGCTGACAATTCTTCACACCAACGATCATCATGGCCGCTTCTGGCAAAACAAATATGGTGAGTATGGTATGGCTGCGCGAAAGACCTTGATTGATGAGCTACGCGCCGATATCGAAAGTGAGGGAGGCAGTGTGTTACTGCTTTCTGGTGGTGATATCAACACGGGTGTTCCAGAATCCGATCTGCAAGATGCCGAGCCTGATTTTAAAGGCATGAGCAAGATTGGTTACGATGCTATGGCTCTGGGTAATCATGAATTTGATAATTCTCTAGATGTGCTATTTAAACAGATAGAGTGGGCGAACTTCCCAATGTTATCGGCCAACATTTACGATAAAAAAACAGGTAAGCGTATGTTCCAAGCTTATCAAATGTTTGAAAAGCAGGGGATTAAAATTGCTGTTATTGGTCTAACGACCGAGGATACAGCCAAAATTGGTAACCCAGAATTTATCAGTGGTATCGAATTTAGAGACCCAAAAGAAGAAGCCAAAAAGCTTATTGCAGAGCTTAAAAAAACACAAAAGCCAGATTTGATTTTTGCAGTCACCCACATGGGGCACTACGAAAATGGCAATCGTGGCATAAATGCTCCCGGTGATGTCGCGTTAGCAAGATATCTCAATGAAGGTGATTTAGACATGATCGTCGGTGGACATTCCCAAGAGCCGGTTTGTATGGAAGGGCCTAATGTCGTTAACAAGAAATTTAAGCCCGGCGATGAGTGTAAACCGGATTTTCAAAATGGCACCTATATCGTGCAAGCTCATGAATGGGGCAAATATGTGGGGCGTGCTGATTACGAGTTTCGTAATGGAGAGCTGGAAATGGTCAGCTATAACTTGATCCCAGTAAATCTCAAGAAAAGTATCAAGGTTGACGGCAAAAAACAACGAGTGTTGATCCAAGATGAAATCCCAGAAAATCAAGAAATGTTAGATTTTCTGCGCCCATACCAAGAAAAAGGCCAGGCACAGTTAGACGTTAAGATTGCAGAATCTAACGGTAAACTGGAAGGGGATAGAGATGTTGTGCGTTTCCAGCAGACTAACCTTGGGCGACTGATCGCAACGGCTCATATGGAGCGTGCGAAAGCTGACTTTGGTATCATGAACTCTGGTGGTGTACGTGATTCTATTGAAGGTGGTGATATTACCTATAAAGATGTTCTGAAAGTTCAACCATTTGGTAATATTTTGACTTACACGGATATGACAGGTAAAGAAGTTCTGGATTATTTGAATGCAGTCGCTACCATGCCAGTTGATTCTGGTGCTTACGCCCAGTTTGCGGGTATATCGATGACAGTATCGAAAGATAAAGTCTCGAATGTATTCATTGGTGGTGAGCAGCTTCGTTTTGATAAGACCTATCGTTTTACATTACCAAGTTATAATGCTGCTGGTGGTGACGGTTACCCTAAAATCAGTGACCACCCAGGCTACGTCAATACCGGTTTTGTTGACGCAGAGGTGCTAAAAGAATATTTACAAGAAAATAGCCCAGTTGATGTCAACAAGTTTGTATCAAATCAGGTTGTTTATAAATAGTTTTACAAGCTAAAAGCGCTGAGCCTTTGGTTCAGCGTCTTTTTATCAAGGACACGTTATGACTCCGGCAATTGATCTGGCAAAGACGAAGAACATTTCTCACACCATTCATGAATATGAGCATGATCCTCGTGCGGAGAGCTATGGTTTAGAAGCGGTTGAAGCTTTGGGGCATGACCCGAGTCATGTTTATAAAACTTTGTTGTTCAGTTTAAATGGCGATGCTAAAAGTTTGGCTGTGGCTGTCATTCCCGTAGAGCAAAAACTTAACCTAAAACTTGCCGCTAAAGCTGCGAAGGCTAAAAAGGCAGAGATGGCGAATCCTGATTTGGCTCAGAAAAGTACAGGTTATGTGGTTGGTGGAATCAGTCCGTTAGGGCAAAAAAAACCATTGCCTACTTATATTCATCACACAGCGAAGAATAAAACCACTATCTGTGTCAGTGCTGGTAGACGGGGCTTAGAGATTGAACTTGCTCCGCAAGATTTAGCTCTGTTGACGAAAGGCCAATTTGCAGAGCTTTGCTTATGACCCTTTTATGTGTGAGTTATCTAAAAGAATCCGCATAAGAATGCGTTAGTAGAAGGAAAATGGGTTACATGCTTTATATGTAACCCACTAAAAATTATAGGCATTAATTACTGTTGTCTTCAATTTGCGAATTATCGACGATATGGTTTTCACCCAGATCTTTTGGTAGAAGCAAATTAAGTAATATGGCCACGATACCGCACAGGCTTACACCCTGAAGACTAAATTCTCCGATACCAAAAGCCATGCCACCAATTCCGAAAACAAGAGTGATGGCAACGATCACCAGATTGCGCGATTGATGTAAATCTACTTTGTTCTTTATTAACGTATTTAGGCCTACAGTCGCGATTGAGCCAAACAAAAGAATCATGATGCCTCCCATCACTGGCATAGGAATGGTTTGCAATACAGCACCAAGCTTTCCAACAAGTGCTAAGACGATCGCTGTCACTGCTGCCCAAGTCATAATCACAGGGTTAAACGCTTTAGTTAGTAACACCGCACCAGTGACTTCTGAGTAGGTCGTATTTGGTGGCGCTCCGAGCATAGAAGCTGCCATTGTCGCTAGACCGTCACCTGCGATTGTGCGATGTAAACCTGGTTTTTTGAGGTAGTCTTTTCCAGTCACATTTGATATTGCAAGCATATCTCCAACATGCTCAACCGCTGGGGCTATCGCGACAGGAATCATAAACAAGATTGCATTGATATTGAATTCAGGTGCAGTGAATTGAGGTAAAGACAGCCACGCAGCTTGGGTCACTGGACTAAAATCAACGATGCCATAAGCAAGACTCGTTAGATAGCCAGCCAAGATTCCACCTAAAATGGGCATTAACTTTACAAAGCCTTTGGCATACACACTAATGATAATGGTGGTGAGTAACGAGACACAAGAGATGACCAAGGATGCATTTGCATCTATCAGCTGTGACCCATCACCGCCTTTGCCCAAGGCCATATTGACGGCAACAGGTGCAAGCCCAAGACCTATCACCATGATCACAGGCCCAACGACAACCGGAGGAAGAAGCCTGTGAATAAATTCAACACCTCTTACTTTGATAAATACCCCCAATATGACGTAGACGAGCCCTGCTGCCATAAGTCCACCCATGGTTGATGGGATTCCCCAAGCTTGAACGCCGTAGAGTATGGGTGCAATAAAAGCGAAGGAAGAAGCTAGGAATATGGGGACGGTACGACGGGTGATAAATTGAAAAAGAAGTGTACCTAAACCAGCACCAAAAAGAGCCACACTCGGATCTAGACCCGTTAAAAGTGGTACCAGCACCAGCGCGCCGAAGGCAACAAAGAGCATCTGTGCTCCTTGAATGGCATTTTTCATTTTACATCATCCTTTATCTATAACGGATCATCGTTAGCGGCGAGACACCCGCCACAAAATTCGCCGGATTTTACCACCTCAGCAAACGATTGCAATCTGAGTTCGATCAAAAACAGGCTGACTTGGTTGAAGAAACTTAGCAAAGATTTAGGATGGATTTGAGCTTATATCAAGATAAAAATGTGCTTTAGTTGCTCTGTAAAGAATTGTTGCTTATCATCGTAAGTCGCAATAGAAATTGATGTTAGGATAACTATGCAGCGTTTAGCTCTTTTGGTTTTGGGACTAGTATGTTTTCCCGTATTTGCCCTGACCAATGTAGATTTATATCAGACAGAAATTGTGCTTGAGCAAGGCGTTGATAATTCTGATGCCAAGGCTCGAGTAAGTGGTATGGAAGAGATTATCATACGTGTATCTGGTGACGTAGAGGCGACCTCGAACCCTGTCATTCAAAAAGCCTTGAAACAAAATTCACAGTATTTGTCGCAGATTAGCCACGGACAACGAGAAGGGCAACCCACGTTGAAAATGGGTTTCAGTCCGCCACACATTCGTTCTCTTTTGAGCCAAGCTCAGGTGCCAATTTGGCCAGCAACACGTGCCAACGTTTTAGTCTGGCTGGTTGAAGAAGAGCAGTATGAGAGAAATATTACTTGGGAGCACTCTGATTCTCGGTTACTCAGCCAGATGAGAGATGAAGCGGTTAAGCGCGGATTACCGCTTACGGTCCCTGTGGGGGATTTTGATGATATCACAGGTGTTGCTGCCTCCGATCTATGGGGTGGTTTTGCTCGTCCTGTTGGTGAGGCCAGCCAACGTTACCCTGTCGATGCTGTCTTAGTGGTGAGATCCGATGGTAATGCCCTTCGCTGGACCTTATATGATCAAAAGCCCAAAACGATTGGTATCACGCGCCAGGCTCCACTCTCAGGTTCAAACTCAGGTGAAAAAGCCGTTTTGAAGATGATCAATCAAATAAGCGACTACTATGCGAAGAAAAGTGGTGTGGTGGTTGCTAGTGAGTCATCTGAAACGGTAAAGGTTCGCTTTACAACGCTTAAGAACGCGGTGGATTTTTTCAGCTTAGAAAAAAGCCTTAAGAAGCTCAGTTCGGTAGCCTCATTGGATATTTTAAAAATTCAACGGGATCAGGTGACGTTTAACGTTCATTTGTTGGCATCTCAAGCACAATTTGAACAAGAATTGGGGCGTATGGATAAAGTTATCCGGCTTGAGAATAAGTCACTCAATACTCAAACAATAGGCAGTGTTCCACTCACCACAACAGACTCAGATGAGAGCACTTGGGACAATCGTGCAGTGGACTTAATTCCCGCCGAGCAAGTGTTGACATATGAGTGGGAAGGAATACCGATTGCCGCTGAGACAGAGGATACTCAAGAAGCAGAGTCCCCGTTGGTATTGGAAGAAAGCGTAATTGAGTATTAAAAAGGTCTGGCGTGCGCCAGACCTTTTTATTCAAATCTTTGTCGTTCCTCTTTTTCCACTTTGGACAGCCGCTGAAGTTTGAGACCAAGCTCCTGTCCGCGTGTTCTGGCGTACAAAATATTGCTGCCAAAGGCAAGACTTGTCAGTATTAGCTCTACAGTCGCAAGCCATCGTTCACCGTCATCAATATAAAAGATGGTAAGAGCATGCAAAAAATACAGCATAAGAACGAAGTTGGCCCAAGCATGGGTATAGGGCTTCCCCGCGAGTATTCCCGGCAGAAACACAAGAAGCGGGATGCTCCAACCTGCAGCAAGCACTAAGCTACTAATATGAGGATGTGGAGATAAGTGAATCTGCCACATAAGCACCCAAACAAGTAAGCCTACATTCCCACATAAAGCAAGAACACGAAATAATTTTGTGTGAGGGTACATATCCTGCATTCTAGCTTCCCTTAAGCTTAAGAGCTGTCGTTGCTAAACGTTTTCCTAAAGCTTGCGCGAGGCAGATTTCATCTTTGGAAAGACTATTTTCAGAGTGGCTGACCGAGGTGGCGCCATAAGGAGTGCCTCCTGATTGAGTCGTATGCAGCTTAGGCTCTGAATAGGGTATGCCCATTATAAGCATTCCATGATGAAGAAGTGGCAACGTCATGGTTTGTAAAGTGGTTTCCTGACCTCCATGGAGGGTGGAAGATGAGCTAAACACGCAAGCTGGTTTGTCGATTAAGTCACCAGATATCCACAGACTAGAGGTTTGATCCCAAAAGTGTTTTAGAGCCGCCGACATATTGCCAAACCAGACGGGGCTACCCATCGCCAATCCATCACAAGATTTTAGCTCATCCAGTGTGACGATCGGATCTTGGGGACAATCTCTAACCTCTATATCCTCAACCGTTCTGAGCCAAGCTTCGCAGTTGGGGATGGATTCTATTCCTCGAGCGATCTGCCTTGCGAGAGCAAGGGTAGAGCCGTGACGGCTGTAGTAGAGCACCAGAAGCTGACATCTCATATTATAAAATCTCAAGTACCTGTTCAGGTGGACGGCCGTGTCTTGCTTGGCCTTTGTTTACCACGATTGGGCGTTCAATGAGTTTTGGGTTTTTGGACATGGCTTCAAATAGCTGCTCATCGGATACATCAGCGAGATTTAGCTGTTTGTAAATATCCTCTTTAGTTCGCATCATGTCTCTGACTTGAGTGAGTTGAAGCTGTGAATATAAACTTTTTAATTCAGGAACACTTGGCGGAGTTTCCAAATAATTTACGATTTCAGGTTGGATATTTTTCTCTTCTAAAAGAGCTAGAGTTTGACGACTTTTGGAACAACGTGGGTTGTGATAAATCACGACTGACATAATATAACTCTCCAATTGGTGTACGACTGGATACATTCAGTCAAGGACACAGAATATGGTTGATCGATGCAAGGTATAATAACCAACACATGAACTGAGTACAGAGTACTTAGATGTATTTCTGGGATAAACTTCTATTGCAGTGCCATAAATCGATCTCTTTCGGCCATTAATTGATCGATACGAGCATCGTAGCGGGCTTGTTCAAGGCTACCGAGTTCAGCAATCTGTCCTGCTTGAGTATAGTATTGGATTGCTTTGTTCCAGTTTGCTTTGAGGGCGAGTATTTCTGCTCGAGAGGCAAGATCTTCATCACTGCGTCCAAGATGGATGTTGGCCTCGGAGAGAAGGTGCCACCCGTTGATGTCATTGGGGTTATCGTGAGTGTAACGTTGAAGAATACGTACTGCTTCTTCATTCTTATCCTGCTTCATTAGAACATTCGCATAATTAATGGTTAGCACCGAATTATTAGGCTTTGCTTTCAACGCATTACTTAGCATGGCTTCAGCCTTTGGTGCTTCCCCTTTTGCCAGATACAGATCTGTCATCGCATCTAAGTAGAAGTTGTTATGAGGCTGCTGTTTGAGTAATGCTTGTAATATTGTCTCTGCTTTGTCGAGCTGGTTGTTATCGAGATAAACGAGTGCGCGGCCATATTGAAATGATGGCTTAATTTCAGCAGGTGCTTTCTTTTCTGTACGTGCAAACCAGTCCAAAGCAGACTCCGCGTTAATATCTGCATATCTAGCAACCACTCTTGCACGAGCCAAGTTATAGTCGATGGATGGTGTTACTTTTTTTTCTGGATAGTTTCGTGCTCTGGCACGGCTATCCGTAATCCGATCTTCTGGAAGCGGGTGGGTTAGCAGCATGGGTGGAGGGGTACTTGCGTACCGATATTCATCCGCTAGACGAGAGAAAAATCTGGGCATGGCATTCACATCAAAGCCTGCTTTGGCTAGGGTTTCGATACCAAATCTATCGGCTTCTTTCTCGTTACTTCTTGTGTAATTTATTTGGCCTTGAATATTGCCAGCGGTTGTTGCTGTTATAGCAGCGATCCCGGCTTCAGGTGCTGCGATGGCCAATAATAATGAGCCTGCTAGCGCAGCTAACGTTGCTGGAGAGCGTCGTGCTTGGTCTTCCATACTTCTTGCAAGGTGGCGCTGAGTAACGTGAGATATTTCATGCGCAATTACTGATGCGAGCTCACTTTCTGTTTTTGCATGGAGAAATAGACCACTATGCAAAGCGACATAGCCTCCGAAAAAGGCAAAGGCATTGATGTTACGATCGCGAATCATGAAAAAAGTGAAGGGGGTTTTTACATCATTGGCGTTAGCAACGAGCTGGTGACCTAGGCTATCTATATATTCATTAATCACAGGATCGCTGACAATTGGTTGGCTGTTGCGCAGCATACGCATGTACGCATCACCATATTGAAGTTCTTGATCTATGGTTAATGTGCTGCTAGCTGTGGTGCCAATATCCGGTAAATCGATATTATTCGCATAAACAGAAGATTGCATGCCAAGAGAGGCCGCTACACATAAGCAAACGAGTGAGCGTGTACGTTTAAACATAGGTTACCGAATGTACTCCATAATCGTAAGGCGTCTCTGATGAGCCTACTATCTATAATAACAGGCTTAAATGAGAGACGCCGATTTAGACCTTTTTTTTGTGATAAGGTTTCACATGACTTGATACACTTTTGTAGAATGATCCCATAGTATTTTATGGTAATCGTACCGTTGATGGTCAGTATCATGTGAAAGTTTTACTATTCACTATTTTTCCCCTGACGCTGAAAAAAAAACACTATACAATATTCGTTCAAGTAATAAACATCAGGCCAGTTAATGAAACAAGATCTTTTGGACTTACGTTATGAACGTTGTCCAATGGCTTTGCTGCTTGTTAAGCGCTACACCAAAGAAATGAATTCAGGTCAAAAGGCTATGATATACGTTTCAGGCCGTGATTCATTTTCTGATATAAAACGCTTCTTACTTCAGCAGTCATTTCAACTGTGCTGCAAAGAGGTCGATGGCTATTATCGTATACAAGTGATTAAAGGAACTCTATCGAATGTTTGAAATGGTGAGTCGTTGGTACAAACGACGCTTTTCTGATCCCCATGCTGTAAGTTTGGTTGCGATTCTATTAGTTGGCTTCGTTACGATCTACTTTTTTGGCAACTTAATTGCACCGCTTTTGGTTGCGATTGTTTTGGCATATTTACTAGAGTGGCCAGTAACGCAACTTTCTCGCTTGCATATTCCGAGAAATCTCTCTGTCATTCTTGTTATTCTGGGTTTTACAAGTTTGATGTTATTGGCGGTATTTGGCCTTGTGCCGACCATTTGGAAACAAGTCGGGAATTTGATTAATGATATCCCGTCTATGTATCAAGGAGTGCAAAAAGTAATCGCAGATTTGCCGAAACGTTATCCCGAGCTAGACAATTTTCAGATTGTAGAGTCAGTTGTAACCAACGCAAAGAACCAAATTATTGTAATGGGTGAGACAGTGGTAAAAGGGTCTCTTGCCTCACTAGTGAGCCTTGCCACGTTGGGCGTTTATCTGATTTTGGTTCCTTTACTGGTGTTTTTCTTGCTCAAAGATAAGCAAGAAATGATTTCCATTGCGAGCGGTATACTGCCGAGAAACAGAAAGTTAGCGACAAAAGTTTGGCATGAGATGAATCAACAGATCTCAAACTATATTCGTGGCAAAGTGATGGAAATTGTGATTGTTGGTAGCGTAAGCTATGTGACCTTTGCGATTTTGGATCTGCGTTATTCCGTACTGCTCGCTGTTGCGGTTGGTCTTTCAGTGCTTATTCCCTATATTGGAGCGGCTGCAGTGACAGTGCCTGTAGCAATAGTGGGCTTATTTCAGTGGGGGTTTACTCCGCAGTTTTATTGGTTGCTCTTGGCGTATGGAATTATTCAGGCGCTAGATGGCAACATATTGGTACCTATTTTATTCTCTGAAGCTGTGAACTTGCATCCAGTGGCTATAATCGTTGCTGTGCTGGTGTTTGGTGGTATGTGGGGATTTTGGGGAGTCTTTTTTGCCATCCCTCTTGCGACTTTAGTGAAAGCGGTATGGAATGCACTGCCAAGTCACGACGAAGAGGATGCGTATAGCCATCCAGGTTAATGATAAATTTCATACATTTACAGTAAAAAAGCTCGAATACATATGCATTCGAGCTTTTTTATTGCGTAGAAGGTATATACTTTTTAAAAGAGTGTTTTACAAAACAGCAGTTTTGTAGGAAATTTCTTAAGCCTGCGTTGGCTAGGATGATAATAAAAACGACAAGATAACAACTACAAACGAATTACTCTTTGAGGGACACTATGAGATTCAGTCAAAAGATCGTTGCAGCATCTTCAATATTGCTGCTGGTCACCGTTGTGTTACTGTCTGTGCAGCAGCTTAGCACCGTAAAAAAAGAAGTTGAAGACTTGGTGGATACAAGTCTCACTGAGATGGTAAAGGGCGTTAAGAATACCGTCGTTTCAGAAATGGCGAGTAGGAAGTCTCTTGCGATGTCGACAACAGAGGTGTTAGAACTTGATCCGCAAAACAAAACACGTGTTAAAGATATTCTAGAAAAACCAAACCTTAAAGGATCTTTCTTAGCTGTCGGATTTGCTTATGAAGCAGATGGACATGTGGTTGAAAACGATGATGGTTGGGAAGCTGGGCCTGATTATGATCCAAGAGTTCGTCCTTGGTACAAAGCAGCAAAAGCGCAGGGTAAGTTAGTCGTGACCGCTCCTTATGTCGATGTTTCTTCTAAAAAGGTCATTATATCAATTGGTACTCCAGTGAAAGAGAGTGGTCAGTTCACTGCGGCTATGTTCTACGATATGGAGCTAACTGGCTTGGCTGATTTGGTGAACAGCGTTAATCTGCTTGACGCAGGTTACTTGTTTATCGTGGCCTCTGATGGAACGACGATCGCTCACCCTGATGCCAATAATAATGGTCAGAATATTTCGACTTATCTCCCTGATATTGCACTAAAAGAAGGTGAGCAACGGTTTGAGAAAGATGGCATATCGTACATGGTTCACTTTACGCCAGTCCCGAGCGAAAACTGGTTTATCGGTGCAATTGTCGATGAAGATATAGCGTTTGCTGCTGTTTCGGAGATGCGCAATAGCTCAGTAATTTATACCATCATCAGTGTGGTGATAAGTATTTTAGTTCTCAGCTTCTTGATTAAAGTCTTGATGCGTCCACTTGGTACTCTCAACAAGGCCATTAAAGATGTTGCCTCTGGGCAGGGAGATTTAACCAAGCGTTTGGATACCAATACAGATAAAGAATTTGCTGAACTTGCTGAAGGTTTTAATACTTTTACCGAAACACTTCAAAAGCAGATTCAACAATCTAAAGCGATAGGTGCTGAAATTCTACGTGGTACCGAAATGACGGTTCAGGGTTCACAAGAGTCAGCAGAAGCCATGCGCAGTCAACTTCAAGAGCTTGAGCAGTTAGCCACCGCCATGAATGAAATGGCGGTGACGGCGACTGAAGTGGCAAACAATGCCCAAGGGGCTGCTGGGGCTGCGAAAGAAGCTGACGAGGCCACGCAACTGGGTTCTTCAGTTGTGAGCGAAACGACGTCATCAATAGATAGGCTGTCAGAGCGAATTGATCAGGCAGTAGAAGAAGTGCAAGGTCTTGAATCGGCTACGGCTAACATAGAAACCATTTTGAAGGTTATTAACGACATTGCTGATCAAACTAACTTGCTGGCGTTAAATGCTGCAATTGAAGCAGCTAGGGCTGGTGAATCAGGTCGAGGCTTTGCTGTGGTTGCTGATGAGGTTAGAACTTTGGCGCAGCGTACTCAGGAGTCGACAACTGAGATTCGTAATATGATTGAGCAATTGCAATCGGGAGCGAGTTCAGTCTCTGCTGCAATGCGCGAAAGCAAAAACACGGCTGTTGATGCGGTAGAAAAAGCCAAAGCAGCGGATGAATCTTTACAACGTATTCGCGAGTCAATTCAGAGCATTACGGATATGAATATGCAAATTGCCTCAGCAGCAGAAGAGCAGAGCCTAGTGGCTGAGGAAATAAACGCAAATACAGTGAAGATAAAAGACTTGTCCACTCAAGTTGCGGATGCAGCAGAAGATGCCAACGTTGCTATGCAAGTTCAAACTGAAAATGTACGCGAGCAGGACGCGATCTTGAATAAATTCATTGTTTAGTTAGCCTCATCAAAAAACGCCAGCGACCTTGCTGGCGTTTTTCTATTGTCTACAGGTATTTTATTTAGGTTAAGAGTCAACCTTGCGGCTCACCGCCTCAGGTCGGTTCCGCTCATTTCGCTTTAGCTGACTCTGATAGAAATTAGCGTACGGAGGACGGACGACGTATTGACCATCCCCTGGTGCTGATTTTAGCTCACCCTTATCCCAAGCAATTTTACCATTACAGATGGTGGTAATTGGCTTACCTTGTACGCGCATACCCTCAAAGATATTGAAGTCAATTTTTGACATCTGATCGTTTACCGTGAAGGTTTTGTCTTGTTTGGTATCCCAGATAACGATGTCGGCATCAGAACCGACGGCAATGGCACCTTTGCGTGGATACAAATTGAAGATCTTAGCCGTGTTGGTGGAGGTTACCGCGACAAACTCATTGGGGGTCAGTTTGCCTTGATTGACACCTTTGTCCCACAGCACCATCATGCGCTCTTCTACGCCAGCCGTGCCATTGGGAATCATGGTGAAATTGTCTTTGCCCATGGCTTTTTGTGAGGCGCAAAACGCGCAGTGATCGGTGGCTGTTGTCTGAATAGTACCGCTTTGTAGTCCTTTCCAAAGAGCATCCTGATGGTTTTTAGGTCGAAATGGAGGACTCATCACATGGGCTGCTGAGTAGTTCCAATCTGAGTTTTTATATACGCTATCGTCTATGACTAAATGACCAGCAAGACATTCACCAAATACAATTTGGCCGTTGTTTTTGGCATATTTGATGGCATCGACGGCTTCTTCGGTTGAGACATGAACTAAGTAGATAGGAGCGCCTAGTGTGCCAGCGATATTGATTGCGCGATTAGCGGCTTCACCTTCGACGGAGGGCGGGCGAGAAAGGGGATGGGCTTCTGGTCCTGTGATACCTTTTGCGAGTAATTGCTGCTGTAGATGATAAACCAGTTCGCCGTTTTCAGCGTGTACCGTTGGTATAGCGCCCAGTTCAAGGCACGTGCTAAAGCTTGATACCAGTATGTCATCGGTCGCCATGATGGCATTTTTGTAGGCCATAAAGTGCTTAAAACTGTTTACTCCGTAGTCTGAAACCAGAGTTTTCATCTCATCTTTTACCGACTCATCCCACCAGGTAATCGCAACGTGGAAGCTGTAGTTACATTGAGATAGAGATGCCCAATCTTGCCATTGGTGGAAGGCTTCGATTAGAGATTGCTTCGGTGAAGGGATAACAAAATCGATAATTGTCGTCGTGCCGCCAGCCAGTGCTGCCGCTGTGCCCGAGGCAAAATCGTCTGAAGCGACCGTACCCATAAAAGGCAATTGCATATGAGTATGTGGGTCGATACCTCCGGGCATAACCAGTTTACCACTGGCATCAATAATCTGGGTATTTTCAGGAATATCAATAATGTGCCCGATCTGACTTATTTTGCCTTCCACGCATAGTATATCGGCTGAATAGGTTTGCTCATGGGTGACAATATTGCCCCCTTTGATTAATAGATTCATACTAACTCCTTGTTTAACTTGACCAACAGGACTAAAACCCGATGGTTCCTTATCTTATTCAGGCTTTGTCAGGTTGAGCATTCACTTCTGATTGCACGGCATTTATAGAAAACAGGTAGTAGAGGAGAGCACCAGAAAAAGCGCCAGTGAACCATCCGTAGTGATAAAACCATATTAAGACATCAAAAGTGAGGGCAACAATGGTAAAGGTTACGGGGATGAAGAATGCAATGAAGCCGGCATAGTTAATCGAAGGATGTTGCCTTTGGTCAGAGTAGAGTGCGGGAATATCTAAGTTTTGCTTTTTGATTAAGAAATAATCGACGATCATGATCCCAGCGATTGGACCGAGAAGACTGGAGTATCCGAGTAGCCAGTTGGAATACATGGCTTCGACGCTAATATCGGATTCTATCCAGTTAAGTTTTTTTAGAAGTTCCCAACTCATTAGGCCTAGACCGACTAATCCAGTCAGCAGGACGCCACGGGTATGATTGATCTGCTTTGGCGCAATATTTTGAAAGTCGTTGGTTGGTGATACCACATTCGCAGCGGTATTGGTCGATAAGGTGGCAATAACAATCAGGATCATTGCGATACTCACCCAAAATGGACTCTCAATTTTGCTGATCAAAGTAATAGGATCAGAAATGGTTTCACCAAACAAGGTATACGAAGCTGCGCTGAGAACAACGCCCAATGCCGAAAAAAAGAACATGGTTAAAGGCAGACCAATGATTTGCCCAATAATCTGATCTTTTTGTGATTTTGCGTAGCGGCTAAAATCTGGGATATTGAGAGATAAGGTTGCCCAAAAACCGACCATAGCGGTAAGCCCTGCAAAGAAATAACGGGTAACCCCCACGTCTTCTGGTCGATTGGCTGGAGTCATAATGATTTCTGTGTAAGAGACCTTATCACTCGCCCAAAATATCAAACCAAGCCCAACCGCTAGTAACAGTGGGGCAGAGAGAGTTTCGAGCCACTTTATGGAATCAGAGCCTTTTAGCACTATACCGATATTGAGCACCCAAAAGAGAAAGAACCCGCATACTTCTCCTACACCACCAAGACTGGCCCAGCTTGTTGAAAGCTCTGACAGCAGCAGATGGATTGCCAAACCGCCGAACATGGTTTGAATGCCAAACCAACCACAAGCGACTAGGCCTCGGATAAGGCATGGCACATTAGAGCCAAGAGTACCAAACGACGAGCGAAGAACAATAGGAAAAGGTATGCCGTATTTGGTGCCAGCAAAGGCGTTGAGAGTAAGAGGTATCAGTACTATGATATTGGCAAGTAAAATGGTCAACAGTGCCTCAAGTACCGACAACCCAAAGTAAGTCGTGAGCACGCTTCCCAATGTATATGTGGGTACACAAATGGCCATCCCAATCCAAAGTGCAGCGATATTTACTTTACTCCAAGTACGTTCCGATATTTTGGTCGGCGCAAGGTCTTGACTGAAGTACTTGCTTTCGATTAAGTCTTCGGCGACGTCTAGCTCGTAGAAATCACCGATTTTTTTCATGCTTGATTGCTTCATTGACTTCTCATCCCGTTGAGAATTGTTAGGTCACGGAGTGCTACTCTGTGGCTTCATGGTGTTGCACATTGATGGCTTGTTTGGCAATGCGCCTACTGGCTTCCAGCATGGTATGGAGTAGGACATTTGCCCCAGCTTCGCATTCTTCGGGGGACGTATTTTCAATTTCGTTGTGACTAATGCCGTTTTCGCAAGGGGTGAATATCATCCCTGTTGGGACCAGATCTGCCATATAACATGCGTCGTGACCTGCTCCTGCGTAAATATCCATGTTTGAGTAACCGAGCTTCTCTGCGGCAGCTTTAACATCGTCTGAGGCATTGAATTCAACTGGAGCAAAATACCAAAAAGGATCAATATCTATCTGTATCTCGCGCTCTTTGGCGACCAATGAGCAGAACTCGGTAAACATCTTGTCCATATCGGCAAGGACATCAGCATTGGGATTGCGCAGATCGACACTAAAAGTTATCTCTCCCGGGATCACATTGCGAGAATTGGGGAAGACTTGCATAAAGCCGACGGTACCCAGTCCGTTTTCATAGCGATGCGCTATTTGTTCTACTTCGGTAATGATTTTCGCGCTGGCCACCATAGCGTCATTACGCAGATACATGGGCGTGGTGCCTGAGTGGGATTCACGTCCTTTTATTTTTACGTTATACCAACGGATACCTTGACCTAAACGCACCACACCTATGGTTTTGCCTTGATCTTCTAAAATAGGCCCTTGCTCTATATGAGCTTCGAAAAAAGCACCAATATGACGGCTGCCGGGTTCTTCTTTACCCAAATAGCCAATTTTTTCTAGCTCGTCTTTTAGACGAATACCATCAACATCCGTTTTGTTTAGCTCGGTTTCTAAATCGAATCGGCCGACATAAACGCCAGACCCTTGCATTGCTGGTTGAAATCGCGAACCTTCTTCATTGGTCCAAACGGTGAACTCCATTGGCGTTTCAGTAAGAATGTTATTCTCATGTAAGGTTCGCAGTACTTCGACCCCTGCAAGAACACCAAAGACACCATCGAATTTTCCTCCCGTTGGCTGAGTATCTAAGTGGCTACCCGTTGCAACAGCGGGTAATGAGTTGTCCTTACCTTCTCGGTGGGCAAAAATATTCCCCATTTTGTCGACACTGATTGTGCAGCCACACTCTTTACACCAGCTAACGAACAAATCTCTGGCTTTGCCATCTAATTCGGTAGCAGCCAAGCGAGCACAGCCTCCTTTTTCCGTTAATCCAAACTGAGCCATCTCCATGAGGCTTTGCCATAGTCGATCGCCATTTATGCGTAAGTCTTGCATACAAACTCCTTTTTTGCTGTTTTTGGTCATATTGAGGCCTTGCTCTTTGGTCTGTTACTTACCGAAATAACAGGGATTTAGGTGTTCAAATAGACAATAAATGGATACGCTAAATCTGATATTGGCCTGTGGATTGTGCATCCTCAGGCCAATGTTAGGTCTGGTTACAGGGTAGAGTTACAGGCTATAAACTAGGGAATGAAAATAAAGTTCCATCTTTCACTTCTCCCGAGGGCCATCTTTGGCTTATGGCTTTACGTCTGGTGTAAAAGCGCACGGAGTCAGGTCCATAAGCATGTAAGTCGCCAAATAATGACCGTTTCCAACCGCCAAAGCTATGGTAAGAAACAGGAACGGGTAGTGGTACATTGATGCCGACCATGCCGACCATAACTTGGTCTGAGAAGTAGCGGCTCGCTTGTCCATCTCGAGTAAAAATGCAGGTGCCATTTCCGTATTCGTGTCGATTGATAAGCGCTACGGCCTCTTCTAAAGAATCAACTCTTACCACCACAAGTACAGGCCCGAATACCTCTTGTTGATAGATGTCCATATCTGGCGTTACTTTATCAAAGAGTGTTCCACCAATGAAGAAACCTGACTCATGCCCTGCAATAACAAGTTCTCGACCATCAACGATAACTTCAGCGCCTTGCTCAATTGCTTGAGCTACGAATTGTGAAACTTTGTCTCTTTGTGCTGAAGTGATAAGTGGCCCCATTTCGTTGCGGTCATCACTCCCTGGCCCGACCTTGAGCGCTTCGACTTGAGGCTTTAGTTTGTCAATCAGAGCATCAGCGACTTTGTCCCCTATTGCCACAGCAACTGAGATGGCCATGCAGCGCTGACCACATGAACCGTATGCAGCGCCCATTAAAGCATTGGCTACATTATCGAGGTCAGCATCTGGCATGATCACCGCATGATTTTTTGCTCCGCCCAGAGCTTGGCAGCGCTTGCCCTTTTCTGATGCTCGTTTGTAGATGGTTTCAGCTATTGGGGTAGAGCCGACAAAGCTAACCGCTTGAATGGTATCATCGTCAATGAGCTGATTGACGACATCAGCACCGCCGTGAATCACGTTCAGCACACCTTTCGGTAACCCTGCTTCCTCGGCGAGCTTGGCAATGTAAAGTACGCAGGAAGGGTCTCGTTCGGAAGGCTTGAGCACAAAGGTATTGCCGCACATTATTGCACTTGGCCACATCCAAAGAGGAACCATGGCTGGAAAGTTAAATGGGGTAATACCGGCCACAACACCGAGAGGTTGTAGTTCACTCCACGCATCAATATCACGCCCCACGTTACGGCTGTGTTCGCCTTTGAGTAGTTCTGGAATGCCACAAGCAAATTCGACATTTTCGATACCTCGAGCCAGTTCGCCTTTGGCATCACTCAACACCTTACCATGCTCACGAGAGATAAGTTCACAGATGATATCTTGGTTTTCTTCGAGTCGCTGCTTAAAGCGATACATGACTTGTGCACGCATGGCTGGTGGCGTATTGCGCCATGCTGGGTAAGCTTGTTTGGCTGAGCTAATCGCCATAGCGACCGTTTCTTGCGATGCCATGCATACGTTCGCACATACTGCTCCGGTTGCTGGATTATACACGGCTTGCGTTTGGCTTTTATCTGAGTGAATTTCGCCGTTAATCAGATGACCGATATATTCTGACATGTTTAGTTCCTCATTGGGTTTAAACGGTTTGCTCTATCGCATCGCCCAATGCGTTAATTAGGCGGTCTATTTCGTGTTCTTGAGTAATAAAGGGCAAGCCAAGCTGGATGGTGTCCCCACCGTAGCGAACGTAAAAACCCTGCTGCCATAGAGTGGTGGCAATATCGACAGGGCGGATTGTTGGGTCTCCATCACGCGGTGCTATGGTTAGACCTGCTGCAAAACCGAAGTTACGAATATCTAAGATATGTTTGGTGCCTTTTAGGCTATGGATAGATTTTTCAAATACAGGTGAAAGTTCAGCGACTTGTGGAATCAGCTGCTCTTTTTCGAGTATCTCTAAGGTAGCCAGTGCGCAGGCGCAAGCAACAGGGTGTCCTGAATAGGTATAGCCATGAGGTAGCTCAATATTGTGTTCTGCTCCGCCAGCATGCATGAAAGTATCATAAATACCTTGCTTGGCTAATACCGCACCTAAGGGAATGGCACCGTTGGTGATTTGTTTGGCAATACAAATCATGTCAGGGGTGACACCAAAAGATTGCGCACCAAAGTAGTTTCCAGTTCGACCAAAACCTGTGATCACTTCGTCGAAGATAAGCAGAATATTATGTTGATCGCAAATCGCCCTGAGGCGCTGAAGATACCCTTCTGGTGGTACTATAACGCCTGCCGAACCGGAAAAGGGTTCAATGATCACAGCAGCAATGTTTGAGGCATCATGGAGTGCAATAAGATCGAGTAACTCGTCGGCCATCTCAGCACCTGCAGGCGCCATTCCTCTTGTGAATGCCATATTGGCTTGAAGTGTATGAGCAAGGTGATCGGATTCCATGGCTTGGCCCCACATTTTACGGTTGCCATTGATACCTCCCCAACTTATTCCTCCCCAGCTCGCACCATGGTAGCCCTTTGCTCGGCCAATAATGCGGGTCTTAGTGGGTTCTCCCCTCTGGCGCCAGTATGCACGCGCTATTTTGGTTGCGGTATCTGATGCCTCCGAACCTGAGTTTACAAAAAAGACCTTGTTGATGTCTTCAGGGGCTAAATCAGCTAAACGTTCGGCCAACTCAAAGGCTTTGGGATGGCCGTATTGAAAGGCAGGGGCATAGTCAAGTTCAAGGAGCTGCTTTTCTACTGCGTTGGCTATTTCAGTTCGATTATGACCCGCACCACATGTCCATAAACCTGAAAGCCCATCAAATATTTTGCGTGTGATCACCAAGCGATTCTGTCGTACCTTAATTACCAAGCGACTTTGTCATTACGTTAACT
>NZ_BSPW01000011.1 GCF_030161235.1 Vibrio zhanjiangensis | reverse complement strand
GCATAAGATAACGGCAATGCGGTTAACTGTGGGTCACGGGCCACCATCGGTGGCACCTGAATACCTTGCCCTGCCATCGACGCCTCGGCATCTAATACCCCTGCCAGCTCACTCAGGATGGGCTGCGCAAAGAGCGTTTTAATCGGGATGTCTAAGGCAAATTGCTCTCGAATGCTGGCTAATAGTCGGACACCTAATAACGAATGCCCACCCAGTTCAAAGAAATGCGCATCACGGCTAACGGGCGAGTTTAGATGCAGCAAGGTTTGCCAGAGTTCTGCTAAGCGCGCTTCGGTGAGGCTTTGCGGGGCTTCATAAGCCCCAGTCACCTGAGCTAAATCCGGCTCAGGCAGGGCCTTACGATCCACTTTACCGTTAGGCGTTAATGGCAACTGCTCTAACACCACAAAAGCCGAGGGCACCATGTAATCGGGCAGTACGGCTTTTAACCTTTGCCTCAGTGACTCCATCAGCGTTCCTTCGTCCAAAGCCTCAGGCGTCTCAGCGGCTGTGACATAAGCGACCAAACGCTTTTCACCACCACGATCTTCACGAGCTAGTACCACGGCTTCTTTAACGCTCGGCTCACACAAAAGCTCAGACTCGATTTCCCCTAATTCAATCCTAAACCCACGGATTTTGACCTGATGATCCAAACGGCCTAAAAAGGCGAGATTACCATCGGGCAGCCAACGCACCAAGTCACCGGTGCGATATAAGCGCGCTTCTGGGTCATCGCTAAAGGGATGAGCAATAAACTTTTCAGCGGTGAGATCTGGGCGATTGAGGTAACCGCGAGCTAAGCCCACACCCCCGACATAAAGCTCGCCTGGCACACCGATAGGCACAAGCTGTTGCTCTGGCGAGAGAACATAAACCTCAACATTAGTAATCGGACGGCCAATGGGTAGAACTGACGGTGACCCTTTATACTCAAACACACAGCAATCAATGGTCGCTTCGGTTGGTCCATACGCATTAAAGAAACGACGCTTTTCAGACCAAGCTTGTGCAACTTCAAGAGCGCACTGATCACCTCCAACGACCAGAGTTTGGACGCTCTCCCATAACGATGAGTCAAGATGAGGCAGTAGCGCTGGCGTTAAAATACAATGGGTAAGTAAATCTTGTGCAACTCGATTTGACAGCTCAGAAGGCGATAAAATGACATCATGAGGGTACAGGTAGAGCGCGGCCCCCGTAGATAACGCCAGAGACCAATCGAGTACAGAAGTATCAAAGCTAATGGCTGCAATTTGGCCTATTCGACTCGTTCGAGTGACGTCAAAGCGTTGTACTTGATCAGAAACGGCATTGATAACCCCTCGATGCTCGACCAGCACTCCCTTAGGCTTACCCGTTGACCCTGAAGTGTAAATCACATACGCCAGGTGCCTTGAGGTTAAACCGATCAGCGTTGGGTCGATATTCTCTTGGATGTAATGGCTCAGTTGCTGCTGCACCTCTTCGCTATCGAGAGCAATGGTGCGGTAAGATGCTTGACTCGTGCCTGTAGGTAAGCCGTCGATAAGGTGCTGCTGGGTGATGATTACCCCCACACCACTGTCTTCGATCATATGACCAAGACGCTCACTTGGGTAGCTTGGGTCTAAAGGCACATAAGCGCCTCCGGCTTTTAGTATCCCCAAAAGACCAATCATCATCTCAAAACTGCGCTCAGCGCAGAGACCCACTAAGGTATCGGGGCGCACACCCTGCTCTAATAAATAATGCGCGACCTGATTGGCCCGCTGATTGAGTTCACCATAGCTCAAACATTGATGGTTAAACACTAAGGCCGTCGCATCCGGCTGCTCAGCAGCTTGAGCTTCAACGAGTTGATGGATACACAGCTCGTCTGGGAAGTCTTGTTGGGTGTCATTCCACTCAACTAACTGCTGCTGTTTCTCCGCTTCACTGAGTAATGTGATCGACGCTAATGGCGTATCCGCTTTTGAGTGAGCCAAACCTTGCAACAGCGTCTCTAGGTGTTGAAGCAGTTGCCGAGCCTTATTTTCGTTAAATTTCGCTTCGCTAAACATCAGCTTTAGGTTCAGAGAGTCACTAGGGCTAACCGTTAACGTCAATGGGTAGTGAGTAGACTCGATTCCTTGAAATTCTGAAATTCGGAGGCGGTCATTACTTAAGGAATTATCAGAGCAGCCACTAGGACTGCCCTGTACGAGTCCATCTGCTAAAGCCTCATCCACTGGGTAGTTTTCAAACACCATCAGGCTATCAAATAACTCCCGACCGGCTGGAACATCGCTCCAACGCTGCACATCCACTAATGGCGTAAAGCTAAAATCCTCTTGATCTGTCTGTGCTTGTTTCAATTGGCTAAGAGCGGCTTGCAATTGCGTTGTCGAAGACAGTTTAAGGCGTACAGGCAGGCTATTAATGAAGAGACCCAGCATGTCTTCAACACTAGGAAGGCTACTCGGGCGACCTGAACGAGTGCTACCAAAAACAATGTCTTGGGTACCGCTGTAATGGCTGAGTAATAAACCCCACCCTAGTTGCAACCAAAGGTTGAGACTCACTTGATACTGTTGAGCTTGATGCTCTAACTGCTGAGTCAGTTCACGACTGAGTGCCAAATAGCATTCTTGTGAACATGATGAACCACTTGTCTGTGGATCGCCTATTTGGATCTGCGTCGGCTCACTGAACCCTTCCAGATAAGTACGCCAGTAATGTTCAGCTGTGTTTCGGTCCTGACGCCCTAACCAGGCAATATAGTCTTTGTAAGGTCGAGCGGCTGGTAACTTAGGTGCTGTTTGCGTAGCTAACGCATTATAACGCACCATTAACTCTTTAAAGACTATAGGTAAACACCAGCCGTCTAATAGCGCGTGATGGTGCTGCCAAACAAACCAATATTCCTTTTCTCCAATTTGAGCCAAATGACCACTCATCAGTGGTGCTTGTTCAGGTGTAGAGCAATGCCCCTGATCCAACAGGTTTTGAAGTTGCTGCTGCTGTTGATCTGAGCAGAGGTGACGCCAGTCATACTGATACCAAGGCAAATGAACCTGAGCATTCACGACCTGTATTTGACTTTGACCTTCAACCGTCGCAAAAGCCGTTCTAAAAATGGCATGTTCAGCCACTAACTGTTCCCAACTTTCCTTAAACCGGTGACTATCCAGATCCGTCAGTTTAAATTTAAGCTGCGTCTCATACTGCCCATTTTCTGGGTCCAAACTGGAATGGAACAACAGTCCCTGCTGCATAGCCGTGCTGGGATAGAGGTCTTCTAAAAAAGGGTACTTTGTTTGTAAATGGTCCACTTGTGTTTGGGTAAGTGACAGCAGTGGAAAATCAGAAGGCGTGTAACTGCCAGATGCTTGTAAACAGTGATTGATGAGCTTTTCTATGGCTTGCTGATAACTCTTTGCTAAAGCGTTGATATCTTCCGCCATGAACTGCTGTGGGTGATAGTCAATATTGAGTATCCACTGCCCATCCACAACATAGCTATTAAAGCCCAATGCATGCTCACGTAAGAGATTGGAAGCTAAGGCCTTACCACTGTCTCCGGCAAAGCCTTTTTCAAACACGCCCAGATAATTAAAGACCATCTGAGACGAGCCCGTTTGAGGTAAACGTGCTTGCTGGTATCGCTGCAAAATCCCATAGTCCATTCCCTTATTCGGAATAGCACGTAAAAGCTCTTTCACCTCTTTAATACAGGTTTCTAATACGAGTTGTTCATGATCGTTTTCAGTATCACTGAGTAAAGAAAATGGTAAGTGGAGCGGGAAGACCGAAGTAAACCACCCCAATGTTTGAGTCAGATCCACATCCTCGAATAATGGCTCACGACCGTGGCCTTCTAGATCCAGACGCAACCCCTGTTTCGACATTCCAAAATCGACAGCCGCCCATTCGCCGACTGCCAGCACTAAAGCCGCTAATAAAATGTCGTTGATTTGCGTGTGATAACAATCATGAATGCCCTGTAATAATTGCTCAGTGCAAGTTGCAGAGAGACAAATTTGCTCTACCTGACTGTCAGCTTGAGTGAAAGTGTGCGTACTGAGATCAGCTTTAATAGTGCTTGTTTCAAAGCCTGATGTGCTCGTCAAAATAGACGAACGTTCAAGCAAGTTTATGCTCGGTGATTGTACGGTTTTTTGCCAATAGGGCAGCGTACTTAAACAGGCTTCGGTTGCTGAATGCGCCTCTAGACGTTCGCTCCAATATTGGAGACTGTGCGTTTTCGAGCCCAGTTGAATACTGGCATTTTCTTGAGACTGATACTGCGGTAATCCTTCTTGTAGATCCTCTAAAAGAATTCGCCATGACACGCCATCCACAACCAAATGATGTATGATCCAAATCAGCTCTTGCGCACCTGATTCGCTATTACGCACCCAGAGGCAACGCATTAAAGGTGGCTGAGCAAGGTCAAAGCTCGAATGCAGCTGATTGGCTATCAATTGAATATGGCTTTCCGCTTCAGGTTCACCTTGGTGTTCGAATGAAACCAGTACTTTCTGTAGAACGGCCTCATCTACTTCAGCATAATACCCCTGCCACTGGCCCTCTGTTTGAATAAAACTTAATCTGAGCGCATCATGCCTTTGAAGCAATGCGGTTAATACGGATCGTAAAGCCGCTTCTTGCGTACCCTCTGGTAGCTCAAAACGGATTGCTTGGTTAAAGTGTTTACTGGCCTCAACCGGCTGAGTGCTTAGAAAGTGGTGCTGGATGGGCAGTAAAGATTGAACACCTTTTACAGATGATTGCGGGATCTGAGTAGTTTCCGCATGGATATCTAGATGCAGGGCAAGTTCAGCAATGGTCTGATGCTGAAACAACTGCTTAGTGGTGAGTGGTAACCCTTGCTTTTGACCTCGAGAAGCGACCTGAATGGCTTTAATAGAATCACCGCCCAAGCTAAAAAAGTTAGCGTGGACACTTATGTGCTCTACGCCCAAAGCATCTGACCAAAGCACACTCAGCTCAGTCTCTAAAGCGGTGCTTGGCAGCACGAAGTCTTGTGAGGTATCCGAATAGGTAGGCTCAGGTAGGGTCTTACGATCGACTTTACCGTTAGGCGTTAATGGCAACTGCTCCAACACCACAAAAGCCGAGGGCACCATGTAATCGGGCAGCACGGCTTTTAACCTTTGCCTCAGTGACTCCATCAGCGTTCCTTCGTCCAAAGCCTCAGGCGTCTCAGCGGCTGTGACATAAGCGACCAAACGCTTGTCACCACCGCGATCTTCACGGGCTAAGACTACGGCTTCTTTAACGCTCGGCTCACGCAGCAGCTGGGACTCGATTTCCCCTAACTCAATCCTAAACCCACGAATTTTGACCTGATGATCCAAACGACCTAAAAAGACAAGGTTGCCATCGGGCAGCCAACGCACCAAGTCACCGGTGCGATATAAGCGCGCGTCTGGGTCATCGCTAAAGGGGTGAGCAATAAACTTGTCAGCCGTGAGTTCAGGGCGATTGAGATAACCGCGCGCTAAGCCCACACCCCCGACATAAAGCTCGCCTGGCACACCAATGGGCACAAGCTGCTGCTCTGGCGAGAGTACATACACCTCAACATTATTAATCGGACGGCCAATGGGTAAAACTGACGGTGATCCTTTATATTCAAATACGCAGCAATCAATGGTCGCTTCGGTTGGTCCATACGCATTAAAGAAGCGACGCTTTTCAGACCAAGCTTGGGCGACTTCAAGAGCGCACTTATCGCCTCCAACGACGAGAGTTTGGACACTCTCCCATAACCTTGAGTCAAGATGAGGCAATAGCGCTGGCGTTAAAATGCAATGGGTAAGTACATCGTGTGCAACTCGGCTTGACAGTTCAGAAGGCGATAAAATGACATCATGAGGATACAGGTAGAGCGCGGCCCCCGTAGATAGTGCTAGAGACCAATCGAGTACCGAAGTATCAAAGCTAATGGCGGCAATTTGGCCTATTCGACTCGTTGGAGTGACATCAAAACGTTGTACTTGATCAGAAACAGCATTGATCACCCCTCGATGCTCGACCAGCACTCCCTTAGGCTTGCCCGTTGACCCTGAAGTGTAAATCACATACGCCAGATGCCTTGAGGTTAAACCGATCAGCGTTGGGTCGATATTCTCCTCGATGTAATGGCTCAGTTGCTGCTGCACCTCTGAACAATCCAAGACGATGGTGCGAGCAGAGCCTTTAGGTAAATCATGGATAAGGTGCTGCTGGGTGATGATTACCCCCACACCACTGTCTTCGATCATATGACCCAGACGCTCGCTTGGATAGCTTGGGTCTAAAGGCACATAGGCGCCTCCGGCTTTTAGTATCCCCAAAAGACCAATCATCATCTCAAAACTGCGGTCAGCGCAGAGACCGACTAAAGTATCGGGGCGCACGCCTTGCTCTAATAAATAATGCGCTAGCTGGTTGGCCCGCTGATTGAGTTCGCCATAGCTTAGGCTCTGCTGGTTAAACACTAAAGCGGTCGCGTCTGGCTGCTCAGCAGCTTGAGCTTCAACCCGTTGATGGATGCACAGCTCACTTGGGAAGTCTTGCTGGGTGTCGTTCCAATTTTGCAGCAGACCTTGCTCACCTGGGCTTAAAATGGGTACAGTTGAAAGAGCTGAACTCGGATTCTGACAAAGGTAGTTCAAAATAGAGAGATGGCGTTCGATTTGAAGGTCAATTTCATCTTGAGTAAAACATTCGGGCTTGTATGTAACTTTTAGAGTGAGTGAACCCTTATCGCTATAATCACACCATCTAAATTGTAAAGGGATTGAGTCTTCAGGAGCTGAATAGTGATGAAAATTACTTTCTAAAGAACCCATTTCTAAATGAATATCAAAAGGCTCATAATTCACTAAAACATCAAATAGTCCGCTAGTGCCCGCAGCGAGACTTAACTCTCTCTTAAGGTGTATTAAGGGGAAGCGTCGATGACGATACTCTTGTTTTTGCTGCGCAGCGATCGACCGAATAAAACCACCAATCTCCTGGCTTTGATCTGAAATCTCAATCAAGCTAGGGATAATATCAGTCATCATCCCCACGGTTTGCCTCTCTTGCCGATTATGACGACTCAGTAAGGGAATACCAAAACATAACCGCTTGGCTCCAACACTCTTAAAATAATGGATAGATAGTGCAGCTAAACTCAGCTGCTGGATACTAACGTTTAAGTCGCTACAGCCGTTACGGATTGATTGTGTTAAATCTCTTGGCAATGTCATTTCACAGTGCTGGACTCTTGATAAACCTTGCTTGCTCGAACTAGTATCTAACAAAGGATCCGGTAGTGATTCGTAACGTTTTAACCAAAACGCTTTATCTTTATGGTACTGAGCTGACTCCGTATATGTCAGAGCATTCAAAGTTGCTACTTGATAAGAAGGTAGGTCATCCAGCCAGTCCAGTGGTTCTCCATACAGTAAGCAACTATAGGCTTTAGCAACCTGCCTTCCAAAATGCGCATAGCCATAACCATCAACAATAATATGGTGTGCTTTGCACACCCACCAAAATTCTTCATGCTGAACTTTAAAGAGTTTATTTATATAAAGGCAATCTGACTGAAGACTGAACGGCATACAAAAGACCTGATGCAGCTGATCCAATGCTTGCTTAACTGGCTCTTTCTCACCAGACAGATCAGCAATATCAAGATCTTTTGTCCGCATTTCTTTTGGTTTAACACTCTGCTGTGAAATGGAATCATTACTGTCAAAACTAAGACCAAAGGCGTCCAGACTATCAATTACCAAATAAAGCGCTTTCTTAAAAAGCTCGACATCTAATCTTCCATTTATCTTGACATACCCACCAATATTGTAAGCTGGAGACTCAGGCTTAATTAGCTGCTCAAAATAAATACCTTCTTGAGAGGGGTGTAAGGGAAAATGGGCTGGCGTATTATGCCTAGAATTCTTAGTCATAGCGTTTACTCCTTTAAAGCGCTTAATATATAAATCACAGCCAAGTTCAGTTTTACATGTGTTATTTCTATTACAGTCGGCTTGATATCAGGCAGGCATTGTTCCAAAAATCAAGGAGTTGTAGCAACATAAAACCACAAACAATAATAAATTATGGAACTTGCTTTAGGACAATAAGGCAAATTTATTAAGCAGCGAGTAAATACGCTTTGAGAAACCCTAGCGGCAGAATCCTCTGCCTCGCGTTGAACCGCGCAATACGGGATAAAGCGCTGATGTTTCCAACTTGGTTATTTTTTAAGAGTTTAAAAAAATCAAAGACGAACCGATTGGTTCGCCTTGTTCGTTTTTAGTACTATAACCAAATTATTCGGCTGGCGTGATGGTCAGCTGAGCATCACCAGAACCAAGTTCCTTAAGTTCTTGTGTGGAAAAGCTGGTTGTGACTTACGCTTGAATTGACTCTGGCATCCGGACATTGATAATTCTCGTCCATATTGGGCTTGATTTATCACAAGGCGATAGATAAGGGGAATCTGAGCTTGTTATATCTTCTGGCTTAGTATTCGAAAACGTTCCTTGCATATGATTGGTAATGGAAAGCCCTTCAGGCCCTTTAATCGAAGTGATGATGGGCAGTTTGCCATTCACTGTATTGACGACCTTAGATACCGGAGCACTGAAATAACCAACGGAGGTATGCAGTCCCGCCATTCCCATCTCATACCCCATATTCCTACCATGCTGATCACGCTCAGCTTCAGTCTCAGCACTGGCCATATTTAATGCCCCTTTCAATGCTGCAAAACCAACCCGTGCGAGAAATTTTAAATGTGGTGGCAGCCAATCTGTGAGTATCGCCCACGCTTTACCAATTTCATTAACCCAGAATGTGATCGCTTTTAAGGCACGTTCTCCTTCCGTATCAGTAGCATTAAGATCCATCCAATTTTTTAGGAAATTCATGTAATTTTCGGTATGCTTCTTTAAAATCCTGTCTTCGTATTGATGTTCAAATAGATCAATCCTAAGCTCATAGCCAGAGGGGTCATGCCTTTGCTTTGGATCTATATGTTCGGAGATAAACTGAGAAAATGCATGATCTTTATCTCTCAGCCAGCGATAGGCCTCAGTACCACTCTCTGTTTCTGTCCTGCTGGTTGTGGTGAAAGTATCGTCTGTAATTAACGAAAAAAATGTAAATGAGCCATTATCATTTCTCAGACCAAAAACTGAGTTCATGCTGCGAAATCCTCGTGACAAGGAAACGGCTCGTGGTTGGTGGTCCACATTAACAGAAAGAAGCTGCTCCGTTTTACCACCCAATTCAAAAATACGTTGATAAAGCTGGGACTTGAACCTATGTTGCAAAGCATCCATGAACTCTGGTGTAGATTTAAACCTATCAATCAAGGCTGTGTATTCACCCTCAATATTGATCCCTGTTAAAGCACTTTCTAAACCTCGCAATATCGGATCTTGGAACTGAGTTCGCTCAATATTAAGTCGATAGTCATGATTTGAATTGGTCTTTTCCAATTGCGCTTCTTTATATCTAATGTATTTTCTTGGGCCATCTAAAATGAGATCTCGCAGAGTAAATGTCTTTATTTCCTCAACAGGTGATGACCAAAGAGAACCACCCATGTCAATAATGGACTCTTCTTTTGCGGGAGAAAGGTCCGTTCGCTTGTGTTTATGGGAAATCCAAGCTGTGGCTTTCTTGTCAAGGAAAGCGTAATCTACCCCCTCACTTGGCAGGCGATTGTTGTCTTTCAGTATTCTTTCGACAATCATAACAAAAAAGGTATTGGGCTCTATTGTCGTCGCCGTCGCCAGCACTCGTTCATGCTCTATTAGCGGCTGCATATGTTGGCAAAAACCTTCTGCCCCACCATGCAAGTCCATAAGACCACGTTGCTCAGGTTGGGTGAACACAGTACCATCAATCAGAGTAATATCTTCTGGGTTTGCATAATACATCAAAGCTTTGTGAGGAAGAGCAATATTTCCTTTAGAAACCAAGAGTATCGCAAGTCTGGTCAGTTCAACTTCTGTTTTGCTTTTACTCCACTGAAGTTTCACTTTCAGATTTTTGATGAAGTAGTTGATCAAAGGTTCTTGAGAGTTTTCACGGGTATATTTTTCTATATACTCAGGCAAAACATCCCGAAGTAATTGTTTGGCTAATTCCATGGGCGTTAACGCTAAAGGTGACACTTGACCGTATTCGATCGCCTTTTCAAACGCCAATACCATGTTTGCTTTTGCAAAATGTAATGCTTTCTGCCCCGGGTTTTTCTCCAACTGATAGTCGTTAATCGCCTCTTCCTTTTTGCTGCTGAGTTTATCGAGCTCATCTTTACAGCGTGGATCACTGGTATCTGGGAATTCAAATGCTAACTGAGTCTGGAAAGACCGTAGTTCGTCATGATATCGCTGCGCAACATTTTGATAATAACGCGGATGGCGGTCAGAGAACTGTTCTAACTTTAGATTCGTACCACCGCGCAAATTGGAAGATATTGCCCTAGTAAGTGGTGTGCTTGTGCCTTGGCCCTGCAGCGTTGACAATGGGGTAGAGAGAGTATGTGTTTGCATTTGAACCTTTCGTTACTGATAAAAAACAAAAAATTAGCAAACTCAAGGTTCTTTACGATAGTAGAAAGCACGTACTTCACTCCTTGGGAGAAAAAATTTACAACTGGCTTACATAGTCAAAAGGTAGGTTCAGCGCCTGCCGGACAACCAGATTGATCAAGAAGTGACTTGAATGGCTCTGGAAACGGATTAAAAGTGTCACCTTTAAACTCTAAGTATCTTTTACTATCGTCATATTTTCCCCTGTAACATACAGCAAAGTTAAGTAGTGAACAATACTATTGTGTTACCTAAACCATTGAACAACAAATACAAAAAATGATTTAAAATGCTCTGGTTAAACCGCTATTTTCTTCTTTACCTCATCAAACGTAATTCTGTCTGAATCTAACCTTTCCCCAATGTAAATAGCAACCTCACGAGCCCCACTACCCAAGGCAAGCTCCGTTAAAACTCTTTCTTCAATGTTTGTTAAACCACCTTCAGTTTTCTCCAATTGGTGTATTATAATTCGAGGTGCTGGTTTGAAAAATTTCGATTTATGTACTTCGTATAAACCGTGGCGTATTAATTTCTCAGCAACATAAAAATCCGCGACAAAAGAACGAGGATGAGAAAACGGGTTGATGACTTTAATACCTGTTCCTGATTGCAGCTTAGCCTCTGAGCCGACGCCTTTCAGCACCGCTTTTTTACCAGCGATTTTCAAAGCCAAATATGGCTCGTATTCAAATTTTTGTCCACTTCCTAATGTTTTAATGATTATCTTTTTTTCACTTAGTTCCACTAGCAAGTCCTTAGAAAACAGTCCTCTGATAAATATACTCATTACTTTATTAGTCTCCTTTAAATAACATTATCAATTTAATCGCTTAACGCTGCACTAAGTAGATAATAATGCCACTAACCAACCTAAATAATAGAAAGTGTGTATTATTTCAATACGGGATTTTCTATCTTGTTTTTTGTTACCACAATCTTACTGGAAATTTACTTTTACAAATAACTTCCTATCAATACAGACCGATTGATTATCTTATCACTATAAACCAAATTATTGAATCAAAAGTATAGCGTTATTCTGTGTAGCTTAAATAAAAATACATTATGAGGAGCCACCTAAATACTCAACCATACACTTTGTTCTATTTACCATTTTTTATCTAAATCTTGCGCGTATAGAGATATAGCTCGATGATACTGTTTAATTACATCACTATTGGTGGCGGACACCAAGAGCTCAAGCAGCAACGATGTCGCTTCTTTATGCCTTCCCAAATTATATAGACACATTGCATAGAAAGGTTGAACCTCAATAGCATTAGGGTACTCACCCAGAGTTTTCTCGAAATAACCTAGCGCCTCTGAATACATACCGAGGCTTCGATAAGTGCTCGCTAAGCCAAACAAAGCATCGAACCTTTCGACCGACGAAAGCAAACCCGAGAGAGATAACAAATAGTGATCAATGGCTTCTTGCTCCTTACCTTCATTGTCATAAGACCAAGCAATGTGCAAATGAGCCTTAGCGGAATAACTCTCATTACTTAATAACGCTGTGAGCAAGGCTCGCGACTCTTCATATTTCGCCTCTTTTCTCAACTCGATGGCCTGTTCGATAAAAGTTTCCATAATTTTCCTCAAAGGGCTCTGCGTCTATAAATGGACCGTTTTTCTATTTTTTCCCTTCAAGCTCGACGTAAAAAGGCTAGCACAGAACCTTGCGACTTGAGCTTTTTTTGGGAGAATATGAATAGATAAATCATTGTCTGACTGTACCTAACAATATATGCAAATACTGTATTGTCCTTTGGTATAAATTAAACCATACATCCAAACTTACCATTGATCACAGCATTTGAAAAAACCTAAATGAGAAATCTTTGAAAAAGTCACCCTACGAGCATTGTAGGGCGAAATGGTTAAACTATCGCCCCAAATATTAGGTGAGCGAGAATTTGTGTTTCCCGTCAGGAGAGATACATACATAAGAAACATAAGTAATACCAATAGATTCTAGAGACTTGGCTATTCTACTTAAATCATACCGAGAGGAAGTATTAAATTCATTAATTAACTTAATAATCAATTATTTACCATTGGATTTGACTTGATAATACTAAAAAACATGTTAACAATACATGAACTTCATCACCTGAGAACGAAAAGGAATTAACAATGATTTTATATGAAGTAAATCTTACGATTTCAAATGAAATTGCGGATGAATATATGGCATGGCTCAAACCACATATTCAAACAATGTTAAGATTCGAAGGTTTTATCAAGGCAGAACTATACGAAAACACTGAGCATGAGCAAGGAAAAACAAATATCGTTGCCTCATACTATGTCGACAATGAAGGCAACCTTCAATCCTATATCAATGAAATGTCTGCGGATATGAGAGCAGACGGTATCAAAAGGTTTGGAGATAAATGTGTCGCCACAAGACGAGTACTAAAACTTGCTGACTCTTATACCTGTGACGAGCATTCTACTGGTATGTAGTCAATACTTACCGAATAGCTCATATCTAAACAGCATGATATGAGCTTACCAACATCTTCAGGCTGGATCTTATCTTTTTCAGATATCGCTATATTTGCCGTCATGTCTGTCGCAACCACACCAGGGCAAATTGCTGTTACCTTGACTCCATATGGAAGCATTTCTTTCCTCAGTGACTGACTAAGTCCAATTAGCGCAAACTTCGTAGACGCATAAGCACCATGATCAGCCAACGCTCTGAGACCTGACATAGAAGCAATATTAAAAATATAACCACTCTTTTGTTGTTTCATCATAGGGACAATACATTTAAGCACATTAAAACTTCCAAACTGATTCGTCATTACTAACGATTGATAATCACTCAGTTCAAAGCTATCTATCGGGCCTTTTTCGAACAAACCTGCATTATTCACAAGAACGTCAACTTTTTCATGTTTCTTTGTAAAGAAACCAATAGCTTCACTTACCCATTCAGCTTTAGACACATCCGCTGAATATATATCAACGTCAATATCTGGATAAATATTTGATAGCTCAATGGCAGCCGCACTTAATCTAGCACTGTTTATAGAAATCAAGCCAATATCGTTCCCAAGTCAAATTTACAATGCCCATCAAGTTTCACTGAGCCCTTACACCCATTATGTGGTTAAGCTCATATCATGAAAATGACAACAAAAGGCTATAACCCTGTTGATCTTATCATCATGGCTCCAAATACTATGACAAAAAAGAGATAGATCATGAATTTAAGCTGGAAGAAAAGGCTGGAAGAAAAGGCTGGGAGTCGTCACTGGTAATACACTCGAGTACTGTATTCGCTGCGATTTCACCATTTATAATCAATATACTGTCAACAAATGGGTATAACCAAACAAAGAGGGGGCTATCACCAGTTACCACTGAAAAGAGACTTCAATTAATGTCTGGAATTTAGTGCGCACTACACCTGAAGCTTTTGTGGCTGGTATTATTGCTTATATGGGATGGTGTGGCTTTTTTCTCGGTTCTCTACATTAACGAAACGCTAGAGGATTAGGAGCCAAGGATTGAGTACCCGTTTAAATACACATATAAGCATATGAAATAATGACTAATTCCTCCTTTACATAAGCGAAGTTTTTGGTGATATAAAGGCCAATACCCCCTTCATCGCTGGGTGCATCACAAATCACGCCGCTTACAATCTTGATGGTTGCTTTTTGCCGCATCATCACTCACAGCTTTCGCATAATTTTTCATCCTTTGTTTGTCCATGATTCTGATTTGTAGCTATGCTGAATTCGAATTTAAATTCATATAAATCAACAATTTATTTGTTTTTCTATCAATTTACCTAACAAAATAACAAGGTTTAACACTATGAAAATGACAACAACGCTGCTGGCTACACTTCTTTTCGCTTCAACTGGCGCAGTTGCGAATACAGCCCCATTAACAGAAAAAGAGACCCAGTTGATCGAAGCCGCAGCGACCTTGGATATGCGTGGTTGTGCAGTGGCTTCACTTGAAGAGCTGCGCAATCCAGAAAGAAGAAATGCACTGAATGCTTTATTCCAAAGCATGAATATGGAGCTTCAAGGCATAGGCTATGAATCAACAGGGGCGGATCTACCTAGCTCAGAGCAAATGGCTACTGCGATTCTGGCCATGTGTAAAGCAAAATACTAATCTAATGCTGATTAATTCAATTATGAAAGAGTGAGTGGCTACTCACTCTTTTACTGATTTTTGGGAGTACATTCTCGCCAAAACGTAAAACTACTACTTTTTATTGACTGAGAACCTAGGTTATTCATTTGCCGAGCTTTTCGTTTCAACAGGTACCAACTTTTTCGTTGCTTTTGTTTTGGTCTTTCTTTTGTCCAAATACATATTCTTGTCCGCTTTAGATAAGGTGTGATCACCAAGCGATTCTGTCGTACCTTAATTACCAAGCGACTTTGTCATTACGTTAACT
>NZ_BSPW01000010.1:143993-144163 GCF_030161235.1 Vibrio zhanjiangensis | reverse complement strand
GGTTTTGATGCTGTAGCTGACACTTTCGCCGTCCGCGTCACTGGCCGATACCGTACCAATCACATAGCCATCGGTAGAATTTTCGTTATAGCTAAAGCTGTACGCGTCCCCATCGTTGGGGGTAAACTCAGGCGCGTTGTCATCAAGGTTAATCTCATTCAGATTGACCG
>NZ_BSPW01000010.1:0-143812 GCF_030161235.1 Vibrio zhanjiangensis | reverse complement strand
AGCTGACACTTTCGCCGTCCGCGTCACTGGCCGATACCGTCCCAATCACATAGTCATCGGTCGCATTTTCGTTGTAGCTAAAGCTGTACGCGTCCCCATCGTTGGGGGTGAAGGTGGGCGCGTTATCATCAAGGTTAATCTCACTCAGATTGACCGTCACATCGGTGCTTTGCACATCGCCAAGCCCTGCCGCTTCGGTCGCCGTGACCACAAGGCTGTGCGCGTTGCTCGCCAGCTCATAATCGTTGGTAAACGCCGCCACGCCCGCCGGGGTTAAACTGATGGCCCCTGTTGTCGCATCAATCTCAAATAAAGGCTGATCAAAACTGTTTAGGATATTGGTTTTGATGCTGTAGCTGACACTTTCACCGTCTGCGTCACTGGCCGATACCGTCCCAATCACATAGTCATCGGTCGCATTTTCGTTGTAGCTAAAGCTGTACGCCTCACCGTCATTGGGGGTGAAGGTGGGCGCGTTGTCTAGTACTGGTATTTCATCTCCAACGGCTGCAGTACCTAAATCCGTACCAGTCACTGTTTCTGTCACTATATTTAACAACGTGAGACTTTGAGTCTGGGATAACCCCTGAGCCTCAAGGCCTGAGGTATTAAAACTTGTCTGAGCGATACTTTCCGCTCCAGTCCTTGCTATATCTCCTGTGCCTGTCGGACTTGAACCATTTTGTCCACCAGCCGCGGTAGCAAAGTCTTCGTTTTGAGTGGGGTCGACACCTTGTTCTAACTGGTCAAAGATCGACGCAATCTCACTGTCGAGATTAATGTCTGACACTTCACCGTCATCGGTTACTAACTGAGCTTCAAGATCGGTGGCAGAAGGTGCTCCAGCGCCAATATCAACTGTCACTTCACCTGGCCTTGGGACTTCACCCGGAAGGAGCTCCCTAAGCTGTCCATTGACATCAATAACTACCGTCGAATTCGCCATTAAAAACGGCATTAACGTTTTCGAGCTCATACTCGTTTCCCCAACTAAAAGCACAAAAGTATCGCCAGCTTTAAGGTACAGAACTTTTCAATACGCGCACTTGTACATAGTATAAACTGTAGTTGTATCCACATCTCTTCGCCAACATATGGACAAAAAAGTCCATACGAAAGTTTTTCGTTAACGCAACCTTCATTTTTGATAAAAAGAACTCAAATATTCAATTAGTTGTACTAGAATTTCGATGCAGTGTACTCATAATCGGTGTGATTCCATTTTATTGGTCACGAAGTTTTCCTCGGTTTGAGTTAAGGAAGTAGAGAAAAGGAGGCACCTTGAGCCTAACGAGAACGATTCTAGCCAGCAGCGTTGCTTTAGTCAGTTTAACTATTAATGGCCAAACGCTTGAACAAGCGGTATCTATCACTCTTGCAACAAGCCCTGAGTTAAAGAGTGTGTTTAATCAGTATAAAAGCGAGCTGAAGATAGCAGATGCGTCCAAAGGAGCTTACTTACCCAATATTGACTTAGACGCTGGAATTGGCCGAGAAAATATCAGTCCAGCGGCATCCACGGGACGTTCCGATAGTGATCTAACTAGGAAAGAAGCTTCTATCGTACTAACACAGTTACTTTGGGATGGGAACGCAACGTTAAACGATATGGATAGAACCGCTGCGCAAGCCGAATCATCAAGGTTGCAACTATGGGCAGATGCCTCTGACCTCGCCCTACAGGTAACACAAGTTTATCTGGATGCCGTTAAATCGAACGAAGTTCTGGCACTTTCAGAGAGCAACTTAGCCGTGCATAAAGAAATATACCGAGATATCAAAAAACGGGCAGATTCTGGTATTGGTTCGACAGCAGATGTCACCCAAGTAGAAGCTCGTATTGCTAAAGCTCATGGTAATTTGCTTGCCGCGCAAAATAACTTAGTAGATACCCATACTCAGTTCCGACGTCTGGTTGGACAACGTCCTTTGGGGTTGATTTATCCTCGAGCCGATGAGTCTAGATTGCCGTTATCACTTGAGGATGCTCTACAAACAGCATTTGATAAGCACCCTGTTATTAGGATATCTCAAGCTGATGTTGAATCTGCTCGCTATCAATACAAACAATCTAAAGGCTCCTACTATCCAACAATTTCAGTTGAAGCCAGTCAAACATGGAGAGAAGATGCAGGTGGCAATATAGGGAGTAGTGATGAGTCACTGGCAATGCTCAGACTAAGTTACAATCTTTACAACGGTGGCTCCGATAAAGATATTGCTGAACAATCTGCCTACCAGCTTAACAAAGCAAAAGACTTACGCAATGATGCGTATCGTCAAGTGGAAGAGAGTTTGAGGCTTTCATGGAGTGCGCTTGATCTTACTCTTCAACAAAAGAACTTTCTTGCGGATCATGTCGACTCAGCATCGGAAACCGTCATTGCATATAAAAAGCAATATCAAATCGGTCAACGCACCTTACTTGACCTGCTCAATACAGAAAATGAATTATTTGAAGCAAGAAAAGATTATTTAGATGCTCATTACGCAGAGCAATACGCCAAATATCGAGTAATGAATGCGACCGGTAATTTGTTGGATGCTTTATTAGTGGACGTTCCCTCCGAGTGGGCACAGCAAGTGGAGTATTGATAATGACGAATGGAATCTTAGGTACAATCACCGCCATTAGCTTTGCAATTTCTGCCACACTATGGGCCAGCGAGGATGAGTACGACTATATAGAAACACCTGTAGCGACCCAAGTTGCCGATTTACTTGATGATGACCGTGATGGAGTTATTAATGCGAGAGATTTATGCCCTGATACACCTAAAGGAGCGGAAATTTCTAACGACGGATGCGCCAATTTGATTCAGGAGCAGGAAGAATTAGCTCTAAGAGTTCTGTTTGCTCATGATTCTTATGAAATTAATCCAGCTTTCTCAGATCAAATTCAAACCATGGCCGATTTCTTGGAGAAATACAAATCTGCATCCATTCAGATTCAAGGACACACGAGTAAAGTAGGCCCTGAGAGTTATAACTTCAGACTATCCGAGCAGAGAGCGAACGCCGTACAGGACGAATTGTTGTATTTTGGAATAGCACCAGAGCGTGTGTCTATAATAGGCTTTGGAGAAAGTCGTTTAGAGGACGAAGGTGACGACGAAGTCGCTCATGCCACAAATCGAAGAGTTACTGCAACCGTTGTTGGACTCAATGAAAGAGTTGTTGAAGAGTGGAACATATTTAGTGTTATAGAAAAATAGTCTCCCTGTCTAAAAAGAACGCTCCCTCATTCGGGAGCGTTCTTTGTTTATTGGCTATGCTCGTCGATCTGCTAGCTCTGCCTTCTTGGGTAATGACACGCTCAAAAGAATGTAACCAATGATAGCGGCCGTCGTTGAGCCCATTAAAATACCTAGCCTTGCATAGGTGTCATACTCTGGATTCGCTTCCCCAAAAGCGAGAGAGGAAATAAATATTGACATAGTGAAACCAATGCCACACAACACAGACACCGCAAAAATATGTACAAAATTAATCCCTTCTGGCAATTTTGCAATCCCTGCTTTAACAGCAATCCAACTAAAGCTGTATATACCAAGGGGTTTACCAATGAGTAGCCCAAGTGCAATTCCTAACGGAAGCATGGAAGTTAAGCCATCCATAGAAACGCCAGCAAGTGAAATACCCGCATTTGCAAAAGCAAAAATAGGCAAAATACCGAAAGCAACATATGGGTGCAGCCCATGCTCCATCCTCTTCAACGGAGATGGTTCGTCTTTCTTTCCATGTAGAGGGATCGCAAAACCAATCACTACTCCAGCCAAAGTCGCATGCACACCAGATTTCAGCACTGCAAACCACAGTATCGCGCCCACTATCATGTATGGCGTAAGCTTAGTCACTTTCCGTGTATTTAGGACAAATAGTACAGCCGTCATTGCAAAACCCACTCCTAACGCAATGGTCGACAGCTCCCCTGTATAGAAAAAAGCAATGATAACCACCACACCTAAGTCATCAATAATAGCCAGTGCTAACAAAAACACTTTTAAACTTACTGGCACACGATTACCAAGCAGAGCCATGATACCTAGTGCGAAAGCAATGTCTGTTGCGGCAGGAATCGCCCAGCCTCGAATAGCCCCTTCATCACTGTAGTTAAATGCAACATAAACAAGTGCAGGAGCCAGCATACCACCAACAGCGGCAATTGCAGGGAAGATAGCCGTTTCTCGGGATTTGAGAGCACCTTCTAACAACTCTCGTTTTACTTCTAAACCGATGAGGAAGAAGAATATCGCCATGAGTCCATCATTAACCCAATGTGAAACAGACATGCCCAATACATAAGAGTGCAATACCGTTTGGTACAGGTCATAGAATGATGAATTGGCAATAACCATTGCAATTGCAGCCGCAATAACGAGTAGAATTCCTCCCGCTGACTCCATTTTGAAAAAGTGGCGAATAATATCATTCATGATATTGTCCCTTTAATTATTATGTTGATAAACATTGAATAGCCAATAGATCTGAGTTTACGCATAGATTTCCTTAAGGAAAAATCGCTTGTTCGGATAGAACACTTCGGAATTTTCGAGGAAAACAACAATGACACCACGTATATTCTTGTCTTAATTATAGATAAATCTCGAAAATCGCCTATAGAATCAACGATGATGAGATCTTGACACACAAGATGATCACCGTGATTCAATATCCCACCGACAACATAAAACCAAAAGCTTAACGAAAGGCAGCTAAACCTCATTATTGATTGCTTTTGTAGTCAGAGTTACGTTGAACTTCTCAACATTTAGGTTTCATATTATGGGTTTTCGTTTCCCATTAGACATCACAGAGAATTCCGCACAAACTTCATTGGTGTTCGTCTGACCATTCTCATTATAGGCAGAGCACCTGCCAACATAAGTGAAGACATCGCCATGATACTAGTTTGAAAATACTCTCCTGACATAAATTGAAGATTAAGTGTCCAACCAAGTGACGGCTTCATGACAATATCGACGATTAAATTGGCTAACACCAGGCCTAATGGGAAGGCGATCAACACTGAAATAGCTCCGAACACAAATAGCTGTATGCTTCCCATGAATACCAACTCTTTTCCCGTTATTCCCAAACACCTCAGCAATGCAACATGTCGCTGACGAGAAACCTCTCCTGCGAGGCTAGCGAAAAAAATACCACAAACAGCAATGACTAAAGTGATATTGCCAAGTGTATCTGCAATAGAAAAAGTTCTATCAAACACTTTCATCGCTTTAGTGTGAATATGGCTATTGTCATAAATTCGCTCTGCTCCAACGCGAAAAATAGAGCCCAAACGTTTTTTCAGTCCCGTAGACGCAATTCCTTCTTTAAGCATAACGCCCAAAGTCACAGAACCGCTATCTTTAAACGCCTTTAACCAATTAGGATGAGATAGCATCACCTGATTGTAGGGATTACCATAATCGTAATAAACACCAACTACCAGCCACCTTTTCCCGAGTTGGCCGGATAAGTCTATGTAATCGCCTGGACGAATGCCACGCTTAATCGCCATTGATTCACTTATCATTACACCTTTGGAATGATGCAAATGGTACCAATAGTTGGGAATACCTATTTTTACCGTCAGTGAATCCCACTCTCCATCTGAATAACCAGTGCTCACAACTTGGACAGTATCATCTTTTGACTCAATTTGTTGTTCCCATCGCCACCAAACCGATTCAACTTCAGGTTGCTCCGATAACCAACCGCTCATTCGAGTCGCAGAACTACTATTTGGATAGATGTAAAGGTCAGCGGCCAAACGCTGGCTCAACCATTTATCCGTCGTCTCACGAAAACTCCCAACCATAGTTTCAACGCCCATATTGGCAGCCATTGCAAGCATAAATGCCATTGTAGCGACACCTCGATAACTCATACTTGCTGCTGCGTCAGCGAAAAACCAGCGCACTTTTGGCCACTTAAGTACATACGATAGGCTATCAAAAAGTTTCCATATCAAATATGGGGTAAACAAAGCCACACTCACCAACATGAGTGCAATAATTATGAGTCCCGAACCTTGGGTCTGAGGAGCTTGGTAAATAGCAATGGCAATAACACACAATACACATGCTAAAGCGGCTTGTAGCGTGAACTCGGTACCAGCAAATCGCACTAGTGATAACCTAGCAGTAAGACGAATTGGTTGGGATCGAAGTAAACGAACTATCGGCCATGCGCATGTGAGAAAAGCCCCTAATATTGCCATAAGTAAGCTATAAAAAGCCGATGGCCAGTTCCATGAGACCATAAGCCCAACATTTGCATCATACAAGTCACGCAAACTTTCTGATACTGCTGGTATTAGCTGATTTGCCAGTAGTAACCCAAAAAAATTACCACATAACCAGCTGACCAAAATCAAGATTAACAACTCTATGCAGAGTGCCAATGCCAATTGTCCCCCAGACACTCCTGTCTGCCGCATAACTCCAACAAGAGGCTGTCTTTGGGTGAGAGATAGAGACATCGCCTGATAAAAAATAAACAAGCCAACAAGAAATGCTAGCATTCCCATAGCGCTCAAATTCATGTGAAATGCTTGCGTCAACGACTCCAACTCAGCACGAGAATTTCTCGCTATACTCAGTCCATTAGGTAAATGATTTTTCAGGCGGGTAAACTTCTCTTCCGGCATTTCTCCGCAGGCTATTAGAGAAATACCCGAGCCTTGGCCAATCAATATCAAATCTGAACTATCACTAAGATTCAACTTTAGCCGTTCAAAAGGGGCACATTGATTGAACCCATCACGACGAAGCTGAACATAAAAACCCTGTGGTATTTTACTAGTGATATGCTTTGGACGGATTCGATATGGGAGAGGACTAGAGAACAGTTTCTCGCCATCTTGATAGCTTTTCTTTGCATGATCATTAATCGAAGTGACACCAACAAGAAGAGACACACCTAGGGTAAGACCGAGCCAGACAAGAAGGATTTGAAAAGGGTAGCGTCTGTAATGGCCCAGCAGTGCTTTAACTACCGGCCACAACATGAAGCAGCCCTCCTTGGAGACGCAGCCTCCCCTCCATATGAGAAGCCACCCGCTCACTATGAGTGACAAGCAGTAATGTACAGTCCAATTGTCGAGTCAGGCTCGTCAGCAAACGCATCACCGCTTCTGAATTTCGCTCATCCAAGCTTCCAGTAGGTTCATCTGCTAGCAATAGCTTAGGCTCCATATACAGGGCACGTGCAATGGCAGCGCGCTGCTGTTGACCGCCGGAGGATTCCTCTGGGTATCTCCCTAAAAGTGGCATAAGGTCCAATGAAGAAAGGATTTGTCGCCACAATGCCACATCATCGGATAACCCCTTCAATTGCCGGCAAAAACGGATATTATCAGCAATATTTAAGGTAGGAATTAAGTTGAACTGTTGAAAGATGAGACCAATATTGTTTCTTCTGTATGCCGTTCGTTGGTTCTCGCCAATTTGATGCATTGAAAAGTTGGGAAATAAAATCTCACCTGAATCGACAGTATCTAGACCAGCTATCAAGTTAAGCAATGTGCTCTTCCCAGAACCACTCTCTCCCATCAAAGCAACTTGCTCACCTTGCTTTAATGACAACTCAGCACCTTGTAGGACGGGGTGAAACTCTCCACCATCCACGTAACCTTTACAAAGGTCTGTCAGTTGCAACATCGACAATCTCACAATTTTCAAAATTGGACTGTGAATCTACACTAAAATATCGTGTTGAGAAAGTATTTTGGATTCTGGTTCACAAGATATACTCTAATTTTCATTAACCTATCAATATTACTTTGGAGTAACCCCTAACTTCACCAAAAATATAATAATTTAATCAATATAATGCTTAAGTACATTCCACATACTGATGAGCTTAAATGAGTATGCTACTGTCATGGAAGAGAATAAATATAGATTCTACTTGAGTGTCTTTTATCAAGTATTTCCGACCGTCACTGGTTAACGTTTAATAAAATCCAACACTAAGACCTTCCTTTATGGGGTATACAATGGAAAAAGTACTGGTATTGGGAGCTTCAGGTTACGTCGGTTCCCAATTGCTAAGTGAGTTATGTGCTAGAGGTTACCATGTCACGGCAGCAGCAAGACAAATTGATTATCTTAGGGCTCGAGTTGAGAAGCACAAAAATCTTGATTTAATCTTTCTCGATCTCTCTGATAAACAAGCCACTATAAGCCTTGTTCCGCAGTTCGACATTATCTATTTTCTTGTCCATGGTATGGCACATGGCCATGACTTTCTCAACTATGAGCTCTCTCTTGCTCGCAATGTTCAGGCGGGACTGAGCGTAAGTCGTGTCAAGCATGTCATCTATCTCAGTGCCCTTCAGCCTCAAACTGGCAATTCTGAACATCTCAAAGCTCGTTTAATGACAGGGGACATCATCCGCCAAGCAGGATGCCCTGTAACCGAACTCAGAGCTGGTGTCATTATTGGGCCCGGTTCTGCTGCATTTGAAATTATGCGTGATTTTGTCTTTAACATGCCGTTGATGTTAACGCCTAAATGGCTTGATTCTAGAGCCAACCCTATCGCGCTTGAAAACCTAAATCATTATCTGATCGAACTAGCGAAGGAAAGTCCAACGACTAACAGCCTATTTGAAGTCGGTGGACCTGATATTCTCACCTACAAAGACCAATTTCTAACAATAAGCAAGGTTATCAATAAACCTATTCGAATTTTTTCTACCCATTTACTGACTCCCAAATTTGCCTCATATTGGCTTGGCATAGTGACCTCTGTTCCAACATCGATAGGCGCAGCATTGCTTTCAGGTTTGAAGCATGACTTTGTTGCCGATTGGAAAGGCATTCATATCCAATACCCACAGGAACTGCTTGGTTACGAGGAAATGGTTCGCCGAGCTATTGCGGCAGAAAGTGATTTTGTCGACAGTGAAGTTTGGGGATTTGACCCAACAGCGTTTAAACGCTGGCAACCAGGCTATGGATACTATGCAAAGCAAACAGGTGCCAGCATAGAAACGCAGGTTAGCCTCGAAGCTCTTTGGCAAACCATCCAAAAAATTGGCAGTCGTCGGGAAGGCTATTTTTATGCCAATCTACTTTGGCGAACGAGAGAATGGATTGACATTCTATTCGGCGGCGGCCGGCCGATAAGACGCTCTCCATCTGGCCCCGAACTTAAAGTCGGTGACTACATTGATTCTTGGAAGGTCATACGATGTGAGGAGAATCGATTTCTCTCTTTATTGTTTGGCATGAAAGCCCCTGGATTGGGGCGCTTAGAGTTTTCAGTAACAGATCTAGGCTATACACGCCAGTTAAAAGTCACCGCATGGTGGCACCCTCAAGGGTTTAGAGGCCTTTTATACTGGTTCTCTATGATGCCCGCCCATATATTTATATTCAAAGGCATGGTAAAAGCGATTGTCAGCAAAGCTCAAAAATATTCACAAGGTCCACCAATACAATAATTCAAATATTATTTTTAATGGCATCAGCGACATACTTAGCATAAAGCTTATGCATATTGGTCGTTGGATGGATGCCATCCCAAAACATGGATTGATCTGGATTCCGTATTATCTCACCGGTCTCCACCAATAATGACGCATCAGTGACATTCGTCATTCTAATGTTCAGAGCTTCGTCTTCATAGACACCAGATGCCAGTACCTGATCTTTAATATTTTTGTAAAATGAATACGCGTCGATATAAATAATGTTAACGGTTGGATTAGTCTGCTTAATTCTCTCAACACGATGTTTTAATGTCTCGTTAAAGTTTCGTATAAACATCTTGGTTTCGGTCGACTTTTCCTTTAACCAAGGAGCCATTGAAAAATCTGGGATATTGGAAAGGACTATAGTATCAGCTTGGTAATGAATAAGTTGTTTTATATCACTTGCAACCAACTCTGCCGCCTGAAACCCTGTTTGCCCTAATTCACCATATAAGCTATACCACATATTATTGGTGCCGGCCATATAGGTAACAATGGTATCTTTATCAAACACTCCTTTTTCAGTAATGCGATTTGATATCTGAGAACTTACGTTGGGGAGTACCTTGCCACCACTAAAAGAAAGGACATCTTTACTTGTACCAAGATTATTGAAGTTACCAGATAAGGCCATCGCCCCTCCGACCGACCAATTGTTCCCAATCTGTCGCTCCATGTGGATAAAGTATGAACTTTTTTCGCCTCTTTTCTCTACATGGACATCGGTATTGATCTCAACTCTTGCTGGAGAAACAGGCGGTAATTCTAGCATTTGGGCAAGATATTCTGTCCATACTCGACCATTGCTCGCCCTTCCTTGCCAATTGGGTTGAGTAGCGGCTGCCAGAACAGCCCCTTTGGTTGCTTTGTTGAATGCTTGAGAAACCGCAAACTTATTGCCACTGTCTGATAGGCTATCGCCAAAGCTAGAAATGTTTTTAAAATCACTCGCCAACAGATACATTGGGCATAGTAATGCGAACAAGGGTAATAATCTCATGTGGTAACTCTATACTAATGTACTTGTGGGATGGCCCTTTAACCTACAACTTGGGCATCCTCACTAAGATTCTAAACTTCTGAATCGTAAGAGTTCACTTAATTAAGATTAAACCTAGATCGGATACCCTATGGGTATTTCAGCCAACTGCTCACCTTGATTTGCAGGATAAACCAAGTACTCACCATGATATTTGACATTGGACTTATAATCCGTGATTTTGTGCAGCATAAAACCAGCACTTGCTGCCTTTTCTATAAATAAAGCATGATTACCACGCACAAACCAACTCATAGGTTTAACTAAATCTTCTCCATCAAAGCAGTCATCGCATTGATTTGAACATAGTGCAACCGAGTTGGGGCCTTCAGTGAAAATCTGGACTTTACCGCAATTTACAAGTGGCTCTGATGTTGATATCTCCCAACCCTGCTCTTCCATAAAATCCAAAAAATCATTAATTTGACGATCTTTTATCGGGCATTCAGCCGCGTTAGTCGGAAAAAAATCCGCATAAAATTTTGCAATACGCTGAAATGTATTCATCAACGCTGCGTTATTGCCTTTCGAACGACCTTCTTTCTGCCATCGGGTTAGGTCTCCCAAAACACAACGGTGAAAACGTTGCGACTTTAGTGAACGAGTCACCCATCGAACTAAATAATGATTATTTGGAACAGGCGCATTCACCACTTTCCCGGAACTATGCTCATTTGCAAGTTCCTTCAATGCACAATTCACTAAGTTTTGAATTTCAATTGTATACTGAGACATTACGCCCTTCTTCCAAGTATCCAGTAAAACGCCGCGGACAACACCGAGCACGTCGTCATAACAGTAATCATTGGCCAAACGACACCGTCAGGCATAATGGCAATAACCCCTCCCATTAGAGAACCAGTCCCAAAACGAAGAGTGCCTGCAAGAGAGGAAGCTGTGCCTGCCATTGTGGAATAGCCACTGAGTAATAAACCCATGGTATTACTACCGATAGTTGCCGTCGTGCCTATAAATAGGACCACGAAAGGTACAGTGCCCCATAGGCCAAGGTCAAGTGCCCACCCAGAAAATAAACCAATTCCGGCAAGGAGTTGAATTGACAATGCAAACTTAAGCATTGCATGTGACCCTACCCGCTTAACAAAGCGACCATTTACCATAGTCATCAAGATCATGGCTACGATATTAAAGGCAAATAAATAGCCAAATTCGTTAGGCTCAACATGGTATATGTCAATATAAACAAAAGAGCCTGCGGTCAGAAAAGAGAACATCCCAGCAAAAGAGAAAGCACCTGTAAAGATTAAACCGATCGCTGTGGGATTACGACAGACGCCAAGATAATTGATCAAGGTCGATCTTAATCGGAGAGGTTGTCTGTTTTCCTGACTCAATGTTTCTGGGATTTTCCACAACACAAGGGCTATAACCAGCGCAGAAAACAAGGCCAATACCCAAAATATACCACGCCAACCGAACCAGATTGCAATATGCCCACCCAGCATAGGGGCTATCAATGGCGCTATAGTAATAACCAAAGTAACAAAAGACATTGCATGAGCAAAGTCCTCTCGGTCAAACATATCTCGAACGATAGCTTGAATCACTACAGCAGCGGCGGCCCCTGAAAAGCCTTGGAGTCCGCGTATCCATATAAGGGCATCAATACCTTGTGTTGTAGCACTTATAACCGAAGCAAGAGCAAACAATATCACTCCTACAATGAGAACCGGCCTACGCCCATAACTATCAGCCAAAGGGCCATGAAGAAGCTGACCTACAGCAAAACCCGCTGTATATATTGTCAAAGTGAATTGTACTGCACCTTCAGACACCCCAAGATCACGAGCAAGGGCAGGCATTGCTGGCAAGTACATATCAATGGCGAATGGCGTTAAGGTACCCACTGCTCCCAAAACACAAAACAGCCAGAATGTCGTATTTTGGCAAGATTTTGAAGTCAGAACGTGATTAGGCATAAATCTCCATAAGATGATTGGGAGCGGCAAACCACTTGAAATTCATTCAAAATAGAAAGCAGTTACCCACAAAATGCTACTATCTAGTTGCATCATATTGGGTCAACAATATACAAAAGACTACTTCCAATTTGGAACTAAACTGTTTCCAATTATGGATTATTAATTCCAAACCGAATCAATTTCTTTTTGAGTTAGGAAACGATATTCACCTAGTGCTAATTCACCGTCTAACTCAATTTGACCGATGCGCTCTCTGTGCAACTTTTCTACCTTGTTGCCTAGAGCAGCAAACATTCGTTTAACTTGGTGATACTTTCCTTCAGTAATGGTCAGCAATAGCTCATTTTTATCTTGATCAACCACTTCAAGTCTAGCGGGTAAGGTTGCTGATTTTTCATTACGTAATTCTATTCCTTGGGCAAACTTCTCAACATAGTCTGAACCTATAGGATCGGCTAGCCAAACACGATAAGTTTTTTCGCACTTGTGCTTTGGCGACGTAATACGATGAGACCATTTACCATCATCAGTAATAAGCACTAGGCCGGTAGTATCAACATCTAAACGACCTGCAAAATGGAGATCTTCTATCTTAACCTCATCTAACAACATAAACGCAGTCTGGTTAAACCCGTCTTCATGAGAGCACACAAAACCGTCAGGTTTAAACAACATAATATAGCGTGGGCCTGGTTTTTGAATTTCTCTTCCTTGCCACTCAACAAGACAAGTATCGGTAACTTTTACGGCACCACTTTTTTGCACAATATCATTGACCGTAACATCACCACTTTTAATTATTTTTGTCGCTTCTTTACGTGTTGCTCCTAGCGCATCACATAGGTATTTATCTAAACGCATGATTACCTCATCTACATCAGTGATGTATTATAGGGTGCCTAGCCTAAATAGTTGAGTGATTTCACACAATTTATGTACACATTAAGACCTTATCAAGCAGATTCGGTAAAAGCCGTCATCCACTATTTTCGTAAACACTCCAGTCCCGCCGTCCTAGTTCTACCAACGGGTGCAGGAAAAAGCCTAATTATTGCCGAACTTGCTCGATTAGCGAAAGGGAAAGTACTTGTTTTAGCACATGTTAAAGAGTTGGTTGAGCAAAACCATGCAAAATACGAAGGCTACCAACTCCAAGGTGCTATTTACTCTGCAGGGTTGGGAAGAAAAGAAACCCATCAACAAGTCGTATTTGCGTCTGTTCAATCCGTCGTCCGTAACCTTGAAGACTTCAAAAATCAGTTCTCTCTTTTGGTGATTGATGAATGTCACCGGGTAGCAGACAACAAAAACACCAGTTATCAAAAGGTCATCAGCCATCTAAGAGAGCTGAACCCAGGTGTTAAGGTATTGGGTCTTACGGCAACCCCATACCGTTTAGGCATGGGGTGGATTTACCAATACCACACTCGCGGACTCGTGAGAACACAAGAGCCTAGGTTCTTTCGAGACTGCATTTTCGAATTGCCCATCCGCTATCTACTCGATGAACATTTCCTCACGCCCGCTCGAGTAGTGGACGCCCCCATTCTCAGTTATGATTTTTCTCAATTAAAACCGTCCAGCACAGGAAGATATAAGGAAACCGAGTTGGATATGGTTATTAACCAAGCTCAGCGAGCAACACCACAGATCGTTCAGCAAATTATTCAGCTTGCTCACAATAGACAAGGCGTAATGATCTTTGCTTCTACTGTGCGCCACGCTCAAGAGGTTCTATCTTTACTCCCCATTGAACAATCCGCTTTGGTAATAGGTGATACGTCAACATATGAACGGGGTTCCATCATAGAAAAGTTTAAAAAGAAACAAATCAAATTTTTGGTTAACGTCTCTGTTTTGACGACCGGTTTTGATGCCCCACATGTTGATCTCATTGCTATCTTACGCCCCACTGAATCGATAAGTTTATATCAGCAAATCGTTGGCAGAGGACTCAGGTTGTCTTCGGGTAAAACAGAGTGCCTAGTGATCGACTATGCTGGCAACAGCTATGATTTATATCAACCTGAGGTTGGCGATGCCAAACCCTCTCCTGACAGTGAAATTATCACTATTCCCTGTCCTGCATGCGGCTTTAACAATAACTTTTGGGGAAAGCTGGATACCAATGGTTTTTTGCTTGAACACTATGGTCGAAAATGCCAAGGTTTTTTTGAAGATAAGACCACCCAAAAGCGAGAGCATTGTGACTACCGTTTTAGAGCGAAGTATTGCAACGAATGTGGCGCGGACAACGATATAGCAGCGCGAATTTGTCATGAATGCGATGCCACATTAGTTGATCCTGACAAAAAACTTAAAGAAGCATTAAAGCTCAAAGACGCCCTCGTATTTGAATGTCATTCAATGGAACTAACACTTCACAAAAACGATAAAGGGAAAAATAGCCTCAAAATATCTTATTATGGTGATGGTAGAGCGCTAGTCCATGAGTTTTGGTCGTTGACTACGCCAAAACAAAAACAAGACTTTAAAAATAGGTTTGTTAGAGCTCATCTTGCCGATAAACATCGACCTTTTTCAGAGCTGTCTCCAAGTCGAATCGTCAATCACCAACACCGCTTTCGCCCCCCACAATTTGTAATTGCCAAAAAGTCGGGACGATTTTGGAAAATTCGTGACAAAATATTTGCCGACGAATTACTATAAGTTTTACGCCAACCTACCTGTCAGCAGATTATAAAACAATATTCACTTTGTATTCAGAAAAGATTCGTTATACTCAGTCATAGAACTTTCAATCAAGATAACGCGATGTTTCATAAGCAGTTAATTGGTCTACTTATTACCGCTTTTTGTGTATTGACTAGTATCCCTGTATATGCCAAGCCAGACTCGGATAAGAACGGTCATGCATTAGTACAAGATATTCATCATCAAGGGGCAGAAGTCGAGTTCGAAGACGATCAAGACGAAGTCTATGATGCCGTACACAAAGGGTATATCAGACCATTTTCCGAGCTTTACACGACGGTTGAAAAAGACTTACGCGGCCGAATCATCAAAGTTGAACTCGAAGAAGATGATGATGAGTGGGTGTATGAACTTAAACTCAATTACAACAATAACATCATTAAAGTAGAATACAACGCTCAGACTTTAGAAATGATTCTGATTGAAGGTCGAAATTTTAAACAAGCCCTTAAAAACTAAACGATATCACACATGAAAATACTTGTAGTGGAAGATGAACCTCGCCTAGGTGAGCAAATAATCGAGTCATTTGAGAAGAATGGCTGGGTTCCCGAACTCTCGACCGATGGTATTGACGCACTCTATCGGGCAACATCTGAAGAATGGGACGCGATTGTTCTCGATCTCGGCTTGCCAAAACTCGATGGATTGACCGTTTTAAAAAGCATCCGCGACGAAAACATCAATACTCCAGTTATCATTCTTAGCGCAAGAGACGGTTTAACTCAACGAGTGGAAGGGCTCAACGCAGGCGCGGATGATTACCAAACTAAGCCCTTTGAAATGGTTGAGCTTATCGCCAGAATTCGCGCCCAACTTCGTCGTGCTTCTGGTAACGCTTCTCCTGTCATGCAAATGGGTTCTCTTAGCCTAGATACACGTACTTCCAAAGTGATGTGGCTTGGACAAGCCGTCGATCTTACCGCTTTGGAATATAAGGTCGTTGCCTACTTTATGCATAATCCTGACAAAGTGATATCACGCAGTGAATTGGTCGAACACATTTATAAACAAGACTTCGACCGTGACTCCAACACTATTGAAGTATTTATTGGGCGTATTAGGAAGAAAATCTCCCCTAAAATTATTAAAACGGTGAGGGGATTAGGATATCAGCTCCATGCCGATTAAAAAGATACGGCTAATAAAACGGCTGAGTCTAAAAAGCCGTTTAGTTCTTGCTGCTGTTGTTTGGTTAACCGTTATGATTATCGCTGCTGGGCTTATGATGCCTTCGCAGGTATATCTCTACATGCAAGAAGACACCAAACAGCAACTCGCCATTTATATGGACGAAATCGCGGCAGCACTAGAAGCCGATGACAAAGGCAACCTTAAGTTGACCTCGCCCCTATCTGACCCTAGGTTTACTCGCCCATACAGTGGCTTTTATTGGTCAGCCAAAACTGATAAAGCTTTACTTCGTTCACGCTCACTCTGGGACAAAACCTTAATTGCTAAGGATGAACATGTGTTACTGGGTGCTAGAGATGAAAAGCTCATCTACATTAAATCAACCTTATATTATCCCGATTACCCTGCTCCCATTGAAGTTGTGATAGGAACTGACCAGCAACCTATTGCGGATACCGTACGTAGTCTAATGGGACAGCTATGGCTCATTCTGGCTCTGCTCTACATTGGCATTCTTGCGTTAATCACTATTCAAATTCAGTGGTCACTTAGCCCACTGAGCAAGATGCACAAAGAACTGTCTCAACTTCGCTCAGGAAAAAAAACTCAGTTAGATGAGGAGTACCCAAAAGAGGTGGCTCCCGTTGTTTCAGACTTAAATGCACTGGTGTTCCACTATCAAGAGCTGCTTGAGCGAGCGCGCCATCATGCAGGAAACCTATCACATGCACTAAAAACACCTCTTTCAGTACTGAAAAATGAAGTATCGGCAAAAGACGCCATGACGCAGGAACAATTGCGTCCTTCATTAGAACAAATTCAAAATCAAATTGATTACCACTTAGGTAGGGCTAGAATGGCTGGAGCTAAAAATATCTTGGCCGTGAGTTCATGCCCATCTGAGAGAGTCGATGCAATTTCTATGGCGTTTGATAAAGTTTACGCTGATCGCGGTATTAGTCTTATCAATGAGCTCGATAGCGATTTAAACGTTGCTGTGGAACAAACCGATCTCGATGAAATGCTGGGCAACATTATTGAAAACGCATACAAATGGTCAAGTAGCCTCATTCGTGTCTATTCTGCTCTGCATAAAGACAAGCCTGAAACTATCGAGATCATCATTGAAGATGATGGCATTGGAATACCGAAACACGAATTAGATACTGTTGTCAAACGTGGTGTGCGATTGGATGAAACCACGCCAGGAACTGGCTTAGGCCTTAATATTGTTTGTGAAATGGCACATAGCTACAGAGGTAAACTAGCGCTTGAGCAAAGCACTTTGGGTGGACTCAAAGTAATTTTATCGATGAAGCTGGCCCAATGATTTAATCGATCATGTGTAGAGCGACTTTACTCCCCACTAACGCCGCACTATGCTCACCCAACTGAACCAGCCTCATATGACCGCTAAATGTATCGGGACGGACAAATAATTGCTCAATTACTCCATTTCTCTTTGCTTCTATATCTAACCGATTGTGTCTTCTCATGGCAAAAAATATCCCATCGCCATCAAGTTGGTACCAGCCTGAGCTAGTGTATCCGACCTGACTTTTAGGTAGAAAAGCATAAACACCATAAGTACTGTCTTGCTTTAGTATCAGCTCAAGTCTCAAAGGCAAGGTAATTCCAAAACTATTGTCAGGGTCAACTGATGATATGTAAGCAACCGTATGGCTGCTCAGATGCCTATTTATCGTGTTATTGTTAAGATAAGCCGCTATTGCTCCAAGCATAGAACCCACAACAATAATGACAATAGCGATTTGCTTACTCACAGCTCAACACCCCACTTTTGGGTCGAAAACTTAGCGAGCGTCCGCTTTGATCAACCAATAAAGTTAACTCCCCAAAATCATACAGATTCACATCTTGATAACGCACTTTAACCCCACTACTGTCGGGTGAAAACCAACATGTGCTAAAATGTGTCTGCTCAAATGAGACATCGGAAATAGGTGAACACACGTTTTCAACCACAGAATAGCTAGCCAATGCAGAGCAAATAAACAGCCCCAAAGCAAGCCATTTAATCCGAGCGTTTACGCGCCCTTTTGGGGTATTGGTATGCTTATTCATGTCAATACGAATAAGTCCATTGTCAACGAGACAACCTGTCCTTGTAGGAGCATCATCACTTGGGTAATATTTCTCAATATCACCAACAAATCGATATCCTTCTCCCCGTATTGTTTTTATCACTTCACCAGAGTGGTCTTCAAGTGCTCGCCGGCAGCAAGAAATACAATGCATCAAGCTGCTCATCTCAACGACAATGCCACGCTTTTGCCATACATGATACATAAGTTCGTCTTTGCTCAGCGTCCTACCAACGTTCTCCACCATAAAGTTGAGCAAAGTAATTTCATTCACACCGATTGGATGACGTACGTTACCAGTTAAATTTTGAATATAACCTTGGTCGGAATCGAAAACCGAGTTTCCGTTAATGATTAGCATAAGGTCTCTTAGGTTAAGAAATGTTGCTACGTTTTATACCTAAGATTTTTTTGTCCTAAGTTAAGAGATTGTCAGCTTGATGATGTTTCAACATGAACCATTATTAAAAAAAATCAAATAATTGATTTATAAAGGAAAAAGTTCGCTATAATTTGCTTTTTACTAGATGGTCAAATATAAGTCTTGGTGTACAGGTATGAATACCTTGGTGCAACTAATATTGTTTTTTCATCATCAAGACGAATAATTTTAAGCTCTTCCATTGAATGTATACCATGCTGGCTAAATATCGTTTCGATCAACGACAGTTTCTTTCCATTTGGAATAACACGCTCCGACAAACTTGGCATGAGCGATAGTCCATTTGAACTAAATCCATACCGCCCAGACACATTGAAACCAACCAAGTCATCGGTAAGAAAATACATTTCATATTGCCCTGAGCGCTTAAAACTAAGCTGGGTAAGCAAGCCAATACTCTCACTTCCACTTTGCGTGGAGACGATGATCTCTGTTTTGCTCTCATAACTTCGGTTCATCTTAGGTGAATTCACATAAGCAGATATGCCTCCTACCAATATTCCCGTGATTACACTGAAAATAAGCAACTTTTTATTCACAGCTCACCTCTACATCCCCGGAACGATAGCTGATAGATGTTCCGTCTTCCTGAATCAAGATGACTTGATTTTCTGTGTTAAAAGCTCGAACTTGGCTTAAGACGATTGGAGACAACGTCGACAAAGTGCATTGTTTGTAGAAGGCTTCGGTATAATCAGCTTCAACCCAAGGCGAAATCCAAGAAGATACTGTCCAATGACTGGCAAAAGCACTTAAAACAAACATAACCAAGCATGCACAACGCTGCCTATTTAACACTAACCAGCTAGAATCACTCTCTCTGGCACTGACATCGAATTGTGGAGCTGTATGATTTGCAATTGGAACAATAGACTTTGGGTTATAACTTCCAATTCTGCCATTAAACTGATACCCAACCCCTCGAACAGTACTAATAATTTCAGCATCTTTATCACGTAAAGCTTTCCGGCAACTTGAAATACAGTGAAGAAGACTACTTTCTTCAACAATCACGCCTTTTTTATGCCATACCTGTTCAAGAAGAATAGATTTAGTGAGTGGCTCATTTGGATGCTCAAGCATAAATTTGAGCATAGCGACTTCATTACCACCCAACATCATCTTGTAACCAGTAGTAATATCTTCTACTGAACCCGCCAGTAAATTGAGAATAAGGTGTTCATTAATTGTCAACATCGACATAAACTGAATAAAGGTATTAGATTATGTGGGTATACGATATCGTAAAATCTATGAAAAACAAAAGCTTTGTGGTCCTGTCTCACAGTTTCATTAACAATCTGTTATCTGTGTTGCAGACTAAAGCATGAATTCGTATAAATAAGCAGCAAAAGCATCAATATTAGAATTTATACACTAATTAAATTATGCAAATAATGTGCGTAAAACTCACACTTTGAGACGAATTAAACGCTCGTTATTTAGTCATAGTGAATTTTTATAATTTTCCTTGTGGCCAAAAATACCGACAAATAAGACCAAATTTTATGCTTAGCAATAAAATCAAAGCACTTTAAGTAGAGTATTTAGTCTTTGTAAAACGGCTCATTTATAGATTAGTTTTCATATCAAGAAAACATTGAGGATGTGCAATGTCTATTATTCGTATTCGTGCCAGTTAAACTCCATTTGATGTGCGACTTTTCGAGCAAACGACAAACCACATTGCTTAGACAGAAGATGCAAACTCATATCGATACCAATATTCATTGTTCCTCCATTCACTTTTTAAATCAGCCCTGATCACTTGCAAAACTTTCCTATAATGTGACCCTGAACTATGGTTTCAAACCAAGAATAGATATTAAGGTATTTGTCTCATAACATTATAATAATAAGTGCTAGAATGGCTCCTACCCCAGAATGACAACTCATAATGAAGTTATCAACTAAGCAGCCAAGTTCTGCCTCATTTGAACAACAAAATTTATCAAAACTGAGCTCAAGCTTTAATGTCAAGCGTGTTCATAACCTCTCTGATGAAATTTGCTCTCGAATTATAAGACGCCAATTACCAACATTGCTGAAGTTAGAAATTCGCCAAGCAGGCGATCGGATGAATGCCATACGAGCGGGCTTTATTGATAAAAATCCATACAATAGCAACCAAAATTCAAATATCGTTCGAACACTAACCGCTATACAAAACCCTTCACAGTATATCTCTGGTACTGACAAAAATAGCATCGGTTCAGGGAAGGTGTTTAGCCTCGGACAATTGTCGTTGCAAAAGATAGAAACTCCTAACGCCAACGTATCAAGCATTGATGAAAGCCGTATGGCAAAACCTGTGCTTCAGCAATTACCCATTAACCTACCGAGCACATCTGTCGAGCATACGGTAAATGTCGAGGCTTATCTTGCCAACCGACTGCCGTCAGGTTTAATGGATGTGATCCGAAAATCGGGTGCTGAATTTTTCCTTTTTAATGCCAGCGACCAAGACATTGCCACTCATTATAAAGGTAAGGGATTCGACACTTGTTACAAAATATCCTCTCCGACATCAACTCGCTTCTACCTTTTGACCAATCACCACACTAAAGACAATAAAGTGGTTGTCTCCGGAATTGGTTCTTATACACGACTTGAACACCAGTTACTTCAGTTCCACTTTGCGGGTATCGATGTAGGGCCCAAGATCACATCAATTGGTAATATCGACGAGTTAAAGTCTACATCACTGATGGAGCTAAAAGATCAGTTAAATAATATTCAAGCTGACGAAAAAATTCTCTACATCGGTGCTCGATGGAAGGTAATGGAAGCCATTGCCAATCAAATATTCCACTTGTCAGGGGAAAATGAAGGGCAAGGATACAGAGAATTAAATCCACACCATCACAAAATAGGCCCCTTTATTTTTGATTCTGCCATTCTCAACAGAAACAATAAAACCATCGCGGTAGCAGCCTTAAGAATGCCAAACGGTGAGTTATCTTATGATGCGGTGAAAGCATTTGCTGATTGTGGTTTTAGCAAGATAGTGATGTGTGGAGCGGGCGGCCGAATTGCAGGTGATGCGCAATTGGGAGATTATCTTCATTTAAATCGCTCCTACTATAAAGATTCAATCATTGACCTCAGTACTCACCAAATCCTGATGCCAAATCATTTTTCGCATATAAATACAACTGCCTGTTCAAACATCACTGTAAACTCACCGCTTATCGAAACACAACCTTGGCTGTCACAACAACAAGCAAATCAAGTAGGATCGGTTGATGTCGAAACTGCACATATATTCAGAGCCATCAACGATAGTCCTCATCCACTCAAAGTCATCTCAGGTATGTTTATCTCTGACGTTGTTGGTCAACATCCTCTCGAGGACAAAATCAGTGGCAATGGTGCAGACAAGTATATCGACGACTTTGTTAAAGTCACATGGGAAACACTACTTCAAATTGAAGGTTTACAATAAATTTGTTTCGTTGAGACAAATACTCAAACCGTCCTAACTTTCTCATAGAATATCTTATAGGCCACTGTTCTCAATGAAATTTTTTAAAGCTGATTGGGGTCTTCTTTTTTATGCTAACAATGAGGAAGATGACTTTATGCATACAGTAAAAAATAATACAAAAAATGACAACATTGGCTACCTTATCGGTGTTTGGGGTGTTTGCTTAGTGCTCGTTTGGATTGGAATTTATAAATTCACCCCTACAGAAGCCAAACTCATTCAGCCCTTGGTAAAAAATCATTTTGCTATGAATTGGTTGTACGATCTTTTCCCTGTTCAAACAGTATCCAACATCATAGGTACAGCGGAAATTATTGTTGCGATCGGGCTCATAGTCGGCATTAAAAACCCAAAAGTTGGGTTTTATTCAGGTATAGCCGCAGCCGCTATCTTCATTACGACACTAAGTTTTTTACTCACCACCCCAAATACTTGGAAAATATCCGACGGTATACCAGTGACCAACTTTTTCCTCGTAAAAGATATTTTGTTCCTTGCGGTATCTATAAGCATTATCGAGAGAAATAAGCCCAGCAACAAGTAAAAACATGGAGCCGACCACCGGCTCCTTTCAATCAATGTCTATCGTCGTATACACTCACGCAGAACTACGCTCTAGATGAATGCGATACTGAACAATATCCTCAACGGTAAGAACTGGCATCTTATGCTTATGAGCAAAAGAGACAACCTCAGGTGTCTTAGCCATCGAACCATCTGGATTCGTTAGCTCACATAAAACACCTGAAGGGTGAAGCCCTGCTAATGTCATCAGATCAACCGTCCCTTCCGTATGCCCTCGCCTTGCACAAACTCCCCCGTTTCTCGCACGCAAAGGGAAAACGTGCCCTGGACGTGCCAAATCCTCTGATTTTGCATTGTCTGCTATTGCAACTTTCACCGTCGTGACACGATCGCGCGCAGAAACGCCCGTCGACACACCCACTTTAGCTTCAATACTTACAGTAAATGCTGTTTGATTGGCACTCGTGTTCTTTGTCACCATAGGGGGAAGATTCAGCTTTTCTGCGTGAGACTCTGTCAAACATAAGCAGACGATACCACTGCATTCTCGTATCATTAGTGCCATTTGCTCATCTGTTAGGTATTGTGCTGAATAGATTAAATCCCCCTCATTTTCACGAGATTCATCATCGAGCAGTAAAATGCCATGCCCTTCTTGAAGGGCTAAAAGAGCCTTTTCAACGCGAGTGATAGGATCGCCAAAGTCGGCAAGAATGGATTTCTGATTCATGGTTTTCTCCAAAATTCATTAAGACCAGAATCAGGGCTATGGGAGTGCTAAAACAACGCCTACACCTACCCTTACCACATCAAGTCATGTGGTATAGAGTAAGTATTGTGCTTCAATTCTCTCTCATCCGGACTGTAACCGTCGGCTCTGGATTTTCACCAGATCTGCTGTCCTCGAGAATTCGAGCGCTCGCGGGCTTTTCTATAGTGAATTTACCGCCGGTGGGGAATTTCACCCCGCCCTGAGAACAGATTACAACTTAAAATTGTAAACGCCGATATGTTATAAGAAGGGATCAAAAATGAATAGGATTAATATCAAATAACTCACCATCTATCTGTGATGAGTTATCGATAACCTTTAAGCTCACCAATTTGCGCCTTTATTCACTATTGTTTTAGAGGGCTTAGTATCTAGTTTATATTCCTTAACATACCATACACATTATATTATCATTAAGATAGGCCATAAGGTATTTATAGACTGAACACATATCATATGCTCTAACCAAATTAATTAAATACTGCGTTTAGTTAAGAATTACAATTTCGTTAACATCCTCGCCATCTCCCCAACGAATGCAAGTATTCATGCCAACGACGGATACTGTTTTTCCGGCCGCATGTGCAGCCAAAATCATGGAATATTGCTGCTTTCCTGCATTAGAGTTTTCATCGCGTATAATCCAATATGTGTTAACAGCGCATGGAGCAGGTTGAACTCTGGATGAAGGGTCATCTAGAGTAAATAAATATTTCAGTTAAACCATTTAAAAAAATCATCAATCCCCATCAAAAGACACCAATTTGATCTCCAGCTTTATGCCAAAATATCGCAGAGACAATTTAGGGTCTTGTGAAATAGAGCCTCTTTTGTTTAGTTCTTCAATCAAGTCCGCCATAAAGTTTTTAACGGGTTGTTCAGCCTCAGCTAAACGATTTTCCAAACGACAATTTTTCATTCTTCTAGCCACAACCTTTATTTTATATCATCAATAGCCTCTTCAATTTGTTCCACGAAGAGAAAAATATAATGGAAATTATTAAAACAATCTTAGACGGTAATCACTATCGCTACTCTTTTTACCCATGCGTCAGCTCAGAGCAAACTCTAATTTTTTTATTAGGAGCCTTACAAGATATTGAGAGCGTAAACTCATTCTCAAAACACTTCGCAACCAAAATTAATTGTATTACGATTGAAATTCCAGGCACTGGACGCACTCAAAATTTGGCCTCCACTGTCAGTATCCGAGAACAAGCGACAATGCTGCACAACTTGATAAACTATTTGGGCATCAAGACAGCCCACATTGTCGGCTTTTCTTACGCGACAGCTATCGCGGTCGAACTTTGTGATATATGGCCAAATGTACAATCGATGTCAATCTGCGGTGGAGTCCCCGGAATCCCAGAGTCGGGCAGACTAGCAACAAAAAAAATGATCGCTGCAGCCATGGATACATCACAACGCTTTGCGGCCTCATTTACCGAATCCCTCACCGTACGTAACCATGATATCCCCAAAAATGAAGCCATCATACGAGCAACAAAACGTAGCATCTCATCTATGTCTCAAGATCGAATCGACATGTTTTTTGAAAATTCAGTGCGTCTGCTCGTTCACACGCCCAGCAACGTTCAAAACATAGCGATCCCCTGTACTATCTGTGTTGGTGAATTTGACCCTTATGTCACCTTGCAAACGGCAAAAAAATTTTCAAGCCAGCTCAAGCATAGTCATCTAGTCGTGATAAAAAACGCCGATCACTTAGTCCATCTGCAGCACCCCAATAAAGTAGCAGCCTTGATGCTAGCTCAAGCAGAAACACAGCAAACATTGCTAAATACGCTAGCTTGCATCAGCTAAGCAACCTGACGACATTCTGATTTTTTTAAGACACATAATCAACCTGAGCAAATGCGTATTTCAGGTTGATTATGTTCATTCGTCGTCAAATGTCTCACTTTTTGTGTAATAGCTTGATAGCGAAGTTAATAAATCTGAAGCAAGATTCTTCGACTCTGCATTAAGTAAACGAAAGGACTCAACAATGAGCGCGTCGCGAATGTGCTGATGTTGACGCAGTTGATGAAACTGCGGGAATAGTTGCATTTCTGAAGTAAAGTTGACATGGGAGTACAACTCAAAACCGACTTTTATCCTAAACCCTATGGCTACGGAGAAATCCCTAATTTTATTCACATCTTCAAGTACCCTATATTGGTGTTCCGTCAGCCCAAGTACACGGGCAATCACATCGATAGGAATATTGTTGTCTTGTCGAAATTGTCGCACGGTAATAGAAATAGAGCGGTAGTAATCGATAGCAAATTCATTAATATCGAGTACCTTGGGGGGCAGTAAGTCATCATAACAAGATGACGGAACTGTCTCGGTTAACAACTTAGTTTGAAAAGCTTTGAAATGTGACCGTGCCTCACTATCCATTAGATTGGCCACCATTTCCAAATAAAGATCGAACTGTTGTGACGGTAAACGCCCAACACAATACAGTGCTTCAATTGCTCTGTCGTCCATCCCTCGATAATGTTCTCTAACTCTTAAGGCGTAGTAAAAACTCGTCATTGGTACCATCATTACCCAAGACATCGCAGCGACAACGTGAATTGGCCGAACACAAGGATAACTCTGTTGCATATATCGCCGTAAAGTTGAGCAATTTAGACCACTTATCTTCTCACCCAGTTTAGAAAACGACATTTTTTGTGCTCGACGCACGAAGGACATAGATATCGCCATATCGGTATCTATAGTACTGAAATGAGAGTCCAACATTTGAATCCTTTGTTCGGAAACTATCATGGTATTTTGTTTCTTAGTCATGTTTTTTCAAACACTGCATTAGACTCAGTATCCCTCTATGATGAGGGCTTTGGCTGTAAATGACAAAATAATTTATTTATTGACTCAAACTCAACGTGATGGGAGAAAATTTATTGCACTTGGAGGCGAGAAATACGGTTAACAAGTAAAAATAATCACAAGATAACAAACACTTTTTGAACCTTTAGCTGCAATCATCAGTGCAATAATCTCATCCATATTGTGTTGCTTTTTTATTGCGAGAAAATCAATACAATGGTAGTATCCGCGCTCGCTTATGAAGTAACTACCAATTTCCTCCTGAGCGATATACCACATTACGGCAAGGTCGCATTGTCGGATGTGAAGTTCATTTTTAAAATTTGAGAGTAATACTATGAAATTTGAAGCAGTAGTACGTACTGAACTAGGTAAAGGTGCGAGCCGCCGCCTACGTCATGCTGGTCAATTCCCTGCTATCGTTTACGGTGGTGAAGCTGCACCAGTATCAATTGTTCTTAACCACGATGACATCGTTAACCAAATGGATAAGCCTGAGTTCTACGAAGGTATTGTTCTTGTGATCGACGGCGCTGAAGTGAAAGTTAAGCCGCAAGACGTTCAACGTCACGTTTACAAGCCAAAAGTTGAGCACATGGACTTCATCCGTATCTAATTCCCTACCAAGGAATTTGTAGGATTAAATCCTGCCTTTTGCATAAAGAATATCGGCCTTACCAACCGAGAGTTCTAAAATTCGAAACCCCGATGCTACCAACATCGGGGTTTCACCGTTTATAGACAAAATGTTTTATTTCGAGCCTGACTCCATCAGTTCATAAAAACCTTTGATGTCTTTGTGTTCAAATAGTGTTATCCATGCATCAAGCACATCATCTGAATATATGTTGAGCTTTTTGAAAATCTCTACTGCAAAAGCGACGGGCTCTATACCACTTGCCGTTATTATAGCCTCACTTGATACCGCTGGCTTCTCTACATAATACTTCCCACCCGCATAACCTGTCATTTCCAAATACTCTTTGGCATTACTGGTATGCGGAATGTTATTGAGAAGCCCATGTTTTGCTAAAGCCGCTGTCGCTCCACATATTGCAGCAATGAATACACCTTGCTCCAACAATTGCTTAGCCACTCGAACAAAATCATCGATTCCACCAGTAGCCGCATGGTCGCTGCCACAAAGAATAAACATTGCTCCGTCTTCTGGGTTTAGCTCGTTAAGCTCCAGATCAGGAAGAATGCTCACCCCTCCTTTCGTTCTGATCGGATGTTTGGATTTACCTACAGTCTGTATCCCATAGGCATTAGGATTTGCTTGAAAGTCTGGAGAGTTTATATGGGCAAGCACATAGCCATATTCCCAATCAGAGATGCCCTCATAAACGGCTAAGTATACCATTTTCTTCATAGTTCCCTCTTAAATTTGGCTGAAATCAACATGCCAGTTTCCTTATTTTTGCCTTAGAAAGATTGCCTCAATATTAAACATGGTGAGTATGGTTTTAATAACTCTGTGGCGGTATTACCGACATATTTAATTTACAAAATCAATACCTCAAGAACCAAGGAGAGCAATTATTCGCCATTTTTGTCAGCCCTCTCTTAGCTCAACTTATGACAAAACAAGTAACATCATAGAGCAGATCACAAAAAATATCCGGCAAATATAAATCAATTTGCATAAATAATTAGTAAAAGTATAATAACCACAATTTATAAGTGGTCTATGGGGAAGCGATGAAGTTATTTAATTTGATATTAAGTGTGGGTTTCTCTGTCATATTTTCAGGTTATACACTTGCTGACGAATCAAATGTATTCTGTGCAAAACCTGACGGAAGTCATTGGGACTGGTTAATCGATGAGAATGATGAACAAGTTGTCATTGATGGTTCTTGGATAGAAAGAGAGGAGCAGCATGGCGACTATTTTCTGGTTTTAAGATCTCACTACCTTGCCATCAATCAACAATGCAAAACAAACTTTGGCAATCTTTATCTTGCTCAGCCAGCACACAATTCTATGAGTTCTTGGTATCGATTTATGCTTTATGATGAGGAAACTAACTCATACTCCGTTGCCATGGGGTACATTCCTCCAACCAATAGCATGCCAAGAATAAGCGATGTTAGTTTGAAACAAGACATCCAACCGCTACAAAACAGTTTAGCTAAACTGAGCCGCCTCAATGGCTATCGTTACTCTTGGCGTCCTGACAGTATCCAAGGTCACTTAGCTGGCCAGTATGAATATGGTGTTATCGCCCAAGAGGTACAAGCTGAGCTACCAGAACTTGTTAAGACAGATATTCAAGACACGTTACGAGTCGACTACATAGGATTGATACCGGTTCTACTTGAGTCAATAAAAGAACTAAAAGCAAGGGTAGAGACCTTAGAATCACAGCCATAACATCACCAACTAGCTCGAAGTCTGCGTGCCTCTTGATGGTGGCTATTTGTCACCATCAACCCATGACTGAAATAGCACTAGTGTATTATATCGCCTCATTACTTTAATACTTTCCCTCAAAATAGAGCAAAGATTACAATTTGCACTGTTTTAGTAAAGCTGTATTATTGATAATAAACTTTATTTTAACACTTAAATTAGGCCAAGCTATGATAAGACACATTCTCCTCATTGAGTTTAAAGATGATGCAACATCAAAGCAAATCGAAGAGCTGAAGCAATCTTTTTTATCCATGCCTAATAACATAGACGGGATAGAAGATGTGGAATGGGGGCTAAATGATAGCCCTGAAGGAAAAAACAAACATTACACTCACTGCGTTATGATGACATTCAGCGACGAAGCTGGTCGAAAACGCTATCTACCTCACCCTAAGCACAATGAGCTAAAAAATATATTTAGGCCAATACTTAAAGATATTGTTGTCTTTGACTACACCATATAGCCAAAGTAATTTGTGAAACTCTTAACTCACAAGCCTCCTAATTGACCCTGTTGTAAAAGGATTGAAAATGATTTCTTGCAGTGAATACGATTACATAGAAATAGCTTGTCTTTACCAGATTCCTATTCGTTTAGTGACTGAATCTGCTCAAGTTTTTGAAGGTCAGGCTAAAACAACAACTTACAATGAGCAACGTAAAGAGTGTATTGTGATAGGCACTCAAAGTGGTGATATGCAAATACCGACTGAAACTTTAGTATCTATGACAGCATTAATCGATAATCCTCATTTTGGAGAAATTATCTTTCAGCAAATAAGTTAAAAACTATGGCATAGGCTGGCTGCCTTTCTGCTTTGTAAGGCGGTTGACTTTCAGCCTATGTGTTCCACTTTCCTGCAATCCTCACGTTATCTGGTTGGCTTTTGTATGTCATCTCGAACAACAAACACCAGAAAATCAAAATGATCTAAAAAGGGAAATGGAATATCTCCAAATTTACCCTTTTATCAAGTCGATAAATTTGAAAATATAATTATCACCAAATAGCTAGGCTGTGTTGGCCTTTTGATTCAAAAAATTAACAAAAAAAGGCCAGCACTCCTCCCCTCGAAAACACATCATTATGAAAAGATTATTAGATTGCAGCGCTTCTGATTTCGCGAATATCAGTAAGTCAGAACTGATACATGCAATTAAAGCAAGTGAAGGGCGAGTATTGCTAAGTGAGACAATCTCTTTAGTGCAACCCATGCTTATGGGCATTACTAATGCAGAGCTAGCTGCCTCTCAAGGTGCCGATTTACTCCTACTCAATATGTTTGACGTCGATAATCCCAAAGTTATGGGTTTACCACAAGATACCCATCCCATAAACACTATAACCAGATTAAAGCAACTGACTGGCCGTCCCGTTGGCGTCAACTTGGAGGCCGTTGATCCCGACTTTGCTCAGGAACACGATGAACTTTGGGCGATGCGCTCAGGGAGAGCAGCGACCTCTGACAATGTTAATAAACTCATTGACATGGGATGTAACTTCATTGTAATTACCGGCAACCCGAATAATGGCGTATCTAACAAAGCCATTGCGCAATCCCTCAAACAAATCAGAGCTCACCAGAAAGATGACATCTTGATCATCACCGGCAAAATGCACGGTGCCGGTATAGTATCTGAAGGGGGGAAACATATTATTTCTGACTCAGACGTCTCATACTTTGCTGACTGTGGTGCTGATATCATTTTGTTGCCAGCACCAGGAACCTTGCCAGGTATGACCGAATCTTACGTATCTAAGTTAATAGAAAAAGCACACAGTCATAATGTGCTAGCGATGACGGCCATAGGAACATCTCAAGAAGGGGCTGACACAGAAACGATTAAACGTATTGCATTGATGAGTAAAATGGCTGGTGCTGACTTGCATCATATCGGCGACACAGGCTACACCGGAATTGCACTACCAGAAAATATTCGCAACTACAGTATTACTATTCGCGGCGTTCGTCACACCTATGCTCGTATGGCTCGCTCAATATTAAGATAAGAAAAACGATTAAATATAACAAAAAATATAATAGCGGAAATAAACATGTTTATTAATAACACCTTTTCCCAAACGTCAGTTTACTCTAATCCATCACCAAAAGAGGCCAATAACAATCAGCTAGAGATAACCAACGCCCTGTATCACACAGCAACAACTGGGAATGCCAAATGTCTCGTTGTCGGTTATTCACCAACTGGTGGGGGACACACTAGTAGAACACTCAATATTGTCAAAATGGCATTAGAAAAGAACAAACTACCCTATGGAAGCAGCGTTATTTTCCACGTCCCACCCGCTTGGCCTGAAACAAGCTCTAAAAAAAGCCCGCTAACCAAACCACTACTGGATTTATGTCGATTACTTGCTGTAAACAACATTCATGTAATCTTGTCACAATGTGATAAACCTATCTATGGATATTTAACCGAAAATGGGGGCTCAGATGACCCCCAAATAATGCGTCGACTCGCTTCATATCCTCAACGTCAAGTTAGCGACAAGACCCTTCTCGACGCTAGACTATTCAATCCTAACAGTCACGAATCTGTATATGGTTCAATACCAATCATCACAGCAAAAAATCTCTTTTCTACCCTCACAGATACAAGTTGCGGTAGCGCGATAGCCAAAGAAAAAATCTACGTTTTAACCGATATGGCACCGGATCTGCAAAAGGCCGCAAGCAAGCATGATATATCCAAAACCCACAGAATTGATCAGCAAAACCACGCTATCATGCTAAAGCCTGACATGCGTGATGACAACGCCCCCCAGAATGCACTTCTGGCTAAAGTATTAGGTGGAACAGGAGAACAGATATCTCATATCGGGCTAGGAGAAAAAAATACGTTAAGTGATATTGTCAACTCTTTGAAGAAGCTAGGTATAACTGCGAATAGTACTCTTGAGGAGGCAAGGCAAGCTGTTTACAACATAGCTCTTAGTTGCGCCAAAACCCCAGAAGAAGTCTTTCCAATAGACGGCTTCACTGGCGTGATCACTGGCGACAAATCAATATCACCTGAACACGTAAAGGGAATAACGTATGTCTACGCACATAAAAAGAATAACGCCATCATTGAGCACATCATCAATGGCATAAATAAGCATAAGCCAGAATATAAAAATCATCTCTTTGTGATCTGTGGTGCCAAAGCAATACCTGGTCACAATGCACTTCACTTAAGCTACATTGCTGATGCAAACGGCATAACCACTGCAGGAGCAGGTACCGTTGGGGAGTCAGTGTATTTACATACAACCAACAGCTCCAAATCCCATTTATTGGTTTTGCCGATCGAAAATCACAATGAACAAGAAGCCAACACTCTGTATCTTCAAAGTCATTCGGTTATGAATCAATACGTAACATCAGGGCTCAACAAGGACTTAACTACCACTCTTAGTGCTTTTTTCAAACGTCCTTTAGCCAAAAGTTCAAGTAATATAAAACCCCTATACACCGCTATTCAAAGTGACGATACGTATGTAAAACAAGCCTGCGACACGCTGTTTGGTGACTCGTTACCTAATACGCAGTCAAACCATTTGTCCCTCCGGCAGCAAACGATGAGACGTGACATTCACCTAACTGCACATCGCCGCTACTTTAAACTTGTCGCTCAGATTGAAGATAACCTTGCTAAAGACGTTGCTCGAGATATTAAACTCACAACAAATCACCAAGCGATCTCTCAAAAAGAGGCGTTGAGTACATTGATGAATACCCCCTCTCTCGCTCGCCTTTTAGGTACAGATGTGGATGCAGTGCAGTCACTTCCACTGCTAGAAGAAATTCGAGGCGCTTTTCTCGATAATATCAGTACGGCAGACAGAACTAGGGTAACGGAAAAGCTGTATCAGTTTCCTAATACCGGATTTTAATGCTAGTCAGTCTATAAAGCCCGCGATTGAGACACTCGCGGGCTTTCTCTAACGGCGTGCAATATACACATCTACACACCAAACTTGTCTAGCCAATAAAATCACTTGGGACTGTATGGCAAAGATGAGTGATGTAGATTTATTTTAATGTTTCCGGCATCGTCTTTGATGTACCCAAACGTGTATTCAACTTTAACTTCTTGCCCATCGGTTTTGGTAAAATAATAATTGCCCATCGCCATCGCCATGTCTGAGTGCTTGTCAGTGATTACACCTTCATTTTCCCAACGTACATTGGTGTAAGGAGCAAGAGCAAAACCTTTATCTTCAGCTATTTCCCCGCCAACAAAGTAAGAGAGTGCCTCAGATTTCGAGTGCCTAAACTGATCCTCTACTGCTAACGTGGGCTTAAAAAGTACCGTACCTAAGTCATAGGCGTAAAAAGTCTCAATATGCTTAATCGCCGCACTGCGAGCATCTTTTGCTTTACCAATTGCAATAATGCCCTCTCCCCATCCTTTTTGGGCAGCTTCTACCTCCTCTGGAGTAATAGGAGAAGCATACACATTTAGGGTCACAAGTGATGCAATTAAAGATGAAGCAATATAGATTTTTCTCATAAATTAAGTTCCTAGTCAGCAAGATAACATATACCTTTCTAGCTTACTCGAAATGGTTTGTCTATCGTTTTTCTAACCTTTATGAATGCCAAACGGTATAAGTTATTCCTTGTGATAATGTTTGATCCTACCCCTTTTGTTTGCTAGCTTAGCTAGCCGCCACATAAGAAATCACGCCTATCTTATTGATATAATAATACTACTGACTAGGCGCACACAGGTGTATCTTTGAGCACACTTTAAGGAGCTTTGATGCGTTTCTCCCTTATAACATTGGCTATGTCGGCGACGCTGATCACTGGCTGTAGCAACCAAGGAGTTCAAAACATGACTCAACCATCTCAAATCGAATTAACGGTACAGAAAACTCAATCACCAGTAGCCAAAAAAGTTCCCCACACTCTAGACAATCATGGCAAGACCCGCATTGATAACTACTATTGGATGCGTGATGACCAACGTGCAGATACAGAAGTGTTGCATCATTTGGAGCAGGAAAATCAATATGCCGATGCTGTGCTAAAACACACTGAGTCATTGCAACAACAGCTATTTGAGGAAATAAAAGGTCGCATTGCTAAAGACGATAATTCTGTTCCCGTTAAACAGGGTAACTACTTTTATTCTAATCAGGTCTTAGGGGATAACGAGTACGCCATATATCGGCGAGCAAAAGACTTTGCTGGAACAAACTCTGAAATATTACTCGATGCCAACGAACTTGCAAAAGAGCATGAGTTTTTTAGCATAGGAAGTCTTTATGTAAGTCCAAATGACGCTCTATTAGCTTATGGTGAAGATACCTTAAGTCGACGTGTGTATACCATTCGTATCAAAAACCTAGACACAGGTGACTATTTAAATGACAGAGTAGAAGGTGCTGAGAGCGATATTGCTTGGCAAAATGATAATAAGGCATTCTATTACATCAAAAAAAATCCGCAAACCTTACTTGGCTATCAAGTTTATCGTCACGTTCTCGGGACGCCACAAAGTAGCGATACGTTAATTTACGAAGAATTTGACGATACCTATTACACCTCTCTTGGTAAAAGCAAAGACGGTGAGCAAATATTTATCACCCATTTCAGTACAGAAACGAGTGGTGTCTCAATCATTGATGCCAACAACCCACAAGCAGAAGCTAAACCCTTCTACCCAAGGGAAAAAGGCATTGAATATAGCATAGCCAAACTTAACGATTGGTACTATATCTACACAAATTATGAGGCAGTCAACTTCCGGTTAATGAAAGTGAGAAAAGATAATGTTCAAGACCGCACTATGTGGCAAGACGTTATTGCTGCCGATAAAGATACTCAACTGGTTGATTTTACGCTGTTTAACGATCACTTGGTCTATGAACAGCGTAAAAATGGTCTATCCACCGTTACCGTTCGTCAACTTTCAACAGGTAAAGAGTTCCCTCTAGCGTTTAACGACAGCGCTTTTTCTGCCTATTTTACAGGTAATTATGAGCTTACCAATTCCAAATTCAGAGTTTACTACAGCAGTTTGACCACTCCCGGAACCTACTATGATTTTGACTTAGCAACAGGCAAGCCAGAAATATTGAAACAAACGCCTGTGCTTGGTGACTTCGATGCTAACTATTACCAATCTGAACGCATCATGGTCTCGGCTAGAGATGGCAAGCAGATCCCTGTTTCATTGGTATACCGCAAAGACAAATTTAAAAAAGATGGCACAAACCCAATATACCAATACGGTTATGGCTCTTATGGACATACCATTAATCCATCATTTAGCTCTGCCCGATTAAGCTTGTTGGATCGCGGCTTTGTGTATGCCATCGCCCATATTCGGGGCTCAGAAATACTGGGCAGACCATGGTATGAAGATGGCAAAAAGCTCACTAAACAAAACACTTTTAATGATTTTATCGATGTAACACGAGCCCTTACCAATGAGGGGTACGGTTCAAAGGATAAGGTATTTGCTGTGGGAGGCTCTGCCGGAGGCCTATTGATGGGAGCGGTAGTCAATCAAGCACCTGAATTATATCGTGGGGTCGCTGCCCATGTACCTTTTGTTGATGTAGTTACAACTATGCTTGACGAATCTATCCCGTTGACCACTAACGAATATGATGAGTGGGGCAATCCAAACGACAAAATCTTTTATGACTATATGTTAAGCTATTCACCTTATGACAATGTGAGCAATCAAGCGTATCCAAATATGCTGGTCACAACGGGTTTACATGACTCTCAGGTTCAATATTTTGAGCCCATGAAGTGGGTAGCAAAACTGAGAGAGATGAAGACTGATAACAATGCACTACTGTTCAAAACTGATATGGAAGCAGGCCACGGCGGTGCTTCAGGTCGTTTCAAACGTTTGAAAGAGGATGCTCTAGAGTATGCATTTTTCCTCGATTTACTCAATGAAAAATAAAATTTAACTAACATAAAGCCCGCAAGAAGCGGGCTTTAATCAGTAATTTGGTATAAGAGGTCTTAATCCCTGTACCCTAATTTCACATTTCCTTTGCTATCAAACCACAAAGCTTCTTTGCGCCGGCGGCCAATTAAAATCGGGCCATCATCGTAAAACAAAAAATTCTTCCAGTTTCGCTTGAATACTGACCATTTAGTTTCAATAACGTTGTACTTTTCATAGCAAAAATAGACCGTCACATCATCTTGCCAGTTTAGGAATTCATCGATACCTACTGGTAAACACTGCTCATCTGATTCCCACGCTATCATCCAATCCAAGGTTTCTTTCCAGTTTGCATCTTTCATTGGCCAATCAGACGCACTCAAACGATCCACATCAGGGCTATGAGCACTAATGTTTTCTTTCCAAAGCTGAGAGGCGCGAGCTGGAGTCATAGGTTTTATTGACTCTAAATCTTGCTCCGAAACAGGCATAGAATGATGGGAAAAGATCCATTTTCTTTGGTATTCGTCCAAAGTGAGGTAAGACATTCATTTTCCTTGTTGGGCTATAAGCCACCCTCGTTGGGTAGCATCATCTATCATCTTTTTGGCGTGTTCCCACAAGACTTGAGAACCCTCTTCAATCTTGCGATTAACCGTTAATGCTTGCTCGCTGCTGACGCCATTCTCTAACCAACTCTTTCCACCATTGTGGTAATTCAACAACATTGGGATAAGTCTATCAAGCGCTTTGGCAAACTTGGCATCGGCTGATTGCGCAGCCTCAAATTCGCGCCAAATTGCAAACAATTCCTCTTGTTGATCCTCCGGTAACATAGTAAAGAGACGCTCTGCCGCCAACAATTCGTTCTCTTTCTGTGATTGGGTAGCTTGAGTGTCATAGACAAAAGTATCACCCGCATCAATTTCAACAATATCATGCAAGAGTAGCATTTTTACTACTCGAGCAATATCAACGGACTCATTTGCATGTTCTTCCACCAAAATAGCCATAAGTGCAACATGCCAGCTATGCTCTGCGCTATTTTCCAAACGATTCTCAGCACTTTTGACCCGAGTTCTTCGCAGAATAGATTTCAGCTTATCCAACTCCATGACTAAGGACAATTGCTTCTCTAGACGATTCATCTCGCTTTCCAATTTTCGTTAACCAATGAACTCAAAATATGATCTTCCCAAATATCATCGATAAGTAAGTAGTCTTTCGCTAGCCCCTCTTTCTTAAAACCGAGACGCATCAAAGTGGCTTCACTACGATGGTTGCGAGGAAGATAAGCCGCCATTATTCGATGTACATTTTGAATGTCAAACATATACTTAATTGCTAACCTCATGGCTTTGGTCATCACCCCTTTACCTTGAGCATTTTCTGCCAAAGAATAGCCTAGATTACAGGCATGGAATGGAAAGCGAGATATATTGCTAAAAGAGACGGTTCCCATCATATCTCCAGATTCACTATCCAGAATGATCAAATAGTAACCCAGCCCCATTCGATGAAGTTCGTGAAGTTTAACAAGTCTTTTCGTCCAGCCCTGCTCTGAATAAAACGCCTCTTCTCTGCGTGGCTCCCAAGGTCTAAGAAAGGCTCTGTTAGCAACAAAGTAGTCTGCAATCAACTTACCGTCCGTTGGTTCAGAAGTACGCAAAATGATATTCTCATTCTGCTCATAAACGTTTCTCGGCGTACTTACTCGTTTCATTAGCCCTTTCTTATTCCATATTCACGCAATTTATTTGCAACTGAGGTGTGAGAAACGTTGAGCCTTTTTGCCAGCTTGCGACTTGAAGGAAAAGACTGATACAAACGCTCCAATACTTGCGATTCATAGTCCTTCATTATCTCATCTAATGAGCCATCTAAATTTATCGCCGAGACGTTTGAAATAGCACTTTCTAGCTGTGGCAAATGAAATAAGTCCACTGTCAAAGTTGATGAGTCAAGTTCCGTTAGTGCCCTTAACACCATATTCTCTAATTGGCGCATATTGCCTGGCCATTGATAATTAATAAGCTGATCAACTAAGTCTTCACTGAGTTCAGGCTTTTTCACACCTAATTGTTTAACGTATTTCGAAACAAATAAATCCAACAATGGTGCTATGTCGTTAGGCCGTTCGCGCAAAGCGGGGATATTTAACGTCAGGACATTTAATCGATAGAATAAGTCTTCACGAAATGACTTTGATTCTGCCAGCTCACCCAAATTATGGCGAGTTGAAGCAATGACTCTTACGTCAACATGAATCTCTTGCTCTGCACCAACCCTTCTAAAAGTGCCATCTTGCAACAATCTGAGAAGTTTTATTTGCAGATGTGGACTCATCTCGCCAATTTCATCAAGGAATACGGTACCACCATCGGCTTGCTCAAATATTCCTTTATGCCCTTGCTCATGATTGAATGAGCCCGGAGCATGACCAAATAGCTCAGTTTCAGCAACATCATCAGGCATCGACGCGCAACTGAGTACCATAAACGGAGAACCCGCTCTGTGTGAACGGTTATGGCATGCTCTAGCAAGCATTTCTTTGCCAGTACCAGTCTCTCCCTGAATCAATAATGGCTGATCCAATACACATAGCTTTTTCGCCTGACCCATCAAGGCCTTGTGTCGATTAGACACACCAACAAAGTGTTCAAAGCCCAAATTATTATGCACGGGTAACGAATCTACCAACACGGGTTTTTCTTGGCTTGAACGGATGATCATTACTGTACTTGCCAATACTGATTCATTGGATTCAGCAGTAATATAGACTGGCATCACTTCCATGGAATAATCAAGTCCACCGATGACGACATCTTCTCTATGGCGCGTCACTTTACCGTCAGTCCAATTCGAGAAATTGAAGTGAGGTAATAAGCTCGCTACAGAATGACCAATTATTTCCTCATGCTCGCAGTTAAACAAACTCAATGCGGCATGATTGGCCATATCAACATTACCCTTCATATCAATGGCTAGAACGGGCTCTGGGAGACTGTTGAGCAAAGATATGAGTTCTGTATTGTGCCTTTCCATTGGCATGAATTGTATTTTCCGCACGTCCTTCACGCCTGCAATTCGGCGGATTTCGGCCATCAATTCACTGAAAGTATCAAAGTCAATATCTGGACAATTGAGATAGATAATACCCTTGGTATCAATTTCAATGCCACGTAAGTCAATATTTCTAGAAGCCAGAATATCGAGTAGCTCTCGCGTAAGCCCGAGTCTGTCTTCACATGTTACTTCTAAACGCACTGAGGAAGTCCCTAGTCTGAAGTGTCAGGAAAAGTTGACAGTAGTTTTACCTAAGTAAAATTTTTCGTCAAGTAAAGCAACATTACCAGCGTCACAATCACGCTATTTGATTGTTAAAGAAGTAATTTTTTCCACCACATGTTTACGAATAGCACCAAGTTTCACTTGCCTTTCTGGATACCATGGAGTAGGTCTGAGTAAAGACATCGCTTTAAGTCCAACTCTCGCAGTGAGTATACCCACGCCCAACCCTTGACCTGCTCTAGCGGAGATTTTTCCGGCAAGATCCATAGACAAGAGATCCATACTTGCATCTATCGCTAACTCACTGGCCCCTGCCAAGGCCATATTAACCAAAATTGCCTTAAAAAGTGCCAGTCGAGATACATATCCAAGCTGAACGCCATAAATCGCAGCCAAGCTTTCAATCATTTTGAAGCTTCGCCAAGCAACCAGCAACATATCTACGGTAGCAAGCGGACTAATAGCGACAAGTGCCGCAGATTCTGTCGAGTATTGTGTCACTATTTTCGTCGCGCTTTTATCCTGTTCAGACACAACAATTGCATCATACATCTCGATAATGTCTTTATCACTGTGTGAAGAATTTACGCCTTGATACCAACGTTTATAAGCTGAAGACAAAGATAACGCACCCGTTTCTTTTGCCAGAGACTGGCAAAAGGCTTTTCCCTGCCCAACGCTGTCTTTTTTGATTAACGACTCTATCTTATCTTGAACCGTGAGTTGCCTTCGTAGCCGTTTAAGAGCCCATAGTTCTTTACCTATCGTGACCACACCAAGCGAAGCAAGTGCTAGCAAAAAACCCGTCCAGCCGACCGAGAGCCAATCCCCCGTTTGAATCGCTGTATATAGGCTATCTACCGACTGCCAAACGACTAATGCTGCCAACGAGCTGAGAAGACCACCGGCAAGAAAGCGTCTTCTTTGACGAGGACGTATCGCCCTCTCTATGCCTGATTCAATTTTTTCTCCCGCTTTCTCAGCTTCGACAGTTGCCAAAACAAATTGGTCGTCATTATCAAACTGTCGTTGCACCAAGAATTCAGCAGTTTCCCTCTCAGGCGATTCGCTTAACGTTTGAGTATAGATTTGTTGACCTTTCAATTTTTTATCCTGAGAATCGTTCATCTGAGCTTATCTCCAATCAAATACTCAAGTACTTTATCCATACGTATATGAGGTAATGGCTCATCTACAGACTCGGAGATAGGCCGAAAAGAGTAAAAATTGAATTTATTGTTCAACCAGAAGTCTGGTGGCGGCAACTTTGTAGGCACTTCGCCAGGAAAGATCGTCAACATGCTTCCGTCAGCGCTTGTTCCTTGAATTGCTGGCATCGATTGCCCATTGACATCAATAAAACCACTTTGTGTTGCCTGAATAGACGCAATACTCATACAGCTCATTTCAATATTATCGTAAGCGGCATTCTGCCACGCAGGATGAACCATCTGTTGCAGTAGAGAGACTAGATGAGGATGCTGTTCAGGCGTCACATGATCAGCCTTGGTCGCCGCAAACAATATTTTGTCAATACGCGGAGAAAACAAACGCTTAAGTATATTACTCTTCCCATACCTAAAGCTGTGCATAATTTGTTCAATTGCGTGTCGCATATCGAGAAAAGATTCATCACCTGCGTTAAGAGGCTGTAAACAGTCAACCAAGACTATCTGACGGTCAAATGTTGAGAAATGGTGCTTATAGAATGCTTTGACTACCTTCTGCTGATATTCCTGATAGCGTGCCATCAACATCGCCAAATTGGAGCCCTTAGGTACTTTTTCTTCTTCGTTATATTGGCAAGGAAAAAATTGTAAAACAGGGGCTCCCTCTAGCTCACCCGGCAAAACAAAACGGCCCGGCTGGACCCAATGTAGACCCCGATTTTTGCAGTCATGTAGGTATCGAGTATACGCTTTCGAAATATCTTCAAGACGTTTCTCATCAACTTCTGCAGAGAGAGAGAGGTATTCCAGTTTATCCAGCCAATCTTTTGCTAGTTCACCACGTAGGCCTTTTAACGCCGCAAATTGAGTTTGCGACCATTGATGAAAATCCAAATTCAATAAAGGCAAATCCAACAGCCATTCGCCAGGATAATCAACAATATCAAGATGAAGTACTGAAGTGCTGCTAAATAACTTCTTGGTTTTCTTTATCGGCTTGTACTTCAGCGCAAGGCGGATCTCACTCACATCACGTGTCGGTTCTGGCCAAGCGGGAGTTGGTGAGAACAGCTGGTTCATAGCTTCATCATACCCAAACCTCGGCACCATCATATTTATCTGTGGCTCCCGCCTCGCCCCTACCACCCGTTTATCTCGGGCGGAAGCGAGTAGAGGAAGATTGTCGTGGGTCGAAATATGTAATAGTTGATTTACCAATGAACTGATAAATGCCGTTTTACCCGCACGGGATAAACCTGTAACAGCGATCCGAACATGTGAATCGACACTGCGGCTGATCAACTGATTCAATTCTCGGGATAAATGCTTCATTGAGGATCTCTTATTCTGAACTCTCTGCCATCTTAATGTCAGATACCTTAATCAAAGATGAACGCGAGTTTTGACCTGCAATAAACGGGATGTTTTGTGCAAAAGACGAGTTCAAGGACAAATATCGGTGGCTCAATCATCTTCGATAAGTTTGTATATAACGAACAAAGCGAGCTCCAAAAGAGCGAACAAAACTAAGGTTAAACGTACATATTTCTGATCGAAAACACTTACACCATAGAAAATCATATCATAACCAACAAAGCAGCCAATGAGGACAGCGATAAGCGTTTGCAAAATTCGGATAAATCGTGGCATAAAAACTCCTGACATTGCCTATGTTGTACTAGATGGTAAGTACCATATAAAAAGGGTGCAGCAAAGCCACACCCTAAACTCTTTGTATGCCTATCTTATTGAAAATAGGTATAGAAACAACCTTTACTGAGATTCCATTTCTTGAATCTTTACTTTCCAAGTATCTGGACCAATCTGATGGGCATTGGCACCATTGGAATCAACAGCAACCGTCACGGGCATATCTTCGACTTCAAATTCATAAATCGCTTCCATACCTAAGTCTTCAAATGCAACCACTCTCGCTTTTTTAATGGCCTTAGCCACCAAATAAGCTGCACCACCGACTGCCATCAGATACACGGCTTTGTGTTTTTTAATCGACTCTACTGTCGCAGGGCCACGTTCAGCTTTACCTATCATACCCATGATGCCAGTCTCTTCAAGCATCATGTCGGTAAACTTATCCATACGAGTGGAGGTTGTTGGTCCTGCAGGTCCCACGACTTCATCACCCACGGCATCAACAGGGCCTACGTAATATATAAACTTACCTTTTAAGTCGACGCCTTTTGGTAGCCCCTCTCCATTCGCTAGCATACCTTGAATACGCTTATGAGCCGCATCACGACCAGTCAAAATCTTACCCGAAAGCAGAACCGTCTCACCAGTCTTCCACTGCTCAACCTCTTCCTTGGTAACCTTATCTAGATTAACACGACGGGTATTTTCACCCGCTTCCCAAGTAATTTTTGGCCAATCTTCCAATTTAGGGGGCGTGAGTTCTGCTGGACCTGAGCCATCGAGAGTAAAGTGCACATGGCGAGTTGCTGCGCAGTTAGGGATTAGGCATACAGGTTTAGATGCCGCATGGGTAGGCGCCGTTTTGATTTTGACATCCACCACAGTTGTCAAGCCACCCAAACCTTGGGCACCGATACCTAGCCTATTCACTCGATTAAAGATGTCAAGGCGGAGTTCTTCTTCAGCATTCTCGGGACCACGATCGATAAGCTCTTGAATGTCTATATGTTCCATTAGCGATTCTTTGGCGAGAACTGCGGCTTTTTCCGCAGTGCCACCAATACCTATCCCTAACATCCCTGGTGGACACCAACCAGCTCCCATTGTGGGGAGCGTTTTTTCAACCCATTCAGCGATATCATCAGATGGATTGAGCATCGCCATCTTAGTTTTGTTCTCAGAACCCCCACCTTTGGCTGCTATCTGTATTTCAACTTTATTGCCCGGCACCATCGAGATATGAACAACGGCTGGCGTATTGTCTTTGGTGTTGATTCGTTTTCCTGCCGGATCAAGTAACACTGAAGCTCTAAGCGGATTGTCCGGGTTAGTGTAGGCCAGGCGGACTCCCTCATCGACCATTTGTTGTACTGTCATGTCTGTGCTGTCCCATTGGACTTCCATGCCAATATTGACAAAACAGGTAACAATGCCCGTGTCTTGGCAAATCGGTCGATGGCCTTCAGCGGACATGCGAGAATTAATTAGGATTTGAGCAATGGCATCTTTAGCCGCTTGACTCTCCTCTTTGTTGTAGGCTTTTTCAAGGGCTTGAACAAAGTCCAGAGGGTGATAGTAAGAAATATATTGAAGTGCATCAGCGACACTGCTGATCACATCTTGCTTGCGAATTACCGTCATTGCATGCCTCGTTATCGTTATGCTTCCTTTTAATACCGCTATGTATAGCTAAGCTTATTCTCTTGCTTTTAATCACAAGTTTAGATGAGCTGAGACTATCTTGTTATTATAAGACGTCATTGTAGCGGCAATAGGTCGCAGTATGATACTCTTGCTTTACTCCTCTTGCTATGCAGTGAACCATCTCTTTGTCACAAAAAAACAAATGAATCAAAAGACATCAAATTGCCTTGAAATCAAGCCTCTTACCTATAACCCAAGTTTATCAATCCAACTTTTCAATAAGATTGCCTCTCAGCCTTGGGCAATGTTATTGCGTTCGGCATCAAAAAATCATATTGATAGCCGTTTCGATGTATTGGTCGCCGCACCCGTAGCCAAAATTGTCACTTCTGGGCAAATCACCAGAGTTACGAATCCCGATGGTCACTTCGAATCTTGTGATGATCCTTTCTTGCTACTGGAAAAGCAGCAGAAGCAGTGGTTACCCCAAATAGACTACCACGGTGATTTGCCATTTGTTGGCGGTGCATTGGGATACTTTTCTTATGACTTGGGACGAAGAATCGAACGACTGCCACAAATCGCTCAACAAGATTTAATAACGCCCGATATGGCAGTGGGGCTGTATAGCTGGGCTGTCATTGTCGACCACAGAGACAAAACAGCATACATTGTTGGAGAAAACACTGAGCAACATTACCTATGGTTGCAAGGTCAAGACCCAGCACCTAGTAAGGATTTTGCACTGACGTCAGGATGGCAGTCAAACATGACAAAGCAAGAATATGTCAAGCGCTTTTGTAAAGTTCAAGACTACTTGCATTCAGGAGACTGTTATCAAATCAATCTAGCGCAACGCTTTAAAGCAAAATATGTAGGTTGTGAATGGCAAGCTTACCAGAGGCTAGAACAGTTTAACCAAGGTCCTTTCTCCGCTTTTATCCGTACCGACAACAGTACCATACTGAGTGTCTCGCCAGAAAGGTTCTTGCGGCTTAGCGATACCCAGATAGAGACGAAACCGATAAAAGGGACACGGCCACGGCACGCGTGTAGCGATATCGATTTAATTTACGCGCAAGAACTCGCAAATTCTGAGAAAGATCAAGCAGAGAACCTTATGATTGTTGATCTTCTGCGAAATGATATAGGTAAAGTTGCCAAGCCTGGCACTGTACATGTACCTAAACTCTTTGATGTAGAGAGCTTTCCAGCAGTCCACCACCTTGTCAGTACAATTCGAGCTGAACTCGCTGAAAACTATACTCCCACGGATCTATTACGTGCTAGTTTCCCAGGAGGCTCCATAACCGGAGCGCCAAAAATTAGAGCAATGGAAATCATCGAAGAGCTCGAACCACATCGTCGTAATGCCTACTGTGGTAGTATCGGCTATATCAGTCGACATGGGACGATGGATACAAGTATTACAATACGAACGCTTATTGCAGAAGATGAGCACATCTATGTTTGGGCTGGTGGCGGCCTAGTTGCTGACAGCAACAGTTGTGATGAATACCAAGAAACTCTCGATAAACTTTGTCGTATTCTGCCAGTATTGGAGGGAGATCAATTCTAAGCCCATTTTTCAATCATTGACTTCAACTCTTTAGCGGTATACGGCTTACTCAAAATGTCATCCATACCGCTCTGGATGCACCTATCTCGTTCTTCTAACGTCGTACCAGCTGTCAGTGCGATAATGGGCTTGGTGTATTTTTGCCGGCGCAAGTATTCCGTTGCTTCAAACCCATCCATTTCAGGCATTCTACAGTCCATAAAAATAATGTCATAATCCCGCTTTGCTACGGTATCAATGGCCTCTAAGCCATTATTGGCTATGTCTGGGACGACCGAGATTTTGCGCATCATTTGGTTAAAGATAACCTGATTCATCCGAATATCATCCACGACCAAAATGGAAAGTGTTTCCAATTGTTTTGAGGGGGATTGTGTTTGAATTAATTGACTCTTTTGCCGAGCTGAGATGGCTTTTAAAGGAATAAGTATATCAAACTGAGTACCTACTCCTTCTTGACTGACAAAGCTGATTTCTCCCCCCATTAGCTCTATTAAATTTTTGCATATAGCAAGGCCTAATCCTGTTCCTTCAAACTTACGTTTTGCGGTTAAGTCAGCTTGCACAAATGGGTCGAATAAAAACGCTTGGGCCTCTGTGGGGATACCAAGGCCAGTATCTTTGACCAGAACACTCAGCTTACTGTCTTTCCACCTAATAACAACGTCAACACTTCCGTCTACAGTAAACTTAATTGCATTCCCTATCACATTGATAAGTACCTGACATATGCGATCAAAATCACCTTCTAGTCGAGCAGGGACTTTCTTAGAGCAATCAATACTTAGACCAATACCTTTATCGAGTGCCCGGTTGGCAAACACGCTCTTTAGCATTCCGGTAAGATCAGCTTTAGAAAACTGGCATGGAATTAACTCCATCATCCCTGCACTCATTTTACTAAAATCGAGAATATCATTAATAATATGGCGGAGCAGTTCGCCTGAATGCGAAATATTGACAAGAAAAGTTCGCTGCTCTTCATCTAACTGTGTATCAGAAAGCAACTCAACACTGCCAAGTAAACCATTTAAAGGGGTTCGCAGTTCGTGGTTTATCATGGCAACGAATTCTTTCGTGGCCTTTTCTGACTCTTCTGCGCGAGCTCTTGCCTGCTGGTTGCTGGTCAAAATAATTTGTCGATTAATCGCACTACACAAAAGATCAGCAACCAAACGCAATTGGCTGACGACAAAATCCGCTTCAATATCTTGGTCAAGCACTTTAACCGACAGTTCACCAACCAATCTGTGATCAACTTCCAAAGGTAAAGACAGAACTGTATCATGCCAAACTGCAAAAGGTCTTATACCTTGAACATCTGTCGTTGCCGTAGATCCAAACTGGCTTTCTTTTACTGTTGATACCGAACCAGAAACTAAAAAAACGCCACAAAGCCCTAATGCAAATGATGATTCCAAACGCTCAAGAAGACTCATGATCAGTCCATCATTTAACGTGCGCCCCAAGAAAGCGCGACCAAAGTAGAGGAGCGTTTCATTGATTTGAGATTCAAATTGAAGTTTGTGTAGATCAATGTGACTTTGACGTTTGAGCTCACTCAAAACGAGATTCAATTGTTGGTTGGCTTCATGTAGCTCGAGGCTTTTTTGCTCCAATAGCAACTCAGCTTGCTTGCGAGCAGCGATTTCTCTGGCCAATTTTCTTTCTATCGCACCTCGGCTTGTCATCCATTTACCCTACAATAGCAACTTTAAATCTGACATCATTACCGCTTTTGTCATTGTTATGCATGACAATATCAACTACCTCACCATAGTGCTGAGCACACCCTTCAATAAGACCTAGACACACATGGGACATACAGCGAGCACTTTTATAATCAAAAACCATTTCGGTTTCATTTTCAGAAATAAATTCAAATCGAGGCGGATTGGCTTCTTGATAAAGCTTTTTCACTTCAACATGAATATAATCTTCCACCAAACGGATAAATTGAACAGAGCTTGTACAACATTGTAAGTGACTCTTTTTTGGCAAGGATTGATAAAGGTTTTCAAATACCGACTGGCCAAACACCCTCTGTAATTCTTCAGCAGCAATACCTGTTTGCTTGCTTAACTGCACAATCAAACGCACCAAATTATTGTGATCATAACTGCCAACTGACGTGTATACGCCCTCATCACCAGCATCTAAAAGCAGCTGATCGAGCGCATCTAGGCCAAACTTTTTTTCGACCAAGTCCATAAATTCTGTGAAAATGATTCCTTTCATAGAATGGGCTATCCTTAACAATATGGCTATTGTTCAAGCATGAGTCATACTACCTCGTTTTTCAAATAAGGAGACAGAGCTAACGTGTTGTCAGAGCTCAATAAAAACCTAATAATTCAGAAGTTTCAGTTACAAACCGCGGTTGATTACCATCATGAAACTCTAAAACGTGTCGCTCACATCTCAGACAAGTCATTGCGTAAGGCTTCTGTTTTAATTGGGTTTGTAGAACGCGAAAATGGACTAAACATTATCTTCACTAAAAGGGCGAAACATCTCAAACACCACCCTGGTCAAGTCAGTTTTCCTGGAGGTAAACATGAAGCCTGCGATCATTCACTAGCGGACACCGCCTTGCGAGAAACGTTTGAGGAAATTGGAATTAAATCTAGAGATATTGCGATCTTTGGTCAGATGCCAGAGCTTGTTACTGTCAGCCATTTCACAGTAACGCCATTTTTGGCCTTTGTCTCTTCAGATTATCGTACCAAAATAGACATCAATGAAGTTGACGAGGTATTCGAAGTGCCTGCATCTATTGTGCTAGATAAGCATCATCTCCACAGTGAACGCTTCCACGTACAGGAACAAACTCACCGGGTGTTCGGATTGTCTTACAGACATTATTTTATTTGGGGAATGACTGCTCAGATTATTTATGCGATGCAAAAACACATCATGTACTATTGAAGCTGGACACTTCTAACGCATAATCATCCAGCCTGATAACAGACCTGACTGTAGGGAAGATTGAATCCACAGCCCTCCATTAGTTTTTATAATCAAATTCATTAAAAAAAATCATCATCCAACCATCAGTTTCGTGAACAAATCCTTACTTTTTGCATTTGATATTATTACTCACATCAATTCATGATTTAGATCTATATTTTGTGCAATATTTTATGCAAAATTGCACCCAGCTTATTTCCTGTTCCCAAAATGAGTATTATAAAATGAATCCTACAAATTCTGCGGATTATGCCGCACAATCGTCTAGTAATTTCAGTTACAAAGACTTCACTTGGTGCCTATCACTTTTTGGCACCGCAGTGGGGGCTGGCGTATTATTTTTGCCGATCAAAGCTGGTGCCGGTGGTTTTTGGCCATTGGTGGTTCTAGCGCTTATTGCGGCTCCCATGACTTGGTTTGCCCATAAGTCCTTGGCTCGTTTTGTTTTGTCCGCTAAAAACCCGGATGCCGATATTACTGACACGGTTGAAGAGCACTTTGGTAAAACTGGCGCTAACATTATTACCTTCGCCTATTTTTTCGCCATTTACCCTATTGTTCTCATCTATGGTGTTGGTATCACCAATACCGTAGACTCATTTCTTACCAATCAAATTGGCATGGAATCCATTCCTAGATGGCTTCTCTCTGGAGCACTTATTGCCGCAATGACTGCAGGAGTAGTGTTTGGAAAAGAACTTATGCTCAGAGCCACATCTGCAATGGTTTACCCTCTTGTGTTCATTTTGTTGGCGTTGTCTGTCTATCTGATCCCAGATTGGAATAGCTCTATGGTTGAAGTGACGCCCGACTGGTCTGCGATGCCCACTGTAGTTTGGCTTGCCATTCCAATTATTGTCTTCTCCTTTAACCACAGCCCAATTATTTCACAATTTGCAAAAGAGCAAAGACGCCAATATGGCGAGAGTGCGGTAAGAAAAACCGATGCTATCACTGGCGGTGCCGCTATGATGCTTATGGGTTTTGTGATGTTTTTTGTTTTCTCCGTTGTGTTATCACTTTCGCCAGAACAGCTGGCTATGGCGAAAGAGCAAAACATATCTGTCTTGTCATATCTGGCCAATGCGCACGAATCACCACTCATTTCTTACTTAGGCCCTCTAGTTGCCTTTGCGGCAATCACATCAAGCTACTTTGGACACTTCCTTGGCGCACATGAAGGCCTAGTTGGGCTAGTCAAGTCACGCTCCACAATGCCAGTAAGTCTAGTAGAAAAAGGATCTTTGCTTTTTATTGTGATCACCACTTGGATTGTCGCAATCATTAACCCAAGTATTCTTGATATGATTGAAACTATGGGTGCTCCTATGATTGCCGCAATTTTGTTTTTGATGCCTGTGATTGCCATGCAAAAAGTTCCCGCTATGGCAAAATTTAAAACTTCTGCACCAGTACAGATTTTTACAACAATCTGTGGCCTTGCCGCTATTACTTCGGTAATCTACGGCGCGTTTTAACCACGACTTTACACGTGGTTGAGTAAAAATATAACGATAATAAGAAGCCTCCCTCTACTAATGGGAGGCTTTGTTTTGAGGAAATCGATATGATTAGTGTTTTCGATATCTATAAAATCGGTGTTGGACCTTCAAGTTCTCATACTGTAGGTCCAATGAAAGCGGGTAAAGAATTTATTGATGATTTACGTTCAATGGGAAAGTTGCGTGACATCACCAAAATTACCGTTGACGTTTATGGTTCGCTATCACTGACAGGGAAAGGTCACCATACTGATATCGCCATTATCATGGGTCTTGCTGGTAATACTCCCGAAAAGGTCGATATTGATTCTATTCCTAGCTTCATTTCAAGAGTCGAAGAAACAGAACGTCTACCCGTTGGCATGCATTGCCACACTGTCTCATTTCCCAAAGAAGGGGGAATGACTTTTCATAGAACTAACCTAGAACTGCATGAAAATGGTATGCAGATCCACGCTTGGGTTGAAAATGAAAGGCTATATTCGAAAACGTATTACTCCATCGGTGGTGGCTTTATTGTCGATGAAGAAAATTTTGGCAAAGAGCAGCAAAGTGCAATTAAGGCGCCCTATGAGTTTACAAGTGCCGATGAATTGGTAAATCAATGTAAAGAAAACGGACTTTCTATTAGTACCTTAGTGATGAAAAACCAAGCGGCGTTACATTCAGAAGAAGAAACCCGTACATATTTTGCTAATATCTGGAAAACCATGCGTGAGTGTATGGAACGTGGTATGAATACTGAAGGTATTCTTCCAGGTCCGCTGCGTGTTCCTCGCCGAGCAGCGGCTCTTCGTCAACAGCTACTGACGTCGGAAAAGACCACCAATGACCCGATGTCCGTAGTAGACTGGGTCAATATGTTTGCTTTTGCTGTCAACGAGGAAAACGCAGCAGGTGGACGAGTTGTCACGGCTCCAACTAATGGTGCATGTGGCATTATTCCTGCCGTACTTGCGTACTATGACAAGTTTATTCAAACCGTTGGAGAAAGAGATTATCTTCGCTATTTTGCCGCTTCAGGTGCCATTGGTGGTTTGTATAAACGAAATGCGTCTATATCTGGCGCTGAAGTCGGTTGTCAGGGAGAAGTCGGTGTGGCTTGCTCCATGGCAGCGGCTGGCCTAGCAGAACTTATGGGAGGAAGCCCCGAGCAAGTATGCATGGCAGCCGAAATTGCAATGGAGCACAACTTAGGGTTAACCTGTGATCCGGTTGCAGGTCAGGTTCAGGTTCCGTGTATTGAACGTAATGGTATTGCGGCTGTAAAAGCCATCAATGCATCGCGAATGGCATTGCGTCGTTCCTCAGCTCCTACCGTCTCACTGGATAAAGTCATAGAAACAATGCTTGAAACAGGTAAAGATATGAACGCCAAATACCGCGAAACTTCTCAAGGCGGTCTCGCTGTGAAGGTGATTTGTTAAGAAGCTTTAATCAATAATAAGGTGGGGTAATACGCTCTCTCAATTGCCCCTCCTTTCACCCAGTAACTTGCGGTACAGCCCAGCTTAGCAGCCACTAATTTCTATATTGACCTTACATTGACAGCCACCAGAAGGGCATTGCTCTGGCGACGAACGGCCAAAAGAATCATAAATGGCATAACAGCCAGTAGGAAGGATTGGAAGATCATCCGCTGTGAGTTCCCTTTTATCAGTGAATGGAAAGTTATACCCAACAACTGTGTAGCGATTACCTGCCAGAGATTTTATGTTCTCATCGCCTGTCAAATGAAGAAAATCCATCATCGTCAACTTAGCGCCTTCCTCCCCGACACTTTCAGGACAGAGGCTACCCCAGTCCACTTCCACTTTACCAAAAGGAAAATCCACTAAATAGTCAGCTTGACTTAGAGGAATAGCCATAATGGGACTGAGACCACTTAGGTGAGATTTTGCGATAACCTGTGTTATCGTGCTTTTCATTGTACCTGAAATACCTTGAATCACTGAAATTCGAGCTGACTGCTGAAAGGTAAGAAACTTCGGAGCTGCTGTTACCGATACAATGCCCAGTATAACAATAACAAGTACCAGCTCTACCAAACTGAAACCATTTTTTTTCATTACAACTCTTTCAAATACAGCAAAAAGCTCAATAGCTAAAAAGTTAGCGCGTAATTATATATATGACTTATGGAAAAACAACCATTTTTGACCAATTTATATACAGGAAATAATAAATATAATTCATATAAGTAAGGATAAAGAATATAGAAGGTGTAAAGGCGTACAGGGCACGATCAAACAAAAAGGCCTCAGCAATTGGAGGCCTAGGTGAAGATTAGTTTGGTGTCTCTACAGTAGTTGCGAAGCGATCAGAAACACACCAAACCCAAGAGAAAATAACAACATAACTTTACCTCCTTCAGCTTGATACCTCATAGGCTCCAACCCGTAGCGACGAATCACATAAACCATAGTGAGCGGTATAAATACAGCTAAGAAAACCAGTATGATTCCCGCATAACTCAACACCGCAAGAAATTGGTCTGCCGCCAAAAGAGCCCCCACTAAAGGCAGAATAAAGGTGAGTACATACGTAACGAATCTGTTTTGGCTAAACATATCTCGGTTTTGGTTGTACAAAGACATTGCCACACCAAAAAATGAGGTCAAAAGTGCAAGGCCAGTAAATACAGATAGAATAGTACCAATCCACGGAGAGGTATCCTCAAAAGCGAGAATAAGCTCGGACACATTCGAAAACTGACCCAATTGATCCGGTCTCAAATTTCCGACGACAGCAAATAACCAACTTAAATAGCATATTAGTGGGATCATAGAACCCAAAATAACCATGTTTCTTAACTGTTTATCATCTGCTTCATGGTTGTAGGCAACCAAAGATGGAATGACGACCATAAAACCAAAGCTAGTAAACAAGACAGTACTGGTTTTAATTAGCTCTGTCTTATCACTACTTACCGCATGGGTAAGGTTAGTAAACCTAATATCAGGCAACAAGATCACCAGACTGATCGCTAAACTGGCAATCATAATAAAAAATAACGCTCGATTAAGCTTATCGACAGCGCCAGTGCCACAGGCAATAATAATTCCTGATACTAAAGTAAACACTATTTGGCTATGTTGGGAAGACAGAGAAAACCCAATGATAGAGCTAAGCTCAGCAAACAGATCTGCGGCACCCAGTATATAGGCCATTAACAAACAAATTAGCAAAGCATAAAGGAGCAGGTTTGTCACAACTTGTCCCGGTTTTCCCAATGTCTTTCTCGCGATTGAGTTCAGCCCTAACCCACTCCCCGTCTTTAACGATGCTTCAAGTAACAACAAAGCGGCATACGTTGTTCCAAAGCAGATAAAGATCATCAGTGAAGTGCCATACCAAAGGCCAAATTGGGCTAAGACCATTGGAATGGCAAGCATACCCGCACCCAATGCGGTACCAGAAATAATAAGGGCGCTACCCAAAAGTTTCGTATTCATAAATTTCTAATCTAAATTTGGTTATAAAAAAGTAAGGTAATACGCTTGCCTAGCGCTATGGCTAACAATCAGAAACGAAAAGAATAGCGAGCTTTGAAGGAGAAAAAATGGGGTAATGAACAAGATATATATGATGCTTTAAGCCAAGCGATTAAAAAGGTGTATCCATGCGGCGAACCTTCGGTTGGTTCTAAAATTGGAGTGGTAATTTTTAAGATCATGTAAAATCCGACTTGAATAGACAATCCTTTAGGCCATACCGTATTCCATATACGGCTTTCCTACCAATATGAAGGAACCGACTATCTTAGTCATTAGCAACAATAATGCAATGTCCACCTTGAATAAATGACGCATATTCCTATAAAAAATCACCTCCTTACCATTATTCTGGTTGAGGCGTTTCTGTCTCTTCCTCTTCCAAAATGATCTTACCTTTAATTTTGGAGCCAGCATCTTTGATAATATTGATTGGAGACATAATAACCCCTTTTACTGCCCCTGATGTTGCTTGCTCAGCGAGCTGTTGGCTTTGTTCAACAATTTCATCAGCTTTCGCTAACATAGGGGGAATTTCACTGCGCAGATTAGCACTTTCCTGTATCAGTAAAGGTATCGTCGTGTGACGATAGCCTTCGCTCTCTGCTATCACAAAAGGAATGATATCCTTTCGATAACTAGCAGCTTCATCCACAGCGACGGGAAACACATCTAAGCGGTAACGAGTCAACTCTTCCAATACCATAGGTAACTTAGCATCAATGGATGACGCTGTTTGGTTTACCGCTGCGACACTTTGGGAAACCTGATCGACACTGTTCACTACGCTAGGGACCATTTTTTCTGCCGCTTCGATCACTTTCAACCAGTCCTCAACTTGCAGCGTTTTTGCTAATGAATCAATATCCGCAATAATCTCTGGATAACTTTCCACTAACACACTCGCCTGCTTTGTCACTTGATGAATCGTGTATCCGAGATAAAAAATCGACAAAGCCAAAACAAGTTGTACTATTGTTGCGAAGCGTGCGAGCATGCGTTTCCCTCATATAAAGCGAGTGTTTGAACGATATATCTTATGTTGAATGATAAAACAAAGGGCTAGCCTTGAGTTTGTCCAAACTTTACTCACCTGCGTATATACAACCTGCCGTACAGGTTTCTTTGATTTCCACTTTGCTCAAAAGAGGCAACGCTGGCTTGAGTTTTTTCCATATCCATCTAGCGAGAACTTCACTCGTGGGATTTTCTAACCCTTCAATCTCGTTTAAGTAATGATGATCGAGCTGCTCATAAATAGGATTAAACGCAGCTTTAACCTCAGCAAAATCAATTAACCACCCAGTATGCTCGTCAACCTCACCTTTTATATGGATTCGAACTAAAAAAGAATGGCCATGCAAGCGCCCACACTTGTGTCCTTCGGGAACGTTGGGAAGGTGGTGAGCTGCTTCAAACATAAACTCTTTGTATAATTCAGTTTTCATTTTGGTTCTCGGGCATTACAAAAGACACGCAATACTAAGGAAATAGTATAGTAGTGACAAGTTTCATGGACTGTTTATCGGAATATTTCTTCGATAGTGAACACTAGAAGTCCAACATTCACTGATTATTAACAGTAATTTATGCGTTTTTACTTCACTTACGACGAATAAAGGTTGAAGCCTTAAAATTGAAAGGTAATATGTTGCACTAAACATTTACAATTCCGTGTCATCCAGCTTGTGGGTACAACTGGGTCACACAATTACAGGATTGATTTTACTCAATGGAGAATATTTGCAACATGACTTACGCGCCTGTATCTGACGTATTACGCGGTAAGCTAGCTGTTGACAGTGAAGTAACTGTCCGCGGCTGGATCCGTTCGCGTCGCGATTCCAAAGCTGGAATCTCTTTTCTTGCCATCTACGACGGCTCTTGTTTCGACCCGATTCAGGCCGTGGTCCCAAATAGCCTCAATAATTACGACGAAGAAGTACTCAAGCTCACTACGGGCTGCTCTGTAGAAGTAACAGGTACGATTGTTGAGTCGCCGGCACAAGGACAAGATTTTGAACTTGCCGCGACCGCAGTCAACGTTGTTGGTTGGGTGGAAGATGCCGATACTTATCCGATGGCGAAGACACGTCACTCGATAGAATATTTACGTGAAGTTGCTCACCTTCGCCCAAGAACCAATGTCATTGGAGCCGTTGCCAGAGTTCGTAACTGCCTTTCTCAAGCTATCCATCGTTTCTATCATGAACAAGGGTATTACTGGGTCTCCGCCCCCCTAATTACCGCTTCTGATGCTGAAGGTGCAGGTGAAATGTTCCGTATTTCGACTCTAGATATGGAAAACCTTCCTCGCACACCAGATGGTAAAGTCGACTACAACGAAGACTTTTTTGGCAAGGAAACATTCTTGACGGTATCTGGTCAACTTAATGCTGAAGCCTACGCCTGTGCGTTGAGCAAAGTCTACACATTCGGCCCTACTTTTAGAGCTGAAAATTCCAATACAAGTCGCCATCTAGCGGAGTTTTGGATGGTAGAACCCGAGGTAGCATTCGCCGACCTAGAAGATATCGCTAAGCTTTCAGAAGATATGCTGAAATATGTATTTAAAGCGGTGTTGGAAGAACGTCGTGACGACCTTGAGTTCTTTGCACAACGTATTGACAAACAGGCAATTAGCCGCCTGGAAGCATTTGTTGAATCAGACTTTGCTCAAGTAGATTACACTGATGCAATCCAAATTCTTCTAGATTCTGGCCGTGAATTTGAGTTTCCCGTTGAATGGGGAATTGATATGTCCTCTGAGCATGAGCGCTATCTTGCAGAAGAGCATTTCAAAGCACCTGTTATTGTCAAAAACTACCCGAAAGACATCAAAGCTTTCTACATGCGTTTAAACGACGATGGTAGAACCGTTGCGGCAATGGATGTGCTTGCTCCGGGCATAGGAGAAATTATTGGTGGCTCCCAACGTGAAGAGCGTCTTGACATTCTCGATTCACGCATGCGCGACATGGGTATCGATCCAGAACACATGAACTGGTACCGTGATTTACGACGTTACGGGACAGTGCCACACGCAGGGTTCGGCTTAGGGTTTGAGCGACTTGTCTCATACGTAACAGGTATGGGCAATGTGCGAGATGTAATTCCATTCCCACGCACACCACGCTCTGCAAACTTTTAGACCAAATCTTAAGTCGTAAAATAAAAACCTCCCGAGGGAGGTTTTTTACTTCATGGGACGTACAATTTCAGCATTGTGTGATATACGCTCTGTCCATAGCTGTAAACGATGGTCAAATTTCGCTTCGGCATGGTCGTGGTCTAAAGCGCCTACATGCTTACGCGCAAAACCACCCAAATACCATTCCAACACATAGTTCTCTTTGGAGCCTTTTGAAAAAAAGGGTTGTACGAGGACTTAGCGGCTAATATTTCTCCGGCATAATAATACACTTCCTTATCCATAAGCCGGCTTGTCCTGCTTTTTTTTGTAATCTTTAACATGGTGTAACTTACATTACTATTTAACCCTGCTTGTTAGCGTAGGTTCTGTTGCGTTAGATAAAACATTCATCATGCGTTAAACGAATTTCGTAGCAATACCATGCAAACATAGATCATAAAGATAAATAGATAAGTCTTTGTGCCTACTAGACATGGTACGACGTCTAAGCTTATTGATGTCAAAAATAACACCATATATTTAAGGATACAATTTACATCATGAAAGAAAATAAAGGATCAGGAAAGATCATGGTTTGTATTTAATCCAGTTATAAATGCACGTTGCCGTATGATAAAAGTAATTACTCTAATTTTAAAAGGGCAATCCAAACTACATTGCGGGCAGCTGAAAATAACCATGCTAATAGTACACAAGTAAGAAGGACATTATTGAGTCCATCCCTCAGTGGCTGAATGAACAGCTTCCCTTTTTATGAACTGTAACCTTATCGACCTTCGCAAACGCATTGGGGAGGAGGATGGCTTGGGTTGGATTATGCCAAATATTAATATCTCTGCTAGGGTTGAGGGAGATTTCAAAATAAGCTGATCAAATTCAACTGGTGGAATATAAAACTCGGATGCCTGAAATAAATCATAGCCGCTGCAGGTCATAGTTATATGATGATTCCAATTTGTACTCACTCGGCGAGTGAACATAAATAAAGGGCTCGGTATGCTAAACTCAAACTATGATGCACCACTTACCTTCGAACTGTACCTGATCGCTGGAGTGGTCTTCGCCTTTTACGGGGGAAGAGTGTGTCCCTTTTTAGAGAGTCTCTCTCCGTGGGAGATTTTTTTGCATGTCGGAACGACCTTTTCACTGCTTTTTTTAACCCGGCATGTTTTTCTTCACAGCCACGATTTAATCAAAAATCAGAATCATGCCAAACTCGACACCATTCTCTTCTTTTTAGCTAGCCTACCACTGGCACTATTTTACAATCTTGACTACGACTTTGCATTTGAGAGTAACTTGAAGGTTGTGCTAGGTATGACATTATTTGGTTTTCTGTCAGGTTTAATTCTCCAACTGTCATGCAAAATAAAACATTTTCACGCGACTGAAAATCAACACGATTTCCAATTAAGCGGAGAACGTCAATCCATCGTGAAACAAATGACCATTATGGTATGCATGTTAATCGTCACGTTAACGGTACTTCTTTGTATGGTTGCTATGAAAGACATATTCTGGTTAGAACGCAACCCAGAACACTTGCTTAACGGTACGGGCGCAATAAGCGTACTCAAAGAGTTTTTTTATATCTCAATCACTCTTGGGTGTTACGTTGTCACAATATTAGCTCTTTGGGCTAAACTCATCCGCAAGGTCCTACTCTCTCAAGAAAGGTCATTATTGGAAGTAACAGAAGGAAATATCACAAAGCGACTACCAATTTTTGAGCATAACGAACTGGGCTCGATGGCCTCTCTGACCAATACAATGCTCGACAGCCTACAATCAAGTCAGAATGAAGTAAAAACAACAAGGGACGTCGCTATTGTTTCCTTATCAGCATTGGCTGAGTCTCGAGATAATGAAACGGGCGCTCATATTTTGAGAACCCAAGAGTATGTTAGAGCACTAGCCACTTACTTAAGTCAGTTTGATAAACATAAAGCTCTATTGACCCCAAGCTATATAGAATTGCTCTATAAGTCAGCCCCGCTGCACGACGTAGGAAAGGTAGGAATACCTGATAATATCTTACTTAAGCCCGGCAAATTAACCGCTGAAGAATTTAACGTCATGAAACGCCACCCTGAAATTGGCGCAAATGCCCTTTCTGTAGCCGAAAAGCACCTCGGCAGTAATTCTTTTCTTCAGCTTGCAAAAGAAATTTCCCTAACACACCATGAAAAATGGGATGGCAGTGGGTACCCAAGGGCGCTCAAAGGAGAAGGTATTCCTATTTCAGGCCGATTGATGGCCATTGCGGATGTATATGATGCATTAATTTGTGAGCGAGTTTACAAGAAGGCCTTTCCACATGAGCAAGCCAAGGCCATCATACTAGAGGGCTGCGGGTCACATTTTGATCCCGAAATTGTGAATGCTTTTTTAGCCATAGAGCAGGAATTTATCGATATTGCTGACAAATATAGGCGTATTGAACGAGAGGAGAATGCAAAAGTCGAGCAAGAGCTGTCAGTTCAGAATTAAAAAACAGACCGCCTAGCGTAAGTAGACATTCAAATAAAAAATCATAGTCAACTGAAGGTTTGAACGAAACTTGTAAGATAACAAAATAAAGTTTACTCATTTATGCATTTTATTGCTTTCCAATCTTGTTTCTACAAGACCAGATAAGGTATAAATAAGTACAATATTACTATCCCTTCCTTCGATTAACACGGATGACAATTATGTTTGAAAAAGTCACTGCTGCACCCGCAGATCCTATCCTTGGACTTACTGAAGAGTTCAAAAACGATCCTCGTGCAGACAAAATTAACCTTGGTGTTGGCATTTACAAAAATGAGCAAGGTGAAACCCCTGTATTAGCAACCGTTAAGAAAGCTGAAGCTGCTCTGATTGAAAATGAAAAAACCAAATCCTACCTGACAATCGAAGGTACGGCCGAGTATGCCCTAGCGGTACAAAAACTTTTGTTTGGCAACCATGCTGATATTGTCACCAATAAATTGGCAAAAACGGCTCAGGCTCCAGGCGGAACTGGCGCGTTGCGTGTAGCGGCAGAATTTATTAAACGCCAGCTTGGTGATGTCAAAATCTGGATAAGCAATCCGACTTGGGCTAACCACAACAGTGTATTCGCTGCAGCTGGTTTGGAAACAGCCCAGTATAGTTATTATGATGCTCAAACCAGAGACAAAGATTTTGCTACTATGTTATCTGACTTAGAGCGTGCTCAGAAAGGCGATATTGTCCTTTTGCATGGCTGTTGTCATAACCCAACAGGTATTGATCCAACGGACGACGAATGGGAAACGCTCGCGAAACTCGTTGCATCAAAGCAGCTACTGCCCCTTTTCGACTTTGCCTATCAAGGCTTTGCAAAAGGCGTTGAGGAAGACGCGTCCGGTCTGCGAATTTTTTCACAGTATAATAAAGAGATACTGGTCGCCAGTTCATTCTCTAAGAACTTTGGTCTTTACAATGAACGAGTCGGTGCCTTTACTCTTGTGGCAGAATCAGAGCAAATTGCCGTCACAGCATTCTCTCAAGTTAAAGCGATTATACGTTCAATTTACTCAAACCCTCCTGCTCATGGCAGTGCTGTTGTAACCCATATTCTGAACAACGACCAGCTCCGTAATGAATGGGAAGCAGAAGTGAAAGAAATGCGCGATCGTATTCAAGACATGAGAGAGCTTTTCGTCGCGACACTGAAAGAGCAAGGTGTTAATGCTGACTTTAGCTTTATAGAGCGCCAAAATGGTATGTTCTCATTCTCTGGCCTTTCAAAGGAACAAGTCGCTCGTTTAAAAGACGAATTCGGAATTTACATCGTCGGCTCAGGTCGCATCAGTGTAGCGGGTATGACTCGATCAAACATGCAGCCACTTTGTAAAGCCATAGCCGCTGTTTTGTAGCTACAGGTCACCAAATACACATGAGCCAGTGTCAACTGGCTCTTTTACTGTACAAGCAATCATATCAAAGAGTTAATACCAGTATTTGACGCTAATGCCACCTTCATTTACTGTGGTTTTACCATTGTTCCTGTGGTTATAAAATCCTGCTAAAGCCATTCTAGGGAAAATTTGATAGTCAGCCCGTATATTAAAGATGTCTTCATCCAAAATGTCACTGCGTCTCATTTCTCCTGTTAACGATATTTGCCAATGCTGATCAAGCTCATACTTGAGGGATACATCCCCTCCCCACATGAAATCCCCATCACTAAACACTTTCTCATCAGTAATATCATTGGTCTGAGATGACCAAACATAACCCAGTTTTGCGCCGGCTATTAAGTCCCACCCCTCTTCTATCGAATAACGAAGGGCTCCACCAGGTAACAGGGTATAGTTTTCAGTGGTGGTATTATTGTTTGGATGAATAAACCTAGCTTCATAGTCCAATGTGGCAAGAATATGTTCTTGAATCAGCTTTTTTCCACCCACAGAGAGTGAAGTAACGTTACTGTTGGTCCCTATATCATCGTTAAAAGAGCCGGCCGCAAGATCGGCATAAAGATAGTTGTAATTAAAACGGTTCTCAGCATTAACTGGGGATATAAACATTTCGCCCAAAAACGTTACAAAAACTACGCTACAAGTTAGTTTTGCATCCATCATCCCCCCTGAAACACTGATTGGTCACGCCATTCACTAGCAAAAATACTTGTAAAACAAAATGGCCGTTGTGTGCGTTTAAAAAGTATAGCTTACTCACACCACTTGACTGTTGGTGTACAAAAATGTCTTTTATCGAGGCTTTGATGCTTTAGGCTCTCACCTTCACGCTGCCGGCAAATAAGGATTAACGAACATCAACGATTCTACTTGCTTTTTTATATTGGACTCGCCATCCAGACCATCTTGGTAACTCCCACCTTTTAGGGGAACCTTTCCGAAGCCCTGATTGGTATACCACATAAACCAGTTTCTTTTTCGGCAAATACTCCACCGTCAGATTCAAGTCACCAATCGAAAGTTGAAAAGGATAGCGAGCAGAAAACTCTTCGTATTCCCACGAAGGGATACCGTCAAAAGCGAAATCATCGGCACTGAACATTTGCAAATCCGTTAACTCAGTAAGTTCGAGTGCCTCAAGCTGCTGCAGAAACCAAGATTCAAAGCTAAGCTCCTCCAACTCATTCGTTAAAGGATGGCCTTCTATGGCCTGATAGAGCTTCCAGTGTTCAATTTGCTCGTGACGACGTTGTGCAAAACCTGGAAACACATCCTCTTGCTTCACCGCTTCGAGAAGGAGCTTACTTGCCGTCTCCCCATGGGCTAATTGAATTTTTGTAACCACTTTGCGACCAGCATACATTAAACACATTTCAATATGCGGAACCTCATTGACCATTAAGGTACTCCCGTCAACCCACTCTCCAATATTAAGTTTCTCAAAGACGGACAGCTTCACTGGCATGGTAAATGTGGCAATATTCAATGTTTGCTTTAGCCCTCGTCCAGGTAAACTATGGGTATCCATAACCAAAATAGCCTCTGTGGCATCAAGTAACCTGCTATTGCGCCCCAACACGACTTCCATCAAACCATTGGCAAATGCCTCTCGTCGCTTTTCTCGACGAACAAATAAGAGTTCTGGATGCAAATCGGCTATAGATTCCGCCAATTCCTCATGAGCATAGCGTGATGCAACCTCCAGCTGCGGTAATTCAAACATCGCTCGCATCTGAGCTGAGAGCAACTTGGCCTCCTTCAATGCTTCTTGTTCGATGGTAACACCCGACAATATTTGCCCTCGTAAGACTCGGATCATAAGTTCCACATCACTACCTAACGGCTCTTCACTTTGAAGCTGTTGTTGTGATTGCTCACTGCAATTCCAGCGGCATATTGCATTGGGCGTTGACATTATTGAGGTAAGATCGACCATAGCTTCTTGAAGATTCCTTTTTGGCATACGGGCAACAAGATCGGCATACAAGGCATCAATGGGCAGTGGATAGAGACACTGTCCATGCGGAGTCACATCACCCAGTGAGTCTATAGCCCCCATATTTTCCAGCATCGTTGCTGCCTGACGAAGCGATTTCTCAGGCAAGGGTTCCAAAAAGTTCAAGTCTGATATTTTGTATCCACAACATGCGGCAGCAAGCATCGCCTCTTCAAGTGCTTCCCTATGCAATTCTGGTGGCGTTACCTCCGATAACGCAGCATGTTGACCATACAAACGTACGCAAACCCCATCCATTACTCTCCCTGCTCGCCCACTTCGTTGCCGTGCACTCGCCCTAGAGATATGTTTTAGGCATAAAGTTGTTTTACCATTTCTTTGCTCGGTTCGACGTTCCAACCCCGAATCTATTACTGCTACGATATTAGGGATAGTGAGTGACGTCTCAGCAACATTGGTGGCCAAGACAATTTTCTTTTGACTCTGAGGCGTAAGTGCAAGATCTCTTTGTTGGTCGGTAACTGAAGCATGAAGTGGTACGACTATCACATTGGGTAGGTGAGAAAGGCAACTTTGGCATTGTGCAATTTCTTTTCGTCCCGGCAAAAAAACCAAAATATCGCCATCTAAAGATAGCAACTGCTCGACCTCTTTTTTTACTCTCTGTTCAAGCAGTCGACTTTCTGGCAGTTGGCGAGAATCGGAGCCTCGATATAAAATAGTCACATCATGGTTTCGCCCTGACGATTGCAATCGCTCGGCACCAATATATTGGGCCAATTTGTGCCCTTCTATGGTTGCCGAGGTAACAACCAAGCGATGAGTATTTGTTTCCCTCAGCAGAGCCACCAGCAGATCTGTATCCCAGCGACGCTCATGAAATTCATCCACAATGACAGTATCAAACCCAGACAGTCTATTATCAGAATACCATCGGAGTGCTACCCCAGGTGTAACAAAAACTATCTGGCTATCATTAGTGAAACAGTTTTTAAGCTTTATTGAATAGCCAACCGACTTTCCTACAGGCTCTTCTCTTTGCTTGGCAATAAACTGCGCAAGCGACGTACAAGCGATGCGTCTTGGCTCAACAACCAACACTTTTCCACTCTCTTCTGCCCAAACGGGTAACCTCGTCGATTTGCCGGAGCCAGTTTCGGCTTCTACTATCATATTGTGAGTAGATAAACGGTTAAGAAAGTCAGACTTAAGGGTCTCTATGGGTAAGCTGAACATAGTGCACATCAAGATCTTGGAAAAGATGGAAAGTATATACTTATTCTGTTCCAGAATGCAGGAATATTCGGTTTACAATATGGTCAGTAATCCCTATCATTTTCTGGTTCCCGTTCCCTAAGACCCTACATTTTATAGGCAAGTGATGAATAACGATAAACGCCCATTATACATTCCATATGCTGGTCCAGCTCTTCTTAGTACGCCACTTCTGAACAAAGGCAGCGCCTTTTCTGCAGAAGAAAGAGCGTCTTTCAATTTGGAAGGCCTGTTACCAGAAAAAACCGAAACGATTCAGGAGCAGGTGGAACGCGCATACCAACAATATAAAAACTTTGAAAGTGATATGGCAAAGCATATCTATCTGCGCAATATCCAAGATACTAATGAAACCTTGTTCTACCGGCTGTTGCAAAACCATGTTTCAGAAATGATGCCGATAATCTACACACCGACGGTCGGCGCAGCATGTGAGAATTTTTCAAATATTTACCGACGCGGCCGTGGGCTTTTCATCTCTTATGCCAATCGAGACAGAATCGACGACCTACTAAACAATGCAACAAGCCATAACGTAAAAGTCATCGTCGTAACAGATGGCGAACGCATTTTGGGCCTTGGAGACCAAGGTATAGGTGGCATGGGGATTCCTATCGGTAAGCTAGCACTTTATACGGCATGTGGTGGTATAAGCCCTGCGTACACTTTGCCTATTGTGTTGGATGTTGGTACCAACAATCCACAGCGCCTTGCTGATCCTATGTATATGGGTTGGCGTCACCCTCGAATTACCGGTGAAGAATATGACGAGTTTGTTGAGGACTTTATTCAAGCCGTTCACCACCGCTGGCCAGATGCATTAATTCAGTTTGAAGATTTTGCTCAGAAAAATGCCATGCCCTTACTAGAGCGATACAAAGACCGGATTTGTTGTTTCAACGACGATATTCAAGGTACTGCTGCCGTGACCGTTGGGTCTCTATTGGCTGCATGTCAAGCAGCTGGAACGAAACTGTCAGACCAACGAATCACTTTTCTGGGGGCTGGGTCCGCCGGTTGCGGAATCGCAGAAGCCATTATTTCTCAGATGATTTCTGAAGGCATTTCTGACCAACAAGCTCGCTCACAAGTGTTCATGGTTGACCGTTGGGGCTTACTACAAGAAGGTATGCCTAACTTACTCGATTTCCAACAGCGGCTCGTGCAAAAACACAGTGTAACAGATAGCTGGGAAGCTGAAGGAACGGGGTTTTCTCTTTTAGATGTTATGCGTAATGCACAGCCAACTGTATTAATCGGTGTTTCAGGTGCTCCAGGGTTATTTAGTGAAGATGTTATCAAGGAAATGCATAAACACTGCGCACGTCCAATTGTCTTCCCTCTCTCAAACCCAACCAGTCGAGTAGAAGCAACACCACACGATATTATCGAATGGACAAATGGTGAAGCACTCGTTGCTACTGGTAGTCCATTCGACCCTGTGGTTCACGCTGGCAAAACTTACCCAATAGCCCAATGCAATAACAGCTATATATTCCCTGGTATTGGTCTAGGTGTCCTCTCGGTTCAAGCGAAGCGAGTCACAGATGAAATGCTGATGGAATCCAGCCGAGCATTAGCAACCTGCTCCCCTATGGCAGTGAATGGTCAAGGTGCTCTACTCCCTCCTTTAGAAGCCATCCATTCCGTTTCTAAGAAAATTGCCTTTGCTGTGGCCAAAAAAGCCATTGAAGAAGGGGTTGCACTGGAGATCCCTGATGATGCACTAGAAGAGTCTATTGAGCATCACTTCTGGCAACCTGTTTACCGCAAATACAAGCGTACCTCTTTCTAACTTTTAACTGTTTAAGCCCCTGGTAACGGGGGCCTACTGATATATGATGATTTTTGACTTTTTTTCCCCAGCTGGGCAATATCTTCTGCCTTATTTGGATGAAATATCCATCGCTCTTATTGCCTGCCTACTCGTCGTTTTTGGCGGTGAGATCAATACTTTACTTAGAAAAATGCTTCGTAATCAGCATTTTTTATTAAGGACTAGCGCATTTATTTTGATCAATGCATTTGGGTACGGATTAATTATTGTAAAAGCAACACCTTACCTAACTCGGACATTACATAGCCTAGATACAGGCATCATGTTCTCCATAGTTGTTGTATGCTTTATATTTATCGGCTCATGGGCACAACGGAATCGACAAATTTAGTGAGAAGGCTTTTCCACCAACCTAAACCCTCAGATAACTATTTGGCATTTCTGCTAAAGGGTGCCAAGTGGTTGCCAGTTTTTGTTTTGTGTGGTTCTGCTGCGTTATTTGGCATCGACCGTTGGGTTTCGTACCAAACCAAAGATCAGCTTTATAGTGTATCTGAGGAAATTGGAAAATTTGATGTAGCGGTCGTGCTTGGTACCAGCAAATATTTAGGTAAAGTACTCAATGATTACTACAGTAACCGAATTGATGCTGCCATAAATTTATACCAGAGGAAAAAAGTCGAAAACTTTCTTCTTAGTGGTGACAATGCTCATCGTTCTTATAATGAACCTTGGACAATGAAACGAGATCTGCTCAAAGCAGATATTCCAGAAGACAACATCTTTCTTGATTATGCGGGCTTTAGAACACTTGACTCAATTGTCAGGGCTAAAGAGATATTCGAAACCGATAATTTTCTTATCATCACTCAAAAATTTCATTGTGAGCGGGCATTATTTATCGCCAATTTCCATCATATCAATGCCAAGTGCTTTGCCGTTCCCGGCCCGACATCTCATTCAGGCTACCAAGTCCGGTTGCGTGAGGTTTTTGCCAGAGCAAAAGCGGTAATAGACCTTTACATTATGCGCGAAAGACCCAAATTCCTTGGTCCTAAAGAGCCTATACATGGTGAAGAAGTCGTTAGTAACAACCCAGTAATAAGCAATAAGCAATAAAAACGCTCTATTGTTATTAGCTTAACCCTTGGTTATCTTCAATCCCCCTTATCTGATAAACTGAATCAAAATTACAAAATCAAGAGCAATGTCTATGTCTTCCATCGCAAAAGGTACGCTGAAAAAGATGCGTTCTTCACTAGATTCACAAGTTAGTTATCAACTCCCCATTGGCGATCAAGCCATTGATCTTAAGCCATTTATTGGGCAGTCTCTAACTCTAACCTATACGGGCAATATTTTTTGTTGTTCATGCGGTAAGAAAACAAAAAAAAGCTATTCACAAGGTCACTGCTTCATCTGTATGAAAAAGCTTGCCAGCTGCGATATGTGCATAATGAAACCAGAGACATGTCATTATGATCAAGGCACTTGTCGTGAGCCAATATGGGGAGAGGAAAACTGCATGGTCGATCACTATGTCTATCTATCAAATACCTCTGGGGTTAAAGTTGGTATTACACGGCATACTCAAATCCCAACTCGCTGGATAGACCAAGGAGCGACACAAGGCTTACCTATCTTCAAAGTTCGAACGCGCAAAATCTCAGGACTGATTGAAGTTGAAATTGCTAAGCATATTGCGGATAAAACGAACTGGAGAACCTTGCTCAAAGAAGATGGAGAATCACTCGCTCTAAAACAAAAATTCGCCGAACTGCTACCACTGATTGAGCCCAAGATTAAAGAACTAAAAGACAAATTTGGTGAGGATGCCATTCAAGTTCTTGATGGTGAGATCACCTCAATTGAGTATCCAGTGCTTCAACATCCGACTAAGATTACATCACACAACTTCGATAAGAATCCAGAAGTGACTGGCACTCTAGAAGGAATAAAAGGGCAATATTTAATTTTCGACACAGGCGTTATCAATATTCGAAAATTTACCTCATATGAAGTCGAACTCAGTCGTTAATGAGCGATATAGCAAATAAAAAAGCCCCTAACAAAATTTAGGGGCTTTTCGATGCCAAACAAGTAAAGACAGCAAACTCTAATCAGTCAAGTGGACTTAAAATGTATCGATAGCGCTCCGTTTCTTGTCCAAAAGACTCGTCGATGCGTGTTTTTACTTCGTCAATAGAAACATCTACGATTACATTTTGAGCATTAACCAGTGCGTCTTTGCCAAAACCATTGACCATATACAGGGCTCGCAGCCACGCACTACTTTCTGCATTGCTCACCATATCTTCTAAATTCACCTCAAGCTGCTTTTTGGCAACCGACAGCTCATCATTTGTAATGGAGGCTTGTAAATCAGCCACGACTTTGTCTACGGCCTTCTCTACCTTTGGCAAATCATACACTGCAACCTGAGATTCAATCACCCAATCTGTTACTGGCTGGTTAAAATTCATTTTCGAATAGCTAGCTGGAGAATAATCTAGGCTGAGATCTTCACGCACGTAATTATTTAACCGACTTTCCAGTATATTCTCAATTATCTGATCAACGATTTCGAGACGTGCATCTTGTGCTCTGGCATGTTTGTTGTGTGTTCGGAGGACAAATTGACCTTTCTGTTCATTGTTGATGGCGAGATGAATTCTTGCATCAGGTCGCGGGTTGTAATCAATATGATAGTCAAGCGTGCTCACTTCTTGCAGTGGTAAAGTAGCCACATAATTGTTTATCGAATCTTGAATATCTGAAGCCTTTACATCAGCAACAATCACCATTTTTGTATTACGTGACTGCCTAAACAATTGCTCAAATGCTTGCTGAACCTGATCAACCGTCACCTTGTTAAAATCTCGTGCGTAATTGGGGAAATACGCACTGCTGGTAGCATATGTATTGGTATCAATCGCATCATACCATTGACCGACGGGTGACCTTAGGTATGACATAGATTGCTCAGCAAACTCTCGTTTTATTACCTCGACCTGCTTAGGATCAAACTTGGGATACGCTATGTTCGTATACAAAAATTGCAGCGCCTTACTGAAGTGTTCTCTAGGAACACTCATTTCAAAGCCGTGTTCTGTGTCGTTGATAGACCCCTGTATTTCAATAGAGTGTTTTCGAGTAAACGCTTTCATCTGCGTCCCGTTAAAGTTTCCTGTGCCGCTTCTTGCTATAACCGAAAACAAAATTTGTGCCGCTGGTAACAAATCTCTATCTAGTACCGCTGTCCCTCCTGCAGACATATAGACAATACTGACAAAATCACTATTTACATCAGGGTCTAAAAGAACTTCTACACCATTGTCTAACGACCAAAGCTGTTCGCCATTCTCGTATACAACTGAGTCGGGTAATGGGCCAGAAGACTTCACTTCAGCCAACCCATTAACATCAAAATTAATTTGGTTGTTTACAACTCCTGTGATTCGATACATGCTTTTCCACTCTGGCATTGCTTGTTCAATATGCTCGACGGATTCATTAGCACCAACACCTACGAACATTCCATAAGAAGAAGATAGCATATTGTTTAGATGCTGATTGACCGTATTAACGTCAGCACTGCGAATCGCATGGTCGAGATTGAGTTTATAGTCTTTACGTGATTGAGTTGGCGCCCCTGTGAGTATTTGCGTGATTTTCTCATTAACAAAACGTTCAGGCTTTCGCACTTCCCAATCTTCATCAGCATGTCTACGCAAACTTTTATATTCAGCCATGACTATATCTAATTCCGATTGACTAACACCATGATCTCTCAAAGAAGCCAAAATATTCAAGAAAGTTGACTGAACAAGCTCTCTGTTTGCTTCCGAAAAAGCCAGCGATGCTTCGTAGAAAATTAGGTTCTCCAGTGAATACGAATTTGAATACAGACGATGAAATGGGATCGCTTCTTCATCAAGGACAGACGTCAAGCGCATACCAATTAATTGAGCCACGATATAGTCAAGTTTACTCTTAAGTAATTGTTCTTGTGTTGTGACTGTACTGCTACCTCGGGCAAATTTAAGGCCGAAAACCGCACTTTCGTCAGTGGCAACCTTAGAGACAAAATCGCCTTCACTTGCTATCAACATTGGCGGCTTAGGCGCATGTTCTGAATGGGTGACCGCCCAATCAGAAAATAACTTTTCGATCATAGCCGCTACTTTAGAACGTTCAATGTTGCCCGCAATAATGATCTCAGCATTTTGTGGTTGGTACCATTTATCGTAGAAAGCTTTTAAAGAGTCAGAGGTTGCAGACCGAATAACCTCACTTGTTCCTCCTGGGTCCCTTTGAGCATAAATACTCCCCTTTATCTCATTTTGGTAGTACTTTTGCTCAAAAGACACATCAGAATCACTATACCTATTTTCTGATAGCAAAATACTTTTTTCTCGTTCAACTTCCACAGGAGAAAAAGTAATGCGGCTTGCCACATCTCTCAACCAAAGCAGCGCCTGATCAAATGGCTCTGGATTAATAAGATTGAGTTTGTAGGTCGTATTATCGTATTGAGTATGGGCGTTTACACCATGCGATCTTTGGGCTCCGGTCGCTTCCATCAGGTGTTCCACTTCCTTGGGGGTGAAGTTTTCACTTCCCTCAAAAGCAAGGTGTTCAACATAATGAGCGTAACCTAACTGATGAGGCTCTTCAGCTATTGATCCAACTCGAATCAATAGCCTAATAGATATACCTTCAGAATCCATGGGATAAAGGTGATACTTCATACCATTATCCAACACTCCAGAAGACCAGTTTGTATTGGGTTGAATTGGGATTGGTCCAGATGGATGATTCTGAGCACATCCGGCAAGTAGCAGCCAACATAAGGCAAAAAACTTTTTCATTGTAATACTTCTTTGTTTTTATATTCACAAGAAATATACCGTTAATAATATCAATGTCTAGCGTTAATAATGAACTCTATGTAACAAAAACACCCAGCCGAAAGAGAGATTATTTTATCAATAAATTCAATGCTTTGAAATTATCAAAAAGGCCAGCTAAATTCACTAATGCACCATAAATGTGTGCTTCAATATAATTAATTAGTGAGTAGAAAACATGACGTCGATTAACAATAAAGTTGGTATTACCTCATTACTGAAAAAAAGCGCGACTGCAGCCGTTTGCACAGCGCTCGTTGCTTGTGCTGGCAATCCTTATGTGCGACACGCCGAGCGTAACGATGTAATCACACTAGGTGATTCAATATTTGACCTATCGGGTGAACTTCAACAATTTCTTGAAGGGCCTGAGATGGCAAACACCACATTCCGTGATTATACATTAAGCGGTGCTAAGCTAAGCGGAGGGATTGTTGCAAAACCCGTTGTTGAACAATATCAAGATGCACAAGCTGACGACCCCAATATTAACGTCATCGTTATGGACGGTGGTGGTAACGATATTTTGCTACCTGCAATGATATTTGATCCCTACGAATGCAAAACGACTTGGTACCGTCCTGAGTTAAGCGACAAATGTACAAGCTTGGTAGATGACGTATACGTGGACACCGTCAACCTCCTCAATCAAATGAAACAAAATGATGTTCAGCAGGTCATTTATTTGGGCTACTACTACACAACTGGCAACAAGACTGACCTACATCAAGCGATCGATTATGGTGATAGGAGACTTATTGATGCGTGCAATAACACAACTGTATCCTGTCAATTTGTCGACCCTAGATCAAATATCACGTCGGAAGATGTGTTGTCTGACAATATCCATCCCAACACATCAGGTTCTCAGAAGTTAGCTCAAGCGATCTGGCCATATCTAGAAGCGGTACTTTAACCCCCCCACTCTACGTCTAGCCTAGGTTATTGTGGGCTAGACATGAATCGCAAGGAGAAGTAAATGAGTAAATGGATATGGGTTTACAGCTTTTGTGCCCTTGTTTTATTGGGTATCTGGTTCATTCCCTTAACAATCCCGAGTTCCACAATTTCTGAAGTTGAACAAACTAAGATCCTACCGCTGGATGACCAAATCGCGGCAATCTCTCTACCAAAGCCAAGAGATAATTCTGAGCTTGTACACGAATTAGCACAAACAATACGTCAGGAGTTGGGTGAAAGCATCCAGCATGTTGAAATACAAGTGGGATTAGAAGATTTTCGCCAGCATCTACGAGACAAATACCAAGATGATACTGACAGTCTTTTTCATTCTGTCATTCAAGTAGCCTTCCCAACATATGCGGAGCAAATTTTTGCCAACTTATCGCGTATGCAAAAATATGAACACTGGCTGCTTACCGAAATGAAATCCTTGCTTACTATGACTTTTGAACAAAAACAAATCGCTATATGGGCAAAGCGCCGCGAACTCTTTGCATCGGATGCCGATATACTCTGGTCTGCAGAGCTTGCCGAACGTGAGCAACGAATGGCAGACACACGTAAATCGATTGAACTCTTAAACCATGCTTATGATATGGAGATCAATCAACGCTTATTCGCACTCAAAGCCACAATAGAAACCAATTTCTCTGAACAGGTTGGTGGACAAATTCTAAGCCCAGCGATGCTAGCCAGTACTTTCTTCAGTTTAGATTCGGTTCAGCGTGATTTGGGGAAGATGTCCCCTTATGAACGCTCAGAGCAGCTCAATAGCATACGCAGAGACCTTGGATTTAGCGAACGTCAAATTGAGAAAGCGGCACTTAAGGATGAAAAAAATGAGCTTCGTTGGCAGATTGGCTATCAATACATGCGTGAAAGGCAGGCATTGCTAGATACTCTCTCGGGTGATGAATTAGATCATGAATTAAAGCGTTTAAGAATGAACTACTTCGATGACGAAGCGTCCACGCTTGAAAAAGAAGAACAACAAGGGTTTTACCGATTCAAGCGCCCACGCGTATATGGCAGAAATTGATCTGCTTCTGCTATTAAAGCGAATACGATTCGAGAGGTTTACCTCTCACCGTCACGCGGTGTAAACGACGCGGATTATCACCATAGTCAGTGACCGCAAAATGCTGAGTTGATATATTGTCCCAGATTGCAACAGAGCCGACCTGCCAAGAGAATCGCACCTGAAAGTCGGGCAATCTAGCGCGTTCATACAACTTTTTCAGTAGGTTTTCGCTTTCTCGTTCTGGCAGTTGATTGATTTTGCGCGTGAACTGCTCGTTTACATACACCGTTGCATTCCCCGTCTCAGGATGACGAACAACCAATGGATGAATAACGGGCGGATAATGGTTGGAAACTTTAGCAACATAGCTTTGCCCACCTTCTGCAACGGAATCATAGCGGCTTCCTTCAAAGGCATGCAAAGCATGTGTTGCTGTAAGCTCCTTCAGCATATTTTGTTCATCTGACGTTAGACTGAGCCACACCGCTTCCATGGAAGTCCATATTGTATCGCCTCCTTTGTCTGGACATTGCTGAGCATGTAAGATAGAACAACGACAAGGTATTTTTTGCCATGTCAAATCGGTATGCCAATAACTTTGGCTGGGTGGATTACCGCGCGATGTTTCGATTACAACCACTTGTTCTTGGTCGTCCAGATGAGGAAAAAACGGATGGACAGGTTCAAGTAAGCCAAAACGCTTAGCCACCGACATGTGCTGCTCTGGCGTCATTTCTTGGTTATGAAAAAATAGTACTTTATAACAAAGATAGGCTTGATAAAGCGCCTCAAATTCATCATCAGTCAAATTGGAAAGCTCGACACCGTCAACATAAGCACCAATATTTGCTGTCAAAGGGGTTATATTCACATTTCTTCCTTACTTCATCCGTTTGTACAATTGACCCTATAAGCCCATGATTTATTTCATCGCGATAAACGGACACTGACTTCTCACTATAAAAGCTGCGTGACGTCAATCAGCCACAACCGTCCTTCGCCTAATGAAAGCAGATCCGCATCTCAAGGGCCAACATTGTTATTAAACGTCAGCTGCATTTTCAACTCAACACATAAAGATAACGTTTGCATTCTAAGCTATAACCATTACTTACACTTAGGTCGCGCTATGGCACTTTCAATATCGGCCCATATTCCATACAATCGAGCAGTATGTTCAGATCAATTATCAGCGGGGCACAAATGAGCAACATTAAACATAGCAAGCTTCTTATTCTTGGATCAGGTCCTGCGGGATATACGGCAGCGGTGTATGCTGCCAGAGCAAATCTAAACCCTGTGCTTATGACGGGCATGCAACAAGGCGGTCAGCTGACAACAACCACAGAAGTTGAAAACTGGCCAGGAGATCCAGAAGGCCTAACTGGGCCAGCACTAATGGAACGGATGAAGGAACACGCTGAGCGTTTTGACACCAACATCATTTTCGACCACATCAACAAAGTTGATTTCAGTCAGCGTCCTTTTGTGCTCAAAGGAGACGACGGCGAATACAGTTGTGATGCACTTATTATTTCCACTGGTGCCTCAGCCAAATATCTGGGATTGGAGTCTGAAGAAGCATTCAAAGGACGCGGTGTATCGGCGTGTGCCACATGTGACGGCTTTTTCTATCGCAACCAAAAAGTCGCGGTTGTGGGCGGTGGTAATACTGCCGTAGAAGAAGCGCTCTATCTATCTAACATTGCCTCTGAAGTCCACTTGATACATAGACGAGATAGCTTCCGAGCTGAAAAGATTTTAATCCGTAGACTGATGGATAAAGTCGAAAGTGGCAATATTTTCCTTCACACAGACAGAGTATTAGAAGAAATCACCGGCGATGAGATGGGAGTGACGGGTGTTCGCATCAAAGATACCCAGTCAGGCACCATTGAACAGCTGGACGTAATGGGCGCATTTATTGCAATTGGACATCAACCAAATACGGGGATTTTCCAAGGCCAGCTGGAAATGAAAGACGGTTACATTGTTGTCCAATCGGGACTGAATGGCAATGCCACTCAAACCAGTGTTCCCGGCGTTTTTGCCGCAGGCGATGTCATGGATCACACCTACCGTCAGGCTATTACATCTGCTGGTACAGGATGCATGGCGGCACTCGACGCGGAAAGATACCTAGACACACTTGCAGAAGGTAAATAATATTTTTCACTTTTGAGTCAAAAGCGCAAAGCCTTATGGTATTACCATGAGGCTTTCTTTTGTATAATCGCCAGCTTAGAGTCATCAAAATAATTATCATTAAGCCTCATAATGGACAAAAATAAACAGCGCAGCTTGAACAAATGGCTCAAGCAGCAAAGCAAGTTAGCAAAGCGCTGGCTGCTCGCTGCAGTCGGTCTTGGTGTCGTTTCAAGCCTATTTTTACTGGCTCAAGCCGCCTTACTTGCGACTATCCTTCAGCAATTGATCATCGATCAGGTTCCAAAGCAGCAGCTTATTCCATATTTTTTTGCGTTATGCGCAATCATTGGTATTCGAGCACTGTGCTCATGGGGTAGAGAGCTTGCTGGTTATCGTTGTGGTGAACAAATTCGTCTTTATATACGGCAACTGATTCTTGATAAATTGCGAGAACTCGGTCCTGCCTACATCAAAGAAAAACCAGCAGGAGCTTGGGCAACCTTGCTGCTGGAACAAGTAGAAGATATGCATGATTTCTTCGCTCGTTACTTACCCCAAATGTCACTTGCCGTGTTGGTACCTATCGTTATTCTTGTGGTTGTTTTCCCCATCAACTGGGTAGCTGGTTTAATATTTTTGATCACAGCACCACTGGTCCCACTATTTATGGCCCTTGTCGGCATGAAAGCAGCCGAGGCCAATCGCAAAAACTTCAAAGCGATGCAACGTCTATCTGGCCATTTTTACGACCGTTTGCAATCGATGACCACCATTCGTTTGTTTGATAGAACCAAGGCAGAGACAGAAGTGATGCGTGGTGCATCAGAAGTTTTTCGCTCACGGACGATGGATGTGCTGAAAATTGCTTTTTTGTCTTCAGCCATACTTGAGTTTTTCACTTCCATTTCGATCGCCCTGACTGCCGTATACTTTGGCTTTGCCTTTATTGGCGAAATTAACTTTGGTGATTATGGATTAGGTGTAACCCTGATCGCGGGTCTTTTTATTCTTATTCTTGCACCTGAATTTTATCAGCCTCTGCGTGATTTAGGGACCTTCTATCACGCAAAACAGCAAGCCGTTGGTGCTGCAGATAGTATTGTGGAGTTTTTGCAAACGGACGCCGCTGCCGTTCGCTCGGGTGATAAAACAATCGATACAACATCAGGTATCACGATTTGCGCCCAGAACTTGGAAGTCTTTTCATCACAAGGCACAAAACTGCTTGGCCCGGTTAATTTTACCATTAAAGCCAATCAACATACTGCTTTGGTTGGTCCAAGTGGCGCTGGCAAAACCAGTTTGATTAACGCGATATTAGGCTTTTTACCCTACCAAGGTTCACTCACCATTAATGGGATTGAACGCACTCAACTGAATCTGAGTAACTGGCGAGACAACATAAGTTGGGTTGGCCAAAATCCCTTGTTGGTTCATGGCACAATTCGTGAGAATGTCACCTTGGGCAAAGATGATGTTAAACAGGATGCTATACAATCAGCTCTGGATAAATCTTTTGCTTCTGAGTTTGTTACTCAGCATGGGCTTGATTACCAAATTTCAGATCGTTCAGAAGGCTTGTCAGTTGGCCAAGCACAACGCCTCGCGCTTGCAAGAGCCATGATACAAAACGGAGACTTTTGGCTGCTTGATGAGCCAACAGCAAGCTTAGATGCACGAAGTGAGAAATTGGTGATGGAAGGTCTATCTAACCAAATAGAGGGAAGGACATCATTAATGGTGACCCACCAGCTCTTACCATTGAAAAATGTCTCTCAAATTTTAGTCATGGAAAACGGTATGCTAGTACAGCAAGGTGACTATCAAGAACTGAGTAACCAAGCTGGTTTATTTCGCAATATGCTGATCGCCAACCAAGCTCTCTCTGACACCGACAAAGGGAATCTCGATGCGTGATTTATTACCCTACTTAAAACTCTATAAAAAACACTGGTTCGGATTGTCACTCGGCATGCTGCTGGCATTACTGACATTATTTGCGTCGATTGGGCTACTCACTCTTTCGGGCTGGTTTCTTTCGGCAGCGGCTGTTGCTGGTTTGACTATCGCAAGAGAAACATTCAATTACATGCTACCCGGTGCTTTTGTTCGTGGATTCGCCATGGGTAGAACGGCTGGACGCTGGGGAGAGAGAGTGGTCAGCCATAATGCCACCTTCAAACTCCTCACCGACCTGAGAATATTCTTCTTTTCTAAACTCGCCCCATTAATTCCTGGACGAGTGTCCAACCTCAGAGATGCAGACATACTCAACCGATTGGTCGCCGACATAAGCGCAATGGATCATGTGTACCTGCGCTTAGTCACTCCAATGGTTGTCGGCTCTGCTGGTATTATTGGCCTTACCGCCCTGCTCAGCTGGTTTGATGCTAAGCTCGGTTTAATTCTTGGCGCAATCTTGATTACGTTACTCTTGCTGTGGCCTATCGTTTTTTACAAACTCGGTAAACGAAATGGCGCTGAATTAACCAGCAATAAAGCCACGTTGCGAGTTGCCACACTTGATTGGTTACAAGGTTACAGCGAACTGACACTGTTCGGTGCCGAAGAACGCTATAGAAATGCCATTTTCGATGTGCAGCAACGTTTGCTCACCAATCAACGCTTTAACGCTCACTTCGCAGGCATTGCCCAAGCACTCCTCATTCTCGCCAATGGCTGGACCATTGCTCTTATGTTATGGCTTGCGGCCGATGGCGTTGGCGGCCAATCACCCAATCCAATGATTGCTCTCGTGGTCTTTGCGACTATGGCAAGCGTCGAAATTCTCATGCCAATCGCAGGCGCATTCCAGCATCTAGGACAGACCATTACCTCAGCCCGTCGACTGAACGATATTATTCTCTCCACACCGGACGTTCAGTTCCCGAGCCAATCAACAGAACATGAATCGTCGTACTCTATTGAATACAAGGACGTAAGCTTCCAATATCCTGATGGCAACACAAACGCTTTGAGCGAGGTAAATCTTTTTATCCCAGCAGGGCAGAAAATTGCAATTTTGGGTCAAACAGGCTCTGGAAAATCAACGTTATTGCAGCTACTTAATCGATATTGGGATGTACAAAAAGGACATATCCAGATTGCTGGGCAGCCTATTACAAAGTGGAGTGAGAGCCAACTTCGCCAAGCGATAACCGTGGTTAGCCAAAGAGTAGATATACTCAATGGTACGTTAAAAGACAACCTTTTAATGGCTTCACCACACGCCACTGACCAAGATCTCCATCAAGCATTATCAAAAGTCGGTCTGTCGAAGCTTATCGACGAGCAAGGATTAGAGAGCTGGCTTGGAGATGGTGGCAGACAGTTATCAGGGGGAGAAAAGCGCCGAATTGGTATTGCTCGAGCCCTTCTACACAATGGTCCTATTCTCCTTCTTGATGAACCAACAGAAGGTCTAGATAAACAAACTGAGCGTCAGATTATGCAGTTGTTTGAGCAACACTTTGAGAATAAAACGGTCGTATTTATTACACACAGGCTCGTTGAACTGAGTAAAATGGACGCCATATGCCTTATAGAACAAGGCAGAATTGTTGAATATGGATCTCATGTGGATCTTTTGGCAAATAAGCGTCGTTACTTCGAACTCAATCAAACTCTCAACTAACACATACCTCAAACGTCGCGAGATAATAAGTTGTGGGGTGTCCATGGTTACCCCAACAAGAAAGGATATTCCCGAATGGAATTAGAGATTTATCAAGTCGATTCATTTACCAATAAGATATTCAAGGGCAACCCTGCCGGGGTGTGCATAACCCAAGAATCGCTCGATACTGAACTCATGCTGTCAATTTCACGAGAAATGGCTGTTTCAGAAACGGCCTTTCTATCTCTACAAGATATGAATCTGAGGTGGTTTACACCAGAAACAGAAGTCAAGTTATGTGGACACGGAACACTAGCGGTGGCTCACGTATTGAAAGCACAAGGCAAACTCAGTACTGGAGATAAGGTTACCTTTCAAACATTATCTGGTGAGTTAAAAGTTAAGGTCTTGCACGATAGCTATGAACTCGATTTACCTTCACCTAAAATGGCATTCGACACGGCATTATCCGACAAAAAGAGAATGGCTCTTGGGCTATCAGAGCATCAGATCGTTTCCGTATGTGACTTTGAAACTAAGCAGCTGGTCGAAGTCATTGATGAAAACGTCATCGTTAACCTCAATCCTGATTTTTCATCTCTTTTGTCAGAGAGTGGGCGTGGTATCGTCGTGACCTCACAGTCGACCAGCCAAGATTACGATATTATTTCTAGGTATTTTGCTCCTTGGGTAGGCGTCAATGAAGACCCAGTAACCGGTTCAGCGCATTGTGCGCTATCAGCCTATTGGTTCGAAAAGCTCAACGCATCAAAATTGACTGCGTATCAAGCCTCATCAAGAGGTGGTTATCTTGATCTCGAATATCTGGACAATGGCCGCGTAAAAATCAAAGGGCAAGCGGTGACATCATTGAAGGGAACTTTATTTGCCTAAAAATCAAAAAAGCAGCGTAATGCTGCTTTTTTGTGTGGTGCCAGAATGCTCATAGCCTCGCTTAACGATGCTTATTCCGGGCGCCTTGCTCTCCCGCACTTTTACGTGTCTTTCTACGTGCTGGATTATTGCTACGGCCGCCAGAACTGTTCACTCGTTCTTCATGGCGCTTAACCGCACGACGAATCTTCTGGCTTCGAGAACGCTCACGCTTACGCGACGTATTGGCTTTACTTTCGTCAAGCAGCGTTTCTTTTTCTGGACGCAACTCCACCAACTCTCGTAAGTAGTTCACTTCTTTCAGATCAAGCTCCATCCATCCACCACGAGGAAGCTTTTTATCTAAGAAAATATCACCATAACGAACACGCTTTAGGCGACTTACCGTACAATCTTGAGATTCCCACAAACGACGCACTTCTCGGTTACGTCCCTCATTGATGACAACATAAAAGGTATGGTTCATACCATCACCGCCAGCGTATACCACATCTTCAAAACGCGCTACGCCGTCATCCAATTCAACGCCACTGACAAGATTACGTACTTTCTTCTCATCAACATCACCAAACACCCGGACCAAATACTCACGTTCTACTTGTCGGCTGGGGTGCATAAGTCGGTTTGCAAGCTCACCATCGGTGGTAAAAAGCAGTAAACCAGACGTGTTTGCATCTAAACGGCCAACAGAGATCCATCGAGAGCCTCGAATCTTTGGCAGACGGTCAAATACAGTGCGACGGCCTTCTGGATCATGACGAGTACAAAGCTCACCTTCTGGTTTGTAGTACGCCAATACGCGGCAAATCACTTCTTCCTGCGCCTTGGCAGAAACAATGTGACCATCAATACGAACTACGGCATTCTCATCTTCCAGCCGCTCACCAAGTTTAGCCACAGCTCCATTTACACTCACACGACCTGCTTTAATCAAAGCTTCTAATTCGCGTCGTGAGCCATGGCCTGCTCGCGCTAACACTTTCTGCAATTTCTCGTTCATTTATCTACTATCTACCTTTGTGTCGTCTTCTCAGACGTCGATTCTCATTTGCGACCGAAATCGCGGCCGCATATTATCGCAAACTCTTATCCTAAACGCATGCTTTATTTTTACATTAAAAGGCCACTTAACCCTCTAACAAAGTGCCCATTTCATACTCTTGATTCACGATTTCCTCTCTCGGACTGAAATCTCAGTGTGCATTTAATTTTTGTTCGGTTTTCACCCAAGATTGGTCATTAAGGGTTTGCATCCAAGTGGTTAGCTGATCTGCTGGTTGTGGTCGACTAATAAAATAACCCTGAGCATAGTCACACCCATTTTCTATTAGCCAATCAAGAGAAGTTCGGTCTTCGATACCTTCGGCAACCGTTTTTAACCCAAATTGTTTCGCTAGTATTAGTGTTGATTTGGCAATTGTTTTGTCTTGCTCGTCATTAGCAACATTGAGAATAAATGACTTGTCAATTTTAAGCTCCGAAGCTGGAAGGTGCTTAAGCTGCGACAAGGAGGAATATCCTGTGCCGTAATCATCTATGGATATAGATAATCCACTGTCAGACAACCTTTTTAGCATTGACAGCGCATGTTCTGGGTCATCAGCCAAGGCACTTTCCGTGACTTCTATTGTCAGTTCACTCTCTTGACAATCGAACTCAGAAATCAACCGAAGGACCTTAGCGTCAAATTGTTTTTGTTTGAGATTCACCGCAGAAACATTAATTGCGATACCGAGCTTATACCCCGCTTGCTTCCATACCTGAAGTTGGCCTAACGCGCTATGCATAACCCAATCGGTCAACGCATCTATTTGCCCAGTTGTCTCCGCAATTTCGATAAATTCATCCGGCGCAATCATACCAAGTTCTGGGTGAATCCAACGAACCAAAGCTTCTACTCTATCAATTTGTAATGTGTTTAAATTCAGTTTGGGCTGATAATAAAGGACCAATTGATTATCTTGAATAGCCTCAGTCAATTCATGAGTTAGACGCACTCTTTCAATCGCACTCTTCGCCATACTAGATGCAAACTCCAAACCGGATACTTTCATTTTCATGGCCTGTTGCAAAGCAATCCCTGAATTATGCAATAACTGGCGAGCGGTTTCTCCATGTTTAGGGTACTGACAATAACCCGAAACAGTATGAATAGTGACCGATATGCGTTTTAACTCAAACACGCCCGATAAGCACTGTAGGACAACATTGACACTCTGCTCATCCGTCAGTGTTGTTTTACAAGTCGTTAGTAGTGCAAATTCTGACGAGTCCAATTGATAAAACTGCACTCCTTCACCAAGTGACATTAAACGATTGGCCGCTGCCACTTGCAGCTCTTCTCCGGTATCCAAACCCAAGCTGTAATTCAGCTCCTCAAATTCCAGCACCCGAAAGCGAATCAATACAAAACCGTCACATTGGATACTTACCAAGTGTTCTATATCTTCAAATAATTTCGCCTTGTTCGGCATTTGGGTGATATCAGTGTGATAGGCTCGAAAATTGAGTTCAGCTTCACGTTCATTAACCGCTTTGTTCATTATGTTGAACTCCTGAGCTAATACTCCCAATTCATCTCTACGCTGAATATTGAGTTCGATACCAGTCTCACCCCGAGCAATTTGTTGGGCCTTTTTGACGAGTTCTTGGAGCGGTTTAGCGAGATTTTTTGATAAAAAATACGCCGCAATAAGAGAACACCCAAAGGTTGCCAATACAATTAAAACAACTTGTAACCAACGATTCTGCAGCCTAATGAACAGATCTTCTCTAGAAAGATACAAAGACACCACCAGTTCTTTGCCATCATTAAAGCCCACGGTGACTGACGTTGCGATAAAATGGCTATCACTCGATCGCGGTTTGACTTCTAATTCTTGTCCATTGGTTCTGCCTTTCACACTACTGGCCAACAATGACCATTGCCCCCCCTTCTGATAGCCAATATCAACGTTCATACCTGCTAATATCGAAAGTCGTTCAGCTAAGTCGGTATCGACCGCAAAGCCAAAGCCAATCCAAGCAACCGTTTGAGCGCCACTTTGGACTGGCACCAATGCTAACTGGTAAACAATGCCTTTGTATTCATAAAGGATCAGACGGTTTTCATCAGGCAGAACATCGGTCTTTAAGCTGAGTGAACTGGGATCAGTATCTGCACTTGTCTGATTGCTTCGCTTGTCATAGATAAGTTTTCCGATAAACTCACCATTAGCATCAATGGCAATCGCCAAATCCGCGATCACCCGCTGCCTATGATTATTTAAAGCAATCAAAAAGCTACGAGTATCCTCCTTCAATGCCTGCTTTAAACCAAAATCCTTAGCCACCGTTTGAGCAAATGCGGTTAAGTTTTGCGTTCGCTGCGAAAACTGATTCTCAAATACAGCCCGCGCTGTCGTAAGATGTATCTGCGCCCGCTCGTCCTTTTCTTTCGTATTGGACTGAAACAGTGAGTAAAAAAGAACACATTGAACTGCGACCAAAACAGTCAAAAAAGACAAAAGGATTTGCGTTTGTATGCTCTTAAACTGATTCATTTAGATAACCCGTAAAAACTGATTGCCTGAGTGCTTTTTTGCTTAGGTATGGGTGACATGTCGTTTTGTAGCTCAAACGTAACGGTTGTTTGTTGGTCTAATTTTTGTTCTACACTTTCATTCATCTGCGGATGCCAAGCAATAATGTCAGCATTCTCCAAACCGACAGGCACATGAATCTGACCCATACCAGACGAATCTGTAATGGCATAATAAGGCGTATCAATCACTTTGATATAGCCGCTCATCCAATCATGGATGTTGCATCCCATCGCAACCACCCCCTCAGTAGGAAAGCTTTTCTTTACTTCATGATCTTGTGCTCGAATGATGAAAGACAGTTCAACAGGGCCTGTAATAGAATATATATGGTGAGAGAAGTCATCTTTATTGGTGAATAATACCGTCTGATTCACCCTTGCTACCGACACATAAGGCTTAAACGCTCGGCCATCCTGAGCGACTTCAGTGACCAGTGTTTTACTTTCCAAGGGCTCATCACGCGGTAGGTTTGTTGCTGTTATATAGACGACGGTATCTTTGACTGGATCACCTTTGTTGTCCAACACACGTACGTCGATTGGCGTTGCAAAACTAGCGGCACAAATAAAACAAAAAGTGAAAATGATATAACGCATATTTGATATGTGATTGGTTTGACCTAACAATCAGCATAGCAGTCAGTTGGCAAGTTTGCGGTTCGACAGAGCATAAACATCAATGTCTTATGCTCTGTCTAGTCATAATTGGCAGGATTAAAAATCAAATCACTCAAAAGGAGCTGGATCACCAGAGCCTAAGCGAGCGATAACTGGCTCATCTTCACTAAAATCGACGACTGTTGTAGGTTGCTCTCCTAGATACCCGCCGTTAAGAATACAATCTACGGCATGCTCAAGTTTATCTCTGATTTCTTCTGGATCAGATTCCGTAATATTGGCACCAGGCAAGATAAGAGACGTCGACATAAGCGGCTCACCTAACGCTTCAAGTAAGTCGAGAGCAATACGATTGTCTGGGATACGAATACCGATCGTTTTACGTTTGCTGTTCATCAAGCGTCGCGGCACTTCCTTGGTTCCCTTAAAAATGAACGTATAAGGACCCGGCGTATTATTTTTTAAAAGACGGAAGGCACTGTTATCAACACGCGCATAGATTGATATCTCGGATAAATCACGGCACAGCAGAGTAAAGTTGTGCTTTTCATCCAATTTACGAATTTTACAGATCCTATCGAGCGCCTGCTTATTCTCCAGCTGACAACCTAACGCGTATCCTGAATCTGTGGGGTAAATGACAACACCACCATTGCGTATGATGGCGACAGCCTGATTGATCAAGCGAGCCTGAGGGTTTTCTGGATGTACATAAAAAAACTGGCTCATTACAATTCCTCATCACTGAGTCTCTCGACTCTATAATTTTGTTAATGCTATAGTCTTGCGACCTTATTAATCAACAACCAAACCATAAACTCAAACTAAGTGTTCAAATTTAGACCAAAAAATTTAGCCTTCTGTGGGGTGATAAAACGACATATCTTTCCATACTGGCTCGACACCAGACGGTAACCAGAGGTTTCTACCCAACTCTGTCCATGGAGAGGGATAATGGAAATCACTCCCCTGAGAAGCCAATAGGTTGTATTGTATCGCATAATCTGCCAGATTACGTCTTTCTTGTTGTCCCTGCTGTGGTTGGGCAACTTCCATAGCATCGCCCCCTGCTTCAACAAATGCGCTGATTAGCCTTTTTAGCCACTTTGCGGTTAAATTATAGCGTCCAGGATGAGCAAGTACCGCTAAGCCTCCAGCATGATGTATTGCATCAACCGCCTCTTTCATTGAACACCAATTTGGCGGAACATAACCCGGATTATCACGAGTCAGGTATTTCTTAAACACTTGCTGCATCGTTTTAGCGTAACCATTGTCAACTAGCCACTTAGCGAAGTGCGCGCGAGTGATTGGGGCTTCACCAGCAATCACTTTCACTTCCCCGTACAGCCCATCCTTAGTGGCTTTGGCCAGACGTTGAGCAATTAATTGTGCACGTACGTGACGATGTTGCTTTTGCTGCTCTATGAGCTCGGTCAGTGCATCAGATGAAGGGGTAATGTTAAGGCCAACAATATGAATGTCTTTGTTTTGCCATACGGTCGATATTTCAATGCCATTGATAATGATGATCGGTAACTGATTTGAGTCAACATAATGATGTGCAGGCTGCAGTCCATCGACGGTATCATGGTCTGTGATGGCTAACACATCTATGTCAAATTCGATTGCTCTGTCTATCAGCTGGCTGACTGATAATCGCCCATCAGACGCAGTCGTATGACTATGTAAATCAATTTTCATAAACTTATTTTTTAGTTGACTTTTTATCAATGAACTAGTTTACTAGTACACAAATACAAAGTATTTCATTTAGGACTTACCATGTTACAAGAATTTAACTCAAATCAAAAAGCGAATCTTGCAAATAACGGTCAACACGATCGCAGTGCAAGCGTTTCTTGGTGGCGTTCTTGGACAAGTTCTAGGTGGGCCGATACATACTTTTAATTTACCCAATTAATGTTATCAAGCCCGCTATATAAAGCGGGCTTTTTGTTTTGTCGAATATAATGCATTTAGCTGGTCTTACAATCACAATTAGGTCAAATTCCACATTGGGTGATTGTCTTGTTTGTGCGACTATATGCGGCGGGAAGTGTAAAATGATCAATAATAAAGGAGGTCTTGTGAACAAGGCCATTGAAATCAAAACGTTAGGCGATTTGGAAGTCATTCATACGACAGCACCCTACACGCTGGACCCTACTCGTTTATTCCACACATTGTGCGAAAACAAAACCGATAGCCTGCTGCTTGAGTCGGCTGAGATAGACTCCAAGCAAAACTTGAAAAGCCTATTAATTGTCGATTCTGCGGTGCGGATTGTTTGTTATGGACACACTGTCACTATGCATGCTCTCACCAACAACGGCCGATCATTGCTTGCGCACTTAACACAAAACATTCACAGCAACATCAATCATGCATTTGATGGTGAAAAACTCACGTTAGAATTTGAAGAACCATGCAATACGCTGGATGAAGACTCTCGACTGCGTGAGGCGTCGTCTTTTGATGCTCTGCGTCTGATACAGCACAGTTTTGATATCAGCAAACAAGATAAACATGCTATCTTTCTTGGTGGCCTGTTTGCCTACGACCTAGTAGCAAACTTTGAACCTCTTGGCAGCGCAGTACATTCCAATCAATGCCCAGATTATGTCTTCTACGTTGCTGAAACCTTGCTGGTTGTTGATCATCAACGTGAATCATGCGATGTCCAAGCGACCCTATTTGCAGCAAGTGATGAAAAGGCCAACTTAGAAGCACGTATACAAGATATCCAACATCAGTGTGCTCACTTAAAAGACTCACCTGTCGCCGAAAAAAGAAGTGATTTATCACCTAAACCAAGCATCAATGATGAAGATTTTTGTCAAATAGTCCGCGACCTTAAGGAGTATGTGGTCAAAGGTGATATTTTCCAAGTCGTTCCATCTCGCCGCTTCACTCTTCCTTGCCCATCTCCACTTGTTGCCTATAAAGAATTAAAGCAAAGCAATCCCAGCCCATATATGTTCTTTATGCAAGATGAGCTATTTACTCTGTTTGGTGCCTCACCTGAAAGTGCCCTTAAGTACGAAACACACACCAATCAAGTTGAAATCTATCCGATTGCAGGCACACGTCCACGAGGCAAACAGCCCAATGGCCAAATTGATTTTGATTTGGATAGCCGCATCGAACTCGAACTGCGTACTGATAAGAAAGAAAATGCAGAACACATGATGTTGGTTGATTTGGCGCGAAACGACGTTGCACGTATCTCGAAAGCGGGTTCACGTCATGTAGCAGACTTATTAAAGGTGGATAGATATAGCCACGTGATGCATTTAGTTTCCCGTGTCGTCGGCCAATTACGTGATGATTTAGATGCTCTGCATGCGTATCAAGCCTGCATGAACATGGGCACTCTCACAGGCGCACCGAAGATTCGTGCTATGCAGCTTATCCGCAATGTAGAAAGCTCTCGTCGTGGCAGCTACGGCGGCGCCGTTGGCTACCTAACAGGCGAAGGTACGTTAGACACTTGTATCGTCATCCGCTCTGCTTATGTGGAGAATGGAATAGCACAAATTCAGGCCGGTGCCGGTGTTGTATTTGACTCAGACCCTCAAGCAGAAGCCGACGAAACTCGTAGTAAGGCGCAAGCCGTCATCGCTGCAATTCAATCAGCACATAAGGAGCAGTAAGCAGATGGCTAATATCGTATTTATTGATAACTTTGACTCATTCACATACAACTTGGTCGATCAGTTTCGTTCTCTGGGACACGATGTCACCATCTATCGCAATAGCATTCCAGCATCGACCATTGAAGCTGCGGTAAATCATCTTGATAACCCTGTTGTACTGCTATCACCCGGTCCTGGCGCGCCATCAGAAGCAGGCTCAATGCCAGAAGTGATCAATAACCTCAAAGGTAAAGTGCCTATGATAGGAATTTGCCTTGGCCATCAAGCGATTGTTGAGGCCTATGGCGGTACGGTTGCTGGGGCTGGTGATATTGTCCATGGTAAGGTTTCTATGATGGAACACCAGCATCATGCCATCTATAAGAATTTGCCTTCTCCCATTGCAATCGCGCGCTATCACTCTCTTGTCGCAACCGATGTACCAGAGTCATTAACGGTTACCGCAGAAGTTGATGGTTTAGTCATGTCTGTGGTGCAAGAACAAGATAAAGTCTGTGGCTTTCAATTCCACCCCGAATCAATCATGACAACGCAAGGCGCTACTTTGTTGGCAAATGCCATTGAATGGGCGTTAGAAAACTCAGAAACACACGCATTGCAGCAATAAGGAAAGAGACATGGATAATATAATTAATAAACTCTACCAACAGACCTCTCTGACCCAAGCCGAAAGCAAGCAGCTGTTTGATGTCATTATTCGCGGCGAGCTGGACCCGATTTTGATGGCTTCGGCACTCACCGCGCTCAAAATCAAAGGTGAAACACCTGATGAAATTGCCGGCGCAGCGACTGCGTTGCTTGATAATGCAAACCCATTTCCTCGCCCCGACTATGATTTTGCCGATATTGTCGGCACTGGTGGTGATGGCCACAATACCATTAATATCTCAACCACCGCAGCCTTTGTCGCTGCAGCTTGCGGGCTCAAAGTCGCCAAACATGGTAACCGCAGTGTTTCGAGTAAATCCGGCTCTTCGGATTTGTTGGATTCGTTTGGTATTGATCTGGCGATGAGCGCTGAAACCAGTCGCTCAGCGATGGATAAGTTGGGCGTAGCTTTTCTCTTTGCCCCTCAATATCACAGTGGGGTTCGCCATGCGATGCCCGTTCGCCAAACAATGAAAACGCGAACTATATTCAATATTCTTGGTCCACTGATTAACCCCGCTAGACCAAGTATTGAGCTTATGGGCGTGTACAGTGAAGATTTAGTTAGACCAATTGCTGAAACCATGCTCAAGATGAACATGAAACGAGCGGCTGTTGTGCATGGCAGTGGTCTTGATGAAGTGGCGATTCATGGTCAAACCACTGTGGCAGAAATCAAAAATGGGCAAATTATTGAGTACACCTTATTCCCAGAAGATTTTGGCCTAGCCACGCACCCGCTAGATGCGATAAAAGGTGGCGCACCCGAGGAAAACAAAGCCATCATCACTAATATTCTTACGGGTAAAGGCACAGATGCTCAAATCGGTGCGGTCGCAGTCAATGTCGCTCTCCTCATGAGGCTTTTTGGTCGTGACAATCTCAAAGACAATACCCAGCAAGCTATTGCTGTCATGAATTCAGGTAAGGCATTTGAACTCGTGAAACAGTTATCAGCCCATAAATAAGTACTCTAGGATAAGGTAAAATCCATGACTCAGACACAAGATAAACTTTCCGAACATATCTCCGTTAAGGAAGCTCAAATGGCGGAAGTATTGGCCAAAATTGTCCGTGATAAATACCTATGGCTAGAAGAACACAAATCGTCTTTACCTCTATCTGAGTTTAAAGAGGCACTCACGCCATCTGATCGCAGTTTTTATCAAGCTTTCAGTGGAGAGAAAACGGCTTTTATAACGGAATGTAAAAAAGCCTCTCCTTCGAAAGGGCTGATTCGAGAGAATTTTGATCTTGATTATATTGCCTCAGTCTACAATAAACACGCGGATGCTATCTCGGTCCTAACGGATGAAAAGTATTTTCAAGGCAGCTTTGAGTTTTTGCCACAAGTGAGACGCCAAGTTTCTCAGCCTGTACTGTGCAAAGATTTTATTGTCGATGCCTATCAAATTTATCTTGCTCGTCATTACTCAGCCGATGCTATTCTGCTCATGTTGTCGGTACTTAACGATGAGGAATATAAGGCACTCGCCGCCGTCGCCCACTCTCTCAATATGGGTATTTTAACCGAGGTCAGTAACGAAGAAGAACTTCAGCGAGCCGTCGAACTTAAAGCAAAAGTGATTGGCATTAATAATCGTAACTTACGCGATCTGACAACCGATCTAAACCGCACCAAAGAATTGGCTCCCAAAATACGTGATTTGGCACCAGACGCAACGATAATTTCGGAATCGGGCATCTACACCCATCAGCAAGTACGTGACTTGGCCGAGTTTGCCGATGGCTTTCTTATCGGTAGCTCGTTAATGGCAGAAGATGACCTTGAACTAGCCGTGCGCAAAGTGACATTAGGTGAAAACAAGGTGTGTGGTTTAACCAATCCAGATGATGCAGCAAAAGCATACCAAGCTGGCGCTGTATTTGGTGGCTTGATTTTTGTCGCCAAGTCCAAGCGGTGCGTTGACATTGAAACCGCACGCTTAACCATGTCAGGTGCCCCTCTTCGATATGTGGGTGTGTTCCAAAACCACGACGTTGAAACCGTTGCCAATCTCGCCAACCAACTTGGGTTAAATGCCGTTCAACTGCATGGTGAAGAAGATCAAGACTATATTGATACTCTGCATACTCAGCTCAATCAGGATATTGAGATTTGGAAAGCATATGGGGTGAAGGACTCGCTACCGAGTTTTCTCAACCCACCAGTCAACCGCCATCTTCTTGATACTCAAGTTGGCGCACAAACGGGTGGCACTGGTTTGGTATTCGACTGGGCGCTCATAAAAGAGAAAAAACAAGTCATGTTAGCAGGTGGCATCTCACCTTTTAATGCTCAAAAAGCCGCAGAGCAAGGCTGTTTAGGACTAGATCTGAATTCAGGGGTTGAATTATCTCCGGGCAAAAAAGATCGCCAGAAGTTGCAACAAGCTTTCGCGGCGATTCGCAACTACTGACAATGAGTCCGAGTAAGATAGTTAAGATATAACGACTGAGGTGGCGGACTCGTAAACGCCACCTCCTAAGATTAAAGGAATATAACAATGGCAAAACTTGATGCCTATTTTGGTGAATATGGTGGTCAATATGTCCCCCAAATTCTTGTGCCAGCTCTCGAGCAACTTGAGCAGGCCTTTATTGACGCGCAAGACGACCCTAGTTTTCGCAGCGAGTTTATGGGCTTACTGCAAGAGTATGCGGGTCGCCCTACCGCTTTGACCCTAACACGCAATTTAACCAAAGGGACAAACACTAAACTTTACTTAAAGCGAGAAGATCTTCTCCATGGCGGCGCGCACAAAACCAACCAAGTACTCGGCCAAGCCTTGCTTGCTAAGCGTATGGGCAAAAACGAAATCATAGCCGAAACCGGCGCGGGTCAACATGGCGTAGCCACTGCCCTAGCCTGTGCTTTATTGGGCCTGAAATGCCGAGTATATATGGGCGCTAAAGACGTAGAGCGTCAAAGCCCTAATGTATTTCGTATGAAGTTAATGGGTGCAGAAGTCATCCCTGTTCACTCAGGTTCGGCCACACTAAAAGATGCGTGTAATGAAGCCCTTCGCGATTGGTCAGCAACCTATGAGCAAGCCCATTACCTACTGGGCACAGCAGCAGGGCCGCACCCATTCCCAACCATAGTACGCGATTTTCAGCGCATGATTGGTGAAGAGACCAAAAACCAAATTTTGGCCCGTGAAGGTCGCCTGCCAGACGCGGTGATTGCCTGTGTGGGTGGAGGGTCAAATGCCATTGGTATGTTTGCAGATTTCATTGATGAAGAAAATGTACGCCTTATCGGTGTAGAACCTGCTGGCAAAGGGATTGATACCAACCAGCATGGTGCGCCCCTAAAACACGGCAAAACAGGCATTTTCTTTGGCATGAAAGCCCCCTTGATGCAAGATTCCAATGGTCAGGTAGAAGAATCCTATTCTGTCTCCGCAGGGCTAGACTTCCCGTCAGTAGGCCCTCAACACGCCTACCTCAATGCTATAGGCCGAGCAGAATATGATAGTGTCACCGATGATGAAGCCTTAGACGCCTTTCAGGAGTTGGCTCGCAGTGAAGGCATCATTCCAGCCCTTGAGTCCTCTCACGCTCTTGCTCATGCCCTTCGTATGGCTCGTGAGAATCCAGAGAAAGAACAGTTACTGGTTGTTAACCTATCAGGACGCGGCGATAAAGACATCTTCACCGTACATGCCATCTTAGAAGAAAAAGGAGTGATCTAATGAGCCGTTACCCATCTATGTTTGCACGCTTAAACGAGCAAAACCAAGGCGCATTTGTTCCTTTTGTGACGGTTTGCGACCCTAACCCAGCTCAGTCGTTAAAAATTATGCAAACGCTGGTCGAAGCGGGAGCGGATGCACTCGAACTTGGCATTCCTTTTTCTGATCCTTTGGCCGATGGCCCCACCATTCAAGGCGCGAATATTCGTGCGCTTGAGTCTGGCGCAACCCCAGAGATCTGCTTTGACCTGATCGGAGAAATTCGTGCAAAGTACCCAGAATTGCCAATCGGTCTGCTCATGTACGCCAACTTAGTGTTTGCACGCGGCATTGACAACTTTTATCAGCGCTGCGCCGAAGCGGGCATTGACTCAGTATTGATCGCCGATGTGCCAACAAACGAAAGCGCCGAATTTGTCGAAGCGGCAACCAAACATGGCATTGATCCTATTTTTATTGCGCCGCCGACAGCCTCAGACGAGACATTAAAATCAGTAGCGGAACTAGGCAGCGGATACACCTACTTACTCTCGCGCGCTGGGGTAACAGGGGCTGAAACAAAGGCCAATATGCCAGTCAGTGATTTACTCGACAGGCTCAATCAATACAATGCCCCGCCCGCCCTACTCGGCTTTGGTATCTCAACACCAGAGCAAGTAAAACAAGCCATTGATGCAGGTGCAGCCGGCGCGATTTCAGGCTCAGCAGTGGTTAAAATCATAGAAACACACACAGAAGCCCCAGAAGAAATGCTGGTGCAGCTATCTAAGTTTATCTCACCAATGAAAGCGGCAACCAATAAATAATACTCCTGTAAGAGAGGAATCAACTTACCCCTAATAAAATGGCAGTGCTGATATAGCAGCTCTGCCATTTTTAAATCAAAAATGCCCTAAAATAAGATAGACTAAATACTCTACAAAACTCTGTAAATAGATCTTTCTGTTTGGATTTGTTGCGTCTAATAATCACCAATATCCCCATTTCGGTTTTGTTGGAAATCATCCATATTTGCAAAGCTACGAGGACGGTTAGGCCAATAGAAATCAAGGGTCATGAGTGTATTAAGGCTTAAGTGCTCGGCTTTAATATCATAATTGACTTCTTCTACGCCGTATTTTTTCCAACGTTCAAGTAAAGATTGGTGGATAAGGTACGTCGATGAATGTGCGTCAAGTTCAATACATACAAGTAAACGTTTATCACTTGGAGTATCCTTGAAACGAGTCTCAAAGCGTTGATGAAAAAACACTTTATGGAATGACAATACGGTGAAATTAGTATGCAGATGACCAGCTGCGTCATAAACCTCGCTTGCCGAACGAGTAATGCCAAGCTTATCTGTAAACTCCAATTCGTCAGAGAGTTCATTGGCAACGAGTAACATATATTTACTCGAACATATTGAAATTTTTGGCATACGTAGTGGTTGTCCATTGATGCGGCGAACAAGATTCTCCACCTTATTTCGATCACTATCAGGCCCGAAGCGTACCACTTCATCACCAAGTAATACTGGAATATAAGAGCTACTATCGCTTATTGGTTTCCAGATGAAATCATACTCATTTAACCACGCATGTGGGTCCCCACCTTCATCGGCATACACATCTCCAAAACGAATCAGCTGTAATGGCAAATACTCACTAAGAATACCTTGCATATCAATCATATTAATATCCTCTTGGCGTTTATAAGCTTTTGATTTTGCGCGTCATGTGTTTCTGATATTCGCGCCAGTATTCGAGCCAATCAGGCGCCAAATCACTAAGTTCGATCGTTTGGCGATCGCAGAATGACAAGCTCTTTTCGTGTACAAGTTGCTCGAAAAATAAATGTTCTAACAGTATATTCTGGAGCTTTTCATTGTGTATTGAGTGACGACGGAACGATTTAATCCACCCAAGATTATTTGGTGTTGCTTCACAACAAAACAATTGTACCCATCGCAGCTGAGTTGCGATGTCAGGTTCTGTGAGTATTTGTGGCAGAATTTTAGGCGCTTTATCTCGATAATAATCTGGTGGTAGATCAAACTTACTCACATCTACGTAATCATGAACAAAACTTTGATACTGGTTGAAACTCATTTCACCATCAAGGAAACGAAGAGCAAATTTTCTGCAGGTGCCGATGTCGACATTTTTATCCTCGTTAGCAACGCAGGACATGATTTCGTTCACTACAATAGAACGAAATTCACGGAGTGGTGTTTTCAGTTGCGGATGTAAACGATTGACGTTGAGATAGAAATAGTCACGGCTATAAGAGGAAAGTTTATTGATCGCTAAGTTCCATATTTCACGCTCATCTTGATCAAGCCCAGCATAGCGTTGAACTAATGGTTCGAGTTCCATCTCATCATTTTCCACAGCTATATTAATATCAAATGCACACAGGTCAATATAGGAAACACCCATGTCATACAAAGGCATAACGAAAGCGTTTTTAATTGCTGGTGCAACAAATCCCCGAAATGATTCTCGGTATAGTCCAGACATATAGGTGAGCGTCGCTTGAGGTGCTAATGCCATACTCAGCAAAATGACACGTTTGGCAAAGTCATCTTGACTCACTTTGTAAAACCAGTAGCAGGTGGCAAGGATTGGACCAAAAATACTCGTCGAATCAAAAAGGCTGTATTGCTGTTGGGTAACACCGATATCAGCATTGTGATATGCGGTATAGTCGCCGTCAAGCTTCGAACTAAGCTCATCAACGAGCGCAGTAAAACACGCTTGTTTCCCCTCTAACAGCCACATCCGTAAGAGCTCTTGGGGAGCATCACAGTTCTCCGTAATTTGTTTAAACACATCTCTATACAATCCGTGACTGACCCATTTTTGTAGCGCTTCAGTATAGTGATCGAAATGTCCTGCTGAATAGTCAATATTGAGCAAAATAGCACCAACCAAACGACACAATATTTGTTGTTCCTCATCATCACGTAACCAAAGTTGGTAGTTAAATGTATGACGGCTAGTGCTAAATACTTGTTCTATTTCCTGATAATCCTCGTAGTCACTCGTATAGAAAAGATCAAGTGAGTCGATGATTTGATTGATTTTTCTTTTGGTTTTCGGACAAATATTGTTATCTAGTGTTTCACTCGGTAGCGTGTAACGGCGTTCAAATTCAAAGGAACTGATACATGCGGTCTCTTTGTCTTTGACTAAGATTTGATTCAAGGTTTTCGGTAAGTCTTGTTGGTCAAGAAGATGGAAGAAGATATCCACCACACGTAAAAATTGCTCTTGATTTTGGCGATGATGGGGCTCGGATAATAGTACTTGATGAAGAGGTTCTAAAACCTCATCCAAGTTACGCAATATATTATGCTGCGGTGGCACAGTATCGTGATTGCATTTGCGTATAATATGACGGTAGAAATTTGGGCTGTAACGTTTAGCATGTCGGGTAATCAGTACCGAGTCGAGGTCGAGTAAGCATTCAGCTAATGGGATTTTTGCATCAAGCTCACCACTCAACACATAGTGCCACAGCATCTTTCCCTTAGGCAGATTAACAATAAAGGGGTAGAGCTCCTGTAGAGGTGCTGTAATGTTATCACCTTGGTCAACGGCAGGAATAACCACTTTTTCGGAATCTCTTTCTTCAACCTCGAAGCGGGCTACTTCATCGGCTTCAAGGTATTGGCTGATACCTTGCCAATTATGCTTATCACAAAAGTCGTTGATGGCTACGGGATCGCTGCTTTCTAGCAACGCGAGTAATTGAGTTACATTCCATCGATAAGTATCTTGCACATCAGTGATACAGTTGTGTCGAAACAGTGAGATTTTCGCTGCATAGCCTTGTTGGTTCAGTGTATCAGTTAAGTCGTGAGCGATAAAATTGGCGTTGCGATAATCACAGAATAAGTGACAAAAGCGAATATTCTGTTCTAGACAAAGCAATTTTGAGGCTTCACAGTCATTTGTTTCCACCACTTGCTGATATGTCGCTTCGACTACTTCTTGTGTGGCACTGCAGTGTAGCAAAACCAAGCAAGGGTCATCGTAACTGCTAAACTGCTTTAACACGGCTTTTACTGTATCGGGGATTTGGGAAAGCCCTGGAAGGGCAATAGAGTTCATCATTGTCAATCTCGAAATAAATTATTTTCCAAGTTTTCGTTGAGTACTATGTGCTATTTGGGGCGAATTTTTTGTCACAATTGATTGCACAGTACCTTCAATATTTTCATAGAGTGAGCCTTAATAACTTAAAATCCGGATGTGAAAGAAAGCAAAAAAGTTTACACGATAGACTGGTACCCGAAATGATCACTATCAAAAACCATGCCACAAATATCGATTTAAGAATCAATCCCTTAGGATGATAAAGAAAAACTAGAAACTAATTTATTGTTAATTCTTTCAAAAAATTAGATTTTTAGCTAAAAACTTGAATGGCAGGATAAAAATGAAAAAAGCTTGGCCGAAAACAGCTAAGCTTTTATTTAAACGTTGATATTACAAAAAGTGGATGGTCTCATTCAAAGAGAAGTTAGTAATATCGTCGTCTTTCATACCAAACACATTACTCACGCCGAGGGTAATCGGCACAAGTCTAAGGGCAAAGTACTCAGCACCAGCGCCATACCTTACATCGACTTCATCTTCATCAAACCCGCCATCTGCTTTTAGGTTGTAGGAATAGCCCCCCTGCTTTTCCGTATGCATCAAGTGGTCCAAGATCAATACTTGGTTTACAGCAAAATAGATGGCGCAACCCGTTCTACTCGGCTTTGGTATTTCAACACCAGAGCAGATAAAACAAGCTATTGATACTGGTGCAGCTACTTAAGTTTGTTTCACCGATGATACCAGCAACCAGTAAATAAAGTCTCAGAGTAAAATAATTAAGCTAATAGAATAAGCGCAGCCACTAGGCTGCGCTTAGGTATTGAAGTGCTATTACACTAATTAAGATATCCTAACGAAAATAGCATTAATTCTACCGTTTTCTCTGTCACTCGCCCACTTGCCTCGTTATTTGGGCCTGTATCTGGTTCAAGGATATAGCTAAGAGCGTAGTTTGCTGGGTCCTCACCCATCAAATATACGTTATACTCTCGGACTCTTTTTTCATATATCATTTCCGGAACGCCCTTGCTAACGTCTTCAATATCTTTAAGAGATATTAAGTGTTCCAAATCATCTTCACTGTCTTTTAGATCTGCCATTACCGCATTGATCATTTCATTTCGACTAACACCATTAAATAAGTCAATAACCTGCTGTTCTGTGCGAGCATTTTCTAAATAACGTCCAAACCAATTAGCAGTACCATATTCTAATCTTGGGAATTTTTCTAGAATACCAACGGCTGGACCTAATCTAAGCATATTACCTAAATCTGTATATAGGGTTTGCTCTGCACTAAATCGATTTAAACCAAACAATGATTTTATTTTTTGTCTTTTATACTTTTCCATAATGGCAGAGACTTTACCAAGTACTGGTAGCTCTGAATGATAAAATCCATCTAGATCTGCTAACGCCTCAATTGGAATTGATGGTATTAACTTCCTTAACTTGCTTCTTTTCCCATCATGACACCCATCCATTGTATTTAATACATGGTGTGCCCATATATTCTTTAACTCATCTATCTCTTCATTCGTTAGCTCGGTGCTTTCCTGCATTTTTTTCGGTATATCAACCATCATAAAGTATACGCTATCCTTTATGTCTTGAGGTAGGTTGTTCTTGATCGTTTCCCAATCCCTGTGTAGATCATCCCCCCACAAATAAAGTTGAGTTATTTGATCAGGTCTTAGAAAATCAATACGTTCTTGAGCCGATAATGGTCTATCAAGCATGTCTGGATCTAATATTAATCTAGGATTTCCAGCACTTCTACGTTGTTCATTTTCCTGAGTTACCCATTTAATTTTGAAGTCTTCATAGGCTTCTTGTATACCCGTTCGATAGTCCTCAGCACTCACACTTGGAAAATTCGCTTGATTCAATACAGCAAAAACATCATTTTGAAATAGGCCATCAAAATTAACATTCTGGTCAGCGTTACCTGGTAGATTAGCGGTATACTGCTCTACAAAGTCCGGAGCAGATCGCATTTGTTGCAATAATGCTTCACTGTAGTCATGAGTTATTTGATTGAAGTTTTGAATATCTTGCTTCACATGATGATATCTATTATATGCATAATATTGGTCCTTGAAAAAATTCATAGAGACTAAAGCATAATTCATCATATCTTCTAGATGAACATTTCTATTATTATATGCATCGAAATAATCATCGTATATACTTAAATCGATGTCAGTTCCATCCACTCTTTTCATAGAATAGAATCTAGAATATACATCTTTAATAATTACTTCTTGATCATTACGAGTTATGTTATATATATCAGTCGTTTCATCTACAAGGTCTAGTATTTTTCCATATTGTTCTATAACTTTATATTTCAATTCATCATCTAAACTACCCCAAGAGTCAAAATATTCATTTGTAGCAACTCTATTTGTATCTTTTGGATAAGTTAGGTCAAAATCCCAGTACACTACCTCACTATCTTCAACAGCCGGATTCACTGGGGTTGCTGGTGTTTCTGGGTTCACTGGAGTTGCTGGACTCGCTGGAGTTGCTGGGACACCCGAGTTAGGTTTATCATCTCCACCACCACATCCGACCAAAATAAAAGAAGTAAAAAAGATTGTTAACAACCACTTATATTTTTTATATAAGTAGTCTTTTTTAAATTTTACAAAGTATGACATCAGGTTACCTTAAAGTTTAATTTATCAGCAAGTCAGGTTCGGCAGTGAACCTGCTCAAACTTGAAATAAATGAGCTATATAAAGCTTCTTTTCTCGTTAATGGCGGATTATATTGAGCAATAAAGAAGGTTAAATAAGGTGAAACCCTGATATCTATCCAAAAGCAACACTCTCATAGTCATGCTAAGTAGATCATCTGAACTGATTGCATCTTGTTGAATAAATAACGCACCTGCTGAAATGGCAGGCTATTCAAGTCAATAAGGGAGGCAGAGGAGTTTTAATACAGGAGGAAGCGTACAGGACATTAAGGCAACTTGTGCTACCAATGAGAGGTGTTAGGCTTTGTAAAGCTTGGCTAAAGCCAAGCTTTTATTTATGCGTCGATATTACGAAAAATGAATATTACAAAAAGTGGATGGTCGCATTCAAAGAGAAGTTAGTAATATCATCGTCTTTCATACCAAACACATTGTAACTTGCACCAAAAGAAATCGGTACAGGTCCTGGTGCAAAATACTCAGCGCCAACGCCGTACATCACATCAACTTCATCTTCATCAAACCCGCCATCTGCTTTTAGATTGTAGGAATGTACCCCTGCTTTTCCATAAACATGGAGTGGTCCAAAGTCGATACTAGGCTTTGCGGCAAAATAAATAGCACTGCCGGTTAGGTTAGTTTTGATACCGTTGTAATCAACACGATCAAACTTTCCGAGGTCTTGATACCCCGCTTCAAGGCCGATAAAAGGCAAAATACCCGTTCCAACATGCACGTTATAAGAAGTAGTCGTTTCCCCATTGAGGTCCGTTTGTCCAACGCTAGCCCCGCCGTATACCAACGAATCTGCCGATACAGTTGCTGAAATACTGAGCAATGCCAGCGCAAGTAGTGATTTTTTCATAGTTAGCCTTCTCTATTTTCCATGACAGAAACTGCTGCGGCAATCCTCTGCCTCTCTCAGTCAAAAACTTTACTGTGTTTTCCAATAAAGCAATTTACGTACCTAAAGCGACACGTGGCCGATACACCTGTTAACAATCATCAATTGCATTCTTAATTCTTTTATCCGACACTGGATAGGGTGTACCTAACTGCTGAGCAAAATAGCTCACACGCAGTTCCTCAATCATCCACCGAATTTGCTTCACTTTTTCCGGAACCGTCAACCCTTGGGGGATTTTATTTAATAGTTCTTGATAATCCTCAGCAACAGACTCAATCTTGAGCATGTGCAGGCGGTCTTTATTCGGATCGATCGGCAGCTTTTCCATGCGCTTCTCAATCGCCTGCATATAGCGAAGTATGTCCGGCAAACGTTTCCAGCCACATTCTGTCGCAAAACCCTTAAATATAAGTCCTTCAATTTGTGCTTTTATATCAGATAAGGCGAATGCCATTGAGAAATCAATTTTCCCTTTCAATTTTTTGTTAATATTGAAGGCTGTCGTCAAAATTACCTCAACTTTTTTAGCAATCTCAACAACTGTGTCGCCCAACTCAGATCGCACATGCTCTTTGAGCTGTTCAAACTCTTCTGGCTGCCAAACTAACCCACCTTGCTCTTCCATCAACTTATCCACGCCACAAGCGATACAGTCATCGATAAGATCCAGTACTTTCCCGTATGGATTGAAATAAAGACCAAGCTTAGACTTGTTTGGTAAATGGCTGTGCAAATATTTTATTGGCGATGGCACATTGAGCAAAATCAGACGACGCTGACCTGATTGCATTGCCAAAGACTGTTCATCTGCCGTTTCAAACAGCTTAATTTCAACACTGTCTTTTGCGTCCACAATGGCCGGATAAGCCTTAACCTCATAGCCGCCACGTTTTTGTTGGTAAACTTTAGGCAGTTCTCCAAAGCTCCAGCTCTTGAGATCTCTTTGCTCAATATCATCATCCGCCACTTTGGACAGGGTCTCTTGGACCTTGTCTTTCAGGCTCTCTTTCAAAAGATGTAGATCACGATTTTCTTTGAGCTTGCGGTTTCTATGGTCAACCGCTCGGAATGTCACTTTCAGATGATCGGGGACCTGCTCAAGATTCCAGTTTTCACGTAGCACTTCAACCCCTGTCATGCGACGCAACTCTTTCTCTAGCGCGTCTAGAAGTGGGCTTTCAGCGGGCGCAACCCGAGCAAGAAATGCGTCTGCATAATTGGGGGCAGGTACAAAATTCTTACGTAAGGTTTTTGGCAAAGATTTGATAAGGCTTACCACCAATTCGTGCCTGAGTCCCGGTATTTGCCAGTCAAAACCGAATTGGTCTACTTGGTTAAGAATGGGCAAAGGAATATGCACGGTGACACCATCACTATCCTCGCCAGGCTCAAACTGATAACTCAGCTTCAGCTTTAGACCATTTTGATGCCAGAAATTTGGATAATCCAAATCGGTTACATGACTAGCATCTCCCTTAAGCAGCATCTCTTTTTCAAAGTTCAGCAATTCACTATTGGTTTGCGATGCTTTCTTCCACCATGAATCAAAGTGCTTACCAGACACAACCTCTGTTCCGACACGCTGATCATAGAAATCAAATAACTCATCATCATCGACCAAAATATCTCGGCGTCGAGATTTATGTTCTAATTGCTCCACTTCTTGCAGCAGTTTGCGATTGTTTTTAAAAAACGCATGTCTGGTTTCCCACTCACCTTCAACCAATGCACTGCGAATAAACAGCTCTCGACTGACCGTAGGATCAATATTCCCATAGTTAACCAAACGTTTAGGCACAATTGGTACGCCATATAGCATCACTTTCTCATGTGCCATTACTGCTGCTCGTTTCTTCGACCAATGGGGCTCGCTGTAACTTCTTTTAATTAAGTGTTTTGCCAGTGGTTCGATCCACTCTGGCTGCACCTTCGCAATGATGCGTCCCCACAATTTAGACGTTTCCACCAATTCCGCCGACACTATCCATTTAGGCTGCTTTTTAAATAAACCCGAAGCAGGGAAAATATGAAAACGTGCATTGCGTGCACCTTGATATTCATTCTTTTCTTGATCCTTCACACCTATATGAGATAGGAGACCTACCAGAATCGCACTGTGAACCTTGTCGTAACTACTCGGTTCCTCATTCAGCTTATATTCCATCTCACGCATCGATTGATGGATCTGAAAATACACATCCTGCCACTCTCTTACTCTGAGGTAATTGAGGTAATCTTGCTTACACTGCTTGCGAAATTGATTTCCCGACAACAACTTTTGCTGCTTTTGAATATAGTCCCAAAGATTGACAAAGGTCAGAAAATCAGAATCTTCGTGGAAAAAGCGTTTGTGCTTATCGTCAGAAGACTGCTGTTTATCGCTTGGTCTTTCTCTTGGGTCCTGAATGGATAAAGCCGATGCAATAATCATCAACTCTTTTAATGCACCGTATTTTGGGGCTTCAAGTACCATACGAGCCAAGCGAGGATCAATCGGGATGCGCGCAAGTTGCCTACCTATTGGTGTAAGACGTTTTTTCGCATCTTTGGCTTTATCGTCAATTGCACCCAACTCTTCCAAAAGGCGCACACCGTCTTGAATATTGCGTTTATCCGGCGCTTCGACAAATGGAAATGCTTGGATATCACCCAGACCAAGAGCGGTCATCTGCAAGATAACCGACGCTAGGTTAGTGCGTAGAATTTCAGGATCTGTGAATTCAGGACGTAACTCAAAATCTTGCTCTGAATACAAGCGAATACAGATGCCTTCCTCAACACGACCACACCGACCTTTACGCTGATTGGCACTCGCCTGAGAGATAGGCTCAATCGGTAGCCGCTGCACCTTAGTTCGATAGCTATAACGACTAATGCGAGCCGTTCCCGGATCAATAACATACTTAATACCCGGAACCGTTAAGGAAGTTTCGGCCACGTTGGTGGCTAATACAATTCGGCGCCCTGCGTGAGGTTGAAAAATCTTATTCTGCTCTCCCGCAGAAAGGCGAGCGTAGAGGGGCACAATTTCGGTACTTTTTAAATTTCTTTTACTCAGCGCTTCAGCGGTATCACGAATCTCACGCTCACCGTTCATAAAGATAAGAATATCGCCTAGCCCTTCATCGCATAACTCATCTACCGCCTCAAAGATGCCTTCTAACTGGTCTCGATCAACATCTTCGTCTCCACTCAACGGACGGTATCGAGTTTCAACAGGGTACGTTCTACCCGACACTTCAATAATTGGTGCATCATTGAAATGCTTTGAGAAACGCTGCGGATCTATGGTTGCCGACGTGATGATAACTTTTAGATCTGGACGACGAGGCAGAAGCTCTTTTAGGTAGCCTAAGATAAAATCAATATTGAGGCTTCGCTCGTGAGCTTCATCGATAATAATGGTGTCGTATTGATTTAAGAACCGATCGTGTTGAATTTCGGCCAGCAAAATACCATCTGTCATCAGTTTGATCTGAGTTTGGTCTGAGATTTGGTCGTTAAATCGAACTTTATAACCAACAAAATCACCCAACTTGGTGCCCATTTCTTCGGCAATACGGCTAGCAACCGAACGAGCCGCAAGACGTCTTGGCTGAGTATGACCAATCAAGCCAAACTGTCCTCGACCAAGCTCTGCACATATTTTGGGTAACTGGGTCGTTTTTCCTGAGCCGGTTTCACCTGCAATAATCACCACCTGATTCTCTTGTATCGCTTGTGCAATATCGTCCCGTTTTTGGCTCACTGGCAAGAGATCAGGATAATCAATCGTGGGTTTGGCGTTCTTTCTTTGCTCCACTTCCATCATGGACTTGGCGATATCCAAAGCAATTTCATCGAAGACGGCATGACGTGATTGGTCTTTTTTTATCTTGTTCGCACCAGAGATACGCTTACTCAGTCGAAACCGGTCTTTTAACATACAATGATTCAGAGCGCTGCGTAAAGATGATGCCGTATTGGCTTGGACTTTATGCTCTGTGGCAGATTCTGTTTTGGGCTGTGACGATGTCAAAGCATTACCTATTCTTTTTACTCCATAAAACTGCTCGCATTGTATCACAGCCAAGAATAAAAATATCTCAAACCTGCCTGATTAAAGTACGAGAAAGGCGAGTAAACATCATTATGTCACTGCCTAAAAATCGAACTGTAAATAAATGGTATTGTAATTGCTGCCTCCTTTAATGCGCCCATACTGAGAAGCTTGCTCAAATATTGCGCTTCTGTGATGAAGTGAATACCCAAACCACACTTTGTTGAGCTCAGAATAACCGACCAGTTCTCCTAGATTCACATCAAGTGATAAATCCAAGTAATTGAGAAGATTACTGGCTTTGTAGCCTTTTTCATCCATTTCTGTTTGCTCTATGTAGGTAATACTATCGATAAAAGACATACCCTCAGCAAATCCAAGCCTCCATGTAAATGGCCAGTCGATTGTGTAATACACCTTAATCGCAGCAATGTATTCTGTACTGGCTGATTGGACGTCCGAAGACCAGTGATGAGCAATTCCCGGTGTAAAATAGAGTTCCATAGGAACACCAAATAATTGATCGGTTAACGGATGGCCATAGAAAAAAGAGCTCATTTGATTGTTGTATTGGTCTGATTCTGTCTCCAGAGCAAGTATCTCTCCAATATTCGAAGGCGTGGCCCAGCCATGCGCTACCCTGACATATCTAGAGTGGCTGAGTTTTGTATCTGGCGGTGAAGATTTATCATTAAAAATACCAAAACCAACAAAAACCTCACCTTGATATCTGTCTTCAACGGTCGACGAGCGATAAGCATTGCTATCCAAACGACGTACGCTCGCTGCTCCGAGTAAATAGAGGTTGGAATAGACATGATAACGAGCGTCCAACCCCACTCTGAGATCTACTCCTGCCCCAAGTCTTTCATCCGTTACATCAGAAAACGTATAATAATGGGTGTTAAAATCTGCGTCCTTGTACCTTATCTCAGCAAACGGATTCAGTTCCCAATCTTGATACTCGTAATGCCCTTTGAGACCCAAGTTAGCGTGAAATCGAAACTCATCATCTGTCATAAGCTCCGTATTCATTCGCCACCTCTCTGTGATTGAATAGCTCAGTTGACCACCAAAATCGACCGTATCTCCCCCATTAGCATTCTGCTCAGAAGCAGGGATATCAACAAACCTCATTCGCATCAAGGCATTGAACTGAATCTTTTCATCCTCCGATTGCCAGAGATGCAGCCCACCTTGAAGTCCGTCGATGAAGACATGCTCATTTTCAAAGTACATCATGGGAACAAAAGTTCCGACAGCTTGGTCATTGTTAGCGGTCTCAAAAGGAATTGACGCGGTTCGATATACTGCGGCGATACCCCATTGATCTTGCTCGTTTGCAAAAGAAACGCTGGTTGGAGTTGTCATTAAAACCATCAGCGACGAATATGACAGTATGCTGTTCATTTTTAAGCCTAAAACTAGCAAGACACACAAAATTGCACCTAGCGGATAAAACTAAATACGTTTTTACTTATCGCTAAGGGCAATTCACCGTTAATATAAGAGTATATGCTGACTTAATTTGAAAAAATCGTGAAAGCCTCAGACTTAAAAAAAATAATCGATGCACTCGATGAAACTCAAGATCCCGAGATTGTGACAGGAGATATTTGGCTGCCTGAACGCTTGGTCAACACGCAACTTGATCAAGACATGCTGTTTCTTGAATTTGACAATGCACCGGAAGACACACAAGGCGATGAAGAAGGTCGTGGCTTTGTTGAGCATGAAATTGATATGATTCGAAAAAGATTTGAACACATTCTCGATGAAAGTTCCGATACAAAAAGCAAAGCAGATGCTATGCTGGCGTTATTTCTCATGGGGCATGAGATGTCGAGCTCAGAAATTATAGAGATCTTAGAAGACCCCGATGTACCCAAGGATCCAACAGAGTTTTAATGAAGATAGTACCTCAACTTCCGTTTCTAATCGCTGGTCCTCTGCTAAGAAAGTCCTCTGCCAATGAATTGGTGTTCTGGTTAGTCACTAGTCGCCCACTTGAAGGACAGTTTTCTCTCAACCATGAACCTGATCGTGGCGTTATTTTCGAGCAATCTCTTGAAGCATGCCATCAAGTAAAAATTGGACAACATTGCTATGTTACGTTAGCGCACTTTAAGCACCCTTTCCCAACCAATGTTGCCCTTAGCTATGAATTTCACACCCAAGATGGACCTCTTAGCCAGCTATACCCACATTTACTCCACGGTGACGAATCGGCATTGACCTTCAAAATCTCCACTCAAGCCGATTACGTCTTGCATGGTTCTTGCCGCAATCCTGATCATCCTAGCAAAGATGCCTTAGTTGCGATGGACAATAAGCTCGCATCGCAGCCGTTGAGTGACAGGCCGGATATGTTATTGATGAGTGGCGATCAAATATATGCTGATCATGTATCGGGCCCTATGCTTGATGCGATAGTGCAAACTATCGAATTACTAGGATTACCTGACGAAACCTTTACCGACGCTCCACTGGCGTCTGCAAAACAGCTGTACCAACATCCCGATTGCTTTTACGGCCGTGACAACATCCTCCCTCATCACTTTGGTGAAGAAACTTGGATTAGACGGTTTTTACCTAAACGACATATTCCTATATTCAGCGCGCGCGAAAGCGTCAATCATCTAATAACATTCGCCGAATACTTTGTGATGTACTTGCTGGTCTGGTCACCGACTCTCTGGCCATGCATCAATCGAGACCGCTTGCGTGAGGTAGCGTATACTCCCAACGGCAAGGCCATCAGTGAATACTACCAACAAAAGTGGCAGGGCGAATACGATCGCCTAACAGAATTTGTCGACGGACTGCCACAAGTCCAACGGCTGTTTGCTCACCTGCCTACCTATATGATTTTCGACGATCACGATGTCACCGATGATTGGAACTTAACCATAGGTTGGGAGAAAGCGGCCTATACCAATCCATTTTCTTATCAAATTATCGGTAATGCTTTAATGGCATACTGGCTTTGTCAAGGGTGGGGAAATCAGCCTGACAACTTCAATCAAGAGTTTTTATCTCTTGGTTTGGGCTACTTCAAACAGCCGAGTGCACAACATCATCACGATTTTATCCGCTATTTATACAGTTTCGAACGCTGGCATTATACTATCGAAACGTCACCGAAAGTGGTTGTTCTCGACACACGAACTCGACGCTGGCGCTCTGAGTCTCGTATGAACAAGCCTTCTGGTTTGATGGATTGGGAAGCTCTTATTGAATTTCAGCAAGAGTTAATGTTTCAAGATAAAGTGATCGTCGTATCGGCTGCCCCTATTTTTGGCGTGAAGTTTATTGAAGCGTTACAAAAAGGAATGACGGTGATCGGCCAACCTTTGGTCATTGATGCGGAAAACTGGATGGCGCATCGTGGCAGTGCCAATACCCTACTGAGTATTTTTACCCACACAAAAACACCAAGTAATTTTGTCATCTTGTCTGGCGATGTACACTATTCGTTTGCCTATGATGTAAAACTTCGTTTTCGCCGCTCTAGTCCAAATATTTATCAAATCACATCAAGTGGCTTTAAAAACCAATTTCCAGAGCCCTTACTTGGATGTTGCGATCACTTAGACAGAGTATTCTACTCTCCTAGTTCACTGCTCAATTTTTTCACTAAACGAAAGCGTCTCAAAGTCAAAAAACGCCAACCGAATATACAAGGATCTCGATATTTGGTGAATGCAAGTGCCGTTGGCGAATTGAAGCTGGACCAGCAGGGTAAACCTAAGCGTGTCTCGATATTGACAGGAGAAGGTGAAGAAATCGACTTTCCTCCACTCGAAGAAAAGTCATCTTTTTGTCAAAACACTTGTGTTCGACGAGAATAGTCACTATTTATAAAAACAACAGAATACTTTGAGGTCCATGACATGTTGAATTCTATCTCGACGCTTTTTAAGCAGTTAGTCGAAGGACACGACCTCAGTAAACGTGACAACACAGATCCAAATCTGGCAATGGCATGTTTGCTGTGCGAGGTTGCCAGCGCTGACCATAACATCAGTGATACCGAAACTCAGGCCCAAAATTCACTCCTCGCTCGCCTATTGGACATAGACGGCGCACAAGCAGCTGAGCTTCTTGCTCGCGCACGAATGATTAGCAGTCAGTCGACCTCTCTTTATGAGTTTACTTCCCAACTGAGAGAATTAAGTCAAGTGGCGCGTTTTGATTTGATCAAATCTATGTGGGAAGTAGCCAACGCTGATGGAGTCATTGACCCGCTAGAAGATGCCGTTATCCGCAAAACCGCCGAACTGATTTATGTTGATCATAGTGAGTTTATTCGCGCCAAACTTCAAGTTTTAAAAAGCAACGAATAGTATCTAGCTCTGCCAGAGCAAAGCTTTATTCGCTACCTCTTCTTTTCATCAAAGGCTTTGCTTGCTAAGCATAGATATGTGGGTAATGCCTAATGAAAAACTTGCTCCAAAAAAATTATTCCCCAACCGTCTTCTCTGTCTAGGCTTTGTTATCCAGTCCATACTTTGGCCCAACAAATACTCATTTTGCCAATAACATACCCGAGATAAGCACTGCTTATAATCCTCCCCCAATCCCCACTTTTGACAGAAACACAGGATAAACTCTAATCGTTATTAGCGTTGATATCGTAATTGTATTTGCAAAAACACCACTAATGACACTATTGTTATTAATGCAATCCGATGCAGTCTCTGTGCACTCGGCAAAAGGAAAATAGCGGAGCAAGGATCGACCAAAATGAAAATTGCCACAAAAATAGTCATAGCTTCTGCACTAATGTGTAGTTTAGCCATCACCTCAGCTGGAGTATTTACTGGTTGGGAGTCAGCATTACTGGCAGAGGAAGCATTATATAAACGTTCCTTAAACCAGCTTACCTCCGTAAGAGAAATTAAAAAAAATGAAATAGAAAACTACTTTATGACCATAAAAGGTCAGTTAACTTCAATGGCCAGTTCATATGGTACACAACAGGCCATGCTTGAGTTTTCTTCAGCCTTTTCGCAATACCCTACAGAGCAAGTACACACTCAAGACATAGAGAAGTTAAAACGGTATTACACATCCAGTTTTGCACCCACCTACAAGTCATCAAATGGTGGAAACTCAGCAAACGAGTTAGGGAAGCTTAAAGCACTTTCTCCAAAAGCAACCGCGCTACAAGCAAGATATATAGGTGCTAACCAAAACCCTCTCGGAGAAAAACACTTATTAGACGCAGACTCACTAGACACCGAATACGACCGAGTACATAAGATACACCACCCTAGCCTCAGAAGCTTTTTACAAGAATTTGGTTATTACGATATTTTCTTGGTTGATGTAGATGGTAACGTGGTTTACTCCGTATTCAAAGAACTCGATTACGCAACTAACTTAGTATCTGGCCCTTATTCAGATACTGGATTAGCAAAGGCGTTTAAACAAGCTAAAAATCAAAGTGAGTCCCAATATTATCTTGAAGATTTTGCCCCTTATTTCCCTTCCTATGAAGCACCAGCTTCATTCATGGCAAGTCCTATTGTTATCGATGGAAAAAATGAAGGTGTGATTATATTCCAAATGCCCATCGATAAGATAAATGGCATCATGACTTTTGACGGAAATTGGAGCAACGCGGGACTCGGAGCCTCTGGGGAGAGTTATCTTGCTGGACCTGACATGCTACTACGAAGCGAGTCTAGATTTTTGCTGGAATCTCCCAAGGAGTACTTTGAGACCCTGAAAAATGTAAATATTTCAACCGAAACTATCGAACAAATAAAAGGCAAATCATCCGCTATCGGCCAGCAAGCTGTGGCCACAGACAGTGTCAAAGCGGCCTTGAAAGGGGACAATGGTTCAGCTCTTATCGAAGACTATCGTGGGGTTGAAGTGTTATCGACCTATTCACCCATTGATGCCGCAGGATTAAAGTGGGCAATCGTAACAGAAATCGATAAGAGTGAAGCGTTAGCGGATTTAACTACGCTGATGCAATCTAATGTCATAACGGTCACAATTATAATCGCCATCGGTGCGATATGTGCAATTATCATTTCCTTTTTTGTCGGCAACGGTATTGCAAAACCCATTAAAGCCGCAAGTGAGAAAATACAACAGATTAGTAAAAACAATGATCTAACCGCAAGACTAAACGATGAAGGCAAAGATGAAATGAGCGATCTTGCGAAGGCCCTAAACGAGCTGTTTTCACAACTACAAAGCATTATTGTTACGTTTGCTGAAACCGCAGATAGCCTCAATGTGAATACAAAAAACATGTCGGATAGTATGAATACGACAAGGGTATCGGTTGAGGAGCAAAGTCAAAGAGCTGAATCTGTAGCCACTGCCGTCAATCAAATGAGTGCCTCGATTAGCGAGGTAGCGAGTTTTGCAGCAAGAGCCGCTGAATTTGTCAAAGACGGTAATGAAACAGGTAACAAAGCCTCAAATGTCGGAAGAAATTTGGGAGCAGAGATTGCACGCCTAAATACGGAAATGCAAACAGCCGTTGAAGCAATCGGACGACTCCACACTGAAAGCCAATCGATTGCCGAAGTGCTGGATGTTATTCAAGGAATAGCAGAGCAAACCAACCTACTTGCACTCAACGCTGCCATCGAAGCGGCCCGAGCTGGTGAGCAAGGCCGAGGGTTTGCTGTCGTTGCAGATGAAGTACGCTCGTTAGCAGGAAGAACACAAACATCCACAGAAGAAATTAGAGAGAAAATCGAGTCGCTACAAAGAGAAACCGACAGCGTTTCATCATGCATAGGATCAGCCGATAAATCCGTCTCAGCAGGTGTTGAAACATGTGATACCAATGCCAAAATGCTTGAGCAAATCGTTGATATGCTAAATGATTTAAATGAAATGAATATCCAGATAGCAGCGGCAACAGAAGAACAGCAAGCAGTAACCAATGATATAAGTAGCAGTATTACTTCTATTGCGGACTCATCGTCTGAAGTCTCTCAACAAGTGATCGATGTGGACAACGTGCTTAAGAATTTGTCCTCTCAGTCAGAGCAACTAAATGTCGAAATTTCAAAATTTAACTACTAGTCTGAAGTTATACAACTAGTAAAACTAGCTCTCGCGGTGACGTTTTATGGACAGCAAAATAGGGGCAATCCTTGCTATGAATGGCGATGAGCCTTCTCTCATCTGGTTAATTGTCTGCACCTGCGTGGCTTTTTTTATGCAGGTGGGATTCACACTGGTTGAAACCGGCAGCGTCCGAGCAAAAAATTCCGTTAATGTCGCCATGAAAAACTTGGCTGACTTTGTTGTTGTATCTTTTGTGTATCTATTTTTGGGGTTCCATCTTGCCAACGGCAGCTCGTTTTTTTCGCTTGAAACCTTTCCGTTAACAGTCGAATACTATGGTATGGCGATGTTTAGTATTATGTTCGTCACTACCGCTGCGACCATTGTGTCTGGTTGTGTTGCTGAAAGAATGAGTTTTCGTGGATATCTATATGCTTCGGCATTCATCGGTATTCTTACATACCCTGTGGTAAGTTATTGGACATGGAACCCTAACTCTTGGCTTGCTTCGCTCAATTTCCACGATTTTGCTGGTGGGGCTACCGTACATATCGTAGGAGGGCTCTTTGGACTAATTGGCACCATACTGATTGGCCCTCGGTATGACAGATTCTCGGAAACAAATGAAGCTGTGGAAATTCCATCCTATAATCATACGCTTGTCACTATAGGTGTCTTTATGATGGTGTTTGGCTGGCTAGGATTTAATGGAGGAAGCTTTTACGAATTCAACAACGATGTCCCAAAAGTGTTACTCAATACTCTACTGGGAGGAGTGACTTCTGGATTTTTTGCACTACTATTTCTTCAGCATAAACCTCATATCCCGGTTTTTCTGATACTTAACTGTATCCTCGGTGGCCTAGTTATCGTGACTGCTGGAGCAGATGTTCTCAATACTTACCAAGTCGTTGTGTTAGGAGCAATTGCTGCGTTAACCATTTTTTATGGCGAAAAGTTACTCATTTATCTTAAGATTGACGATCCTGTAGGTGCCGTTCCCGTCCACCTATTCTGCGGTATATTAGGGGTGCTATTTACTGGCTATGCTGCGAACAGCAACAGCAGTGGCTGGCCAATGTATATAGGAGTTCAGTTATTAGGAATTATTGTTATCGTTGCTTGGGTGGCCGTAAATGCTTATGTGTTATTTCTTTTTCTAAAGTCCTTAGACTTGCACAGAGTGTCACTCGACAAAGAAAAAATGGGCTTAAATGTGGCAGAACATGGCGTCAAAATGAGCTGGCTTGAAACGGTGAAATCCATTGAAGATATAAGTAATAGTGGGGACTACACCAAAAGGGCGCCGATCGAATGTGGTACCGAAGCGGGCGATGTTGCCATAGCATTTAATTACTTAATGGGGGATTTGGAAAAAAACATTGAGGCATTACACCATGTAGCAAAAGGAAACCTCGATGAGGTTGTTGTTTTCCCAAGAAGCGATAAGGACATTTTGGCAAGATCATTGCAGTCTATGCTTGTTAGCTTACGGTCGTTACTTGCTGAAGTAGAAGATGAAATCACCACTCAAAACGAGCAGCTTCAATCTAACGAAAACTCCATTAAAACTCTGATTGAAAACTTCAAACACACTCAAGACCAGTTAATGGAAGCTGAGAAAATGTCTGCACTGACAGGTATGGTTGTTGGTGTTGCCCACGAGCTTAATACTCCCCTAGGTATTTCAGTCACCAGCCTCTCTTTACTGCGTGAGCAATTCTTAGGGCTTGAGAAAAAATTTACCGATCAAACCATTACAACCACAGATCTTACCCACTTTCTCAACATTTCTAATGACTGCATCAAAATGATTTCAGACAATATTGAACGTTCTGTCACTTTGGTCAACAAGCTTAAGCAAGTGGATAAAAAAATGTCTTTAGAGCAGCCTGCAAATATTAATATCAGGATGCTGCTTGAAGAGTCAGTGATGTTATTGAAAGATATCCTAGCACAACAGGATATTGCGGTTGAGATTCATTGTGAAGATACGCTTGAGTTGTTCGTGCCTAAGATGTCTCTTCAATATGTCATCGAAGAGTTGCTTAACAATTGTGCCCTACATGGTTTTCAAAATAGAGATCAAGAGAAAAGCAATTCCATCACCATTACAGCCCAGTCCGTAAATAGTCATGTTGAGATCGTCATTGAAGACAATGGGGTAGGTATAAGTCCAGACAATCTTAAAAAGGTATTCCAACCTTTCTACACCACTCTTAGAGCACGCGGTGGTACAGGTCTTGGTATGCATATGGTTTACAATATTTGTACCCGCAAGCTATCAGGCAATATAAATGTTAAGAGTGAAATAGGAAAAGGAACAAAAATCACTATAACGATAAATGAGCACGTTGATAAATCACCTCACAACGAGAGTGAAGAGAGTACATCAGTGCCTCCTCAACTCAAATAATTTGCTACATCACTCAATACACTCAGTTTCCTCGCGTTGGGGATTCAATAAGGCTGCTTTGGCTCGAACAACATAAAGCCATCCATTTCTGACGTAATATCAAGGTAGTAGTCTGGCTCATATTTCTTTAGTAATGCTAGAATCGCTGCCATGCTATCTTGATTTACCTCACCACTAATTAGCCACGGCGTAAAGTGGGTTTGAAATGCCTTGATTAACTCGTCCTGATTTGAGTCAGTCACTTGCTGGTATCCGTACAGCGCTATCGCTCTAAAGAAGGTATCCCGATTTATCGTTTGAGTCGCAAGTTTGCTGTATTCGCTGAGATAATCGTCACTGTTATACCAAGCGCCATAACCTTTCTCATTTAAATATTGCCATGGAAACTTGGGACCAGGGTCATTTTTTCTCGTCGGGGCAATATCCTGATGAGCCACAACATTTATCGGCTCAATACTCGGATAAATTTGATAAATTCTATCAAATACCTTAATCAGATTATCCACCAACGCAGGTGGATAATCTGGATACAGACACGTCACTGATTGCGCGGAGTCATCTTCAGTCAGTGAGTCAATGCACTCTACCTCATACACAAGTTCAATACCGATTGACGTATCATTGAGACCTGTTTTGCCTCGCCAAGCGCTTTTCCCCGCATGCCATGCGCGCTGGCTAAAATCGATGAGTTGGTAAATTTTCTCTTCAGTAACGACAAAATGAGCGCTGACATTGGATTCTGGATCGTTAAACAGTTTGAGTGTATTCTCCGTATTCTCTTGGGTGTAGTGAATGACGATCGATTGAACTCTGTCATTTTTATTTGGAGTATCGATATTCACAAAAGACGAGCAAGCAGAGAGACTCATTAGTACCACTAGCTGAGTTAACCTGCTAAGTTTTTGAACTGTTTTTGTTGTCATAATTTCTCGTTACTCACCAAATGATGACCCTTTTTATAAAGGATCAGCGTATTAAACTCTCTAAAAAGTATAAATATCATTAAACAAATCCACACACATTCTCTAAAAGATTAATTTTGCATTGAATCATAAGAAAAATACACTTTTAACTATCCGCTGCCCGTCCTTCCTGTTACCGTAAAAGCAAAATTAGTCATCTTCGGTAACACAAATGGACAAGAAATCTCTCAATGTCGCCATTGTAGGTGCGGGGCTCAATGGTCTAGCCTTGGCTTTATCCCTACGCATATTTGGCATTAACGCAACGGTTTATGAACGTTCAGATAAACCTCGTATTGACGGTACAGGCATCATTATGTGGCCTGAAGGTATGCAGGTGCTCGCGGCTTTAACCGATGCTTCCAAAATCAATACTTTGTGTAATACCGTCGATATTCTCACTACCGCGACCTTTAATGGCGAAACGTTGAACCAACTGTCGATGCGTCAAGTCAACGGCAAAGTCAATGCAGACGTGGGCCTATTCCATCGCCGCGATCTCTATCAACTACTGCTCGATGCCTATGGCGCAGACAATATATTGACTGGTCAGCACTGCAGTGTTGAAAACGACACTGTCCTTGTCAACGGCAAACCACTGGTTGCAGACGTTATTGTTGGTGTCGACGGCGTATTTTCTCAAGTTAGAAAGTTTGTCGCACCCAATGTCACGCATCGCCAACCTAATGTGTATTGCTGCCGAGGTATGGTTGATTACCACAGTTCTTCTTTGAGTGATGAAGAGTGCTACGTGTTTGCTGGCATGCAATCAAGAATTGTCACCTATACCTATAATCGTAAAACCCAAGGCAAATACTGGTTCGCCGCTTGCAAAGTAGAACCTGGTGAAACATTAAACAAGCAAAAGATATTGGACCAATTTGCGCATTACTCCCCTTACTTACTAGACATGATCGCCCAGACCCCTGATGAGCAGATTATCCCGTCACCTCTGGTTGATATTGCTCCATTTGAGCAATGGTCGCGTGATAATGCTGTACTGCTTGGCGATGCTTGCTGCGCTGTTCTACCCACAATGGGTATTGGTTTTAGTCTTGGTATCGAGAATGCGTTTATCCTTGCCCAGTGCTTAGCCTCAAACTTCTTTGATGTTCCCAAAGCATTCGAGCGTTACCAATACAGGGCTCAAAAACGCTCCCATGATTTGCAAAATATTACTCACCGTCTCAGCGAACTAACCTACACAGAGGCATTTGATCCAGAAGAAGTTGCCGAGCTATACAGCCGCTTTACCCAAGTCAACAGTCAGTCACCGTTTTAAACACATCAAAGCACACTAGGGGGCTATGTTAGCCAAACTATCTAGGTGTGCTTTGTTTTCTTCATCACTGACAACATTATTGACTTGGTTTTAAAATAGCCAGTATTGACCATCGCTAAGGACTTTTTTCCCTTGTGGCCTAACTTTCTATTTACCTAATGATATAGTAGCGACTCTAATCAACTGTGAGGAAAGCAATAAATGGATAAGTTTCTAAAACAACTGGCTACAAACCCTAATGACGTCATGTTTGAGCAATCAATGCAGATAATTGATAAGCATTTTGACTTTCATCCAGTCAGCTTTGTAAACGGAGACACTCACAATCAAGCCGGGCAGAACAATGGCTCTTGTAAGATTTTTGCCTTCGCGCAGCTGCAAGGCTTGGATGAGTCATCCACACTGGCTTGCTTTGGCCAGTTCTATCGTGACGATGTATTAAATAATCCAAATGGTAACGATCACGCCAATATTCGCAATTTTATCCGACACGGCTGGGCAGGCATTCGCTTTGACGGTATCGCATTAACCGCAAAGTAAAATTTTGAGATTGCTCAAACTATAAAACCCGCATCATCAGACTCGCGGATAAACGCTTGTCTGGTGAAACGCAAAAGTTTGGTCTGCTTTGCTTAATCCATCTCTAGGAAAGTATGATAGCACTTGCCCGTATTGAAAAAAGATTTAATAGATAAACTTTGATTGAATTATCTTAACCTAATTATCCGGCTTTTTAGTGAAACTTTCCATTAAGCGTTTAGCTGAAACTTCTAGAGGCTCTCGCAAATACGATTTTGAAATATGTAGGTAGTGGTATAAATGATCTTTGGTCATTGGGGGGCTCACTAGTTTAATGGTAGGGAATTTTTCTTTAACCTCCATATAAGCTTGCATCGGTGCTAGCCATACATCGGCTCTCCCCGCCACTAGCATCAAAGCAGCTTGTTCCTCACGATAGACCAATTTTAGACGTTGATAGTGACTCAACTCATTGACATAGCGGGTTCCATGCATCGAAACCACATTTTTATTTTGGAGCTCAGCCAAACTTGAGTAGCGCTTATTCTCTATTGAAAACAGATATGTGTCAAAGTCAGCTAGAGGCACATTAACTCTTACAAGTCGTTCACTATGGTCACTCTCAAACTTATTAATTCTAAGATCCAGTGCATCATATTCTCCTGTCAAAACAGACTGTATCGCTCGTTCATCAGGCATATAAGTGAGCTCAACCTTGATCCCAGCTCCCGCATAAATAGCGTTAAGCACTTCTTCTGCCGTCATGCCATAGCGTGTTTTTTTGTCTTTACCTCGGAAACCTTCACCAATTGCGACTTTAACCACATCCTGCTCTTGTGCACTCAGTACCGAACACACGCGATTCCACAAATCAAGATCACAGAGAGTGCTGCTCTCATTTTGCCTCCAACATCAATTTGCTTATGTAATTACAGTGTGGTTCTTGGCTTCATTTTCGCAATAAATTTGATGCATCATTTTACGCGATAATGATGAAATACTTCAGGGGACGGGATATTCTCAATGTAAATGGCAGCATTCCGAAGACGGTGCTGCCATTTAGTAGTATCTTGAAGCGATGCAGATTTAAGTGTCCGCAGGCTTATTAAGATCAATGAAGCTTTAGATTTGGGCGTAATACTCTGTTAATCCTGCCCATAAGTATAATGAGTGCCGTTTTGAATACGCCGTGCAGGGCCATTTGATGCAAGCGATAGAGAGAAATGTATACCACTCGTGCGATTCGACCTTCTATCATCATTGAGCCTTTGGTCAAATTCCCCATTAGGCTCCCGACGGTGGAAAACTTACTCAAAGACACCAAAGAGCCTTTATCTTTATACACATATGGCTTGAGTTCTCGGCCGTTAAGCTTGGCGACAATATTGGAAAATGCTCGACTTGCCATCTGGTGAGCAGCTTGAGCTCTAGGGGGAACAAATGAACCGTCGGGTTGCGCGCAATGCGCTAGGTCGCCAATAACAAAGATATCGTCGTCAAGTGTTGTTTGCAAAGTTTCTTTAACAATCAGTTGGTTTATACGATTGCTCTCTAGGCCCGCAATATTTTTGACAAAATCTGGGGCTTTAATTCCTGCAGCCCAAACCATAATTTGTGCAGGAATTTTATCGCCATCTTTTGTGACAAGACCATCACAACAAGCTTCTGTCACCATAGTCTTAGTGCGAACATTCACGCCAAGTTTGGTCAGCTCATGATGCGCTGCGGTTGAAATTCTGGTGGGTAACGCTGGCAAGATACGTTCACCCGCTTCAATTAAATTGACGTTCAACTTGCTAGAGTCCAAATCACCAAAGCCGTAGGTGCGTAGCTCTTTAACTGCATTATGAAGTTCTGCCGATAACTCAACTCCTGTTGCACCTGCGCCAACAATGGCAATATCAACGGTTCCGTGACCGTGTTTAGCATGCAGCTTCAAAAACTCGTTGTTCATTTCGGTTCGAAACCTAGAAGCTTGATCTGTACTATCGAGAAAAATACAATGCTCGCGCACACCTGGAGTGTTAAAGTCATTAGAGGTCGAGCCCAATGCCATAATAAGGATGTCGTATTCTAATTCACGACCTGGCATTAACAACTCATCGTGTTCATCTCTGAGTTCACCAAGCGTTATAACCTTGCGAGTTCTATCTATGTTTTTAAGACTGCCCATTTGAAAGTCGAAATGGTGATTCTTAGCATGGGCGCGATAACTTAGTGCATCAACGCCCTCATCGAGCGAACCTGTTGCCACTTCATGTAACAAGGGTTTCCACAAGTGACTGGCTTTGCGATCCACTAACGTGACTTTCGCACGCCCTTTACGACCTAATGTACGGCCCAGTTTGGTGACAAGCTCTAAGCCACCTGCACCGCCGCCTACTACGATAATTCGAGTCACAGCAACTATCCTCTAGAAAAATAAAATAGGTGTCGAGCCGATGATTCGCCTCGATAAAATTTGCATAATTTCCGACCAGCCAGCTCTAATTAGATTGAGTCTTACGGCAATAAAGGCGTGTAGAGGTTTTATTTATCAAGTAAGCCACGTTATTCAAACACTGTTTCGCCTCCGAGAGGCTTTCAACATTTTAATATTACATGGGCAAGCTTCGACTTGCTCTCATTTTTTTGATTTTCATCAACATCCTTATGATAGAAGTCATTATATAGGGCAGGATAGGCCGTGCAACTAAAGATTGTCATAAGAGCGCGAATTTAAACGAATTCGAGCTGAGAATTTTCATCTTTGGTAATATTTGGCCTGATAGTGTTGCTGCATGCTCGCTTTAGCAAGCTCTGCATTCCCATTTTTGCAATTTTCTTCAAATCCCCCGTTTATCGATCTCTGATATCGCTCTAAGAACATGACAGTGAACTGTTGTTGCAAATCCATCGAATTTTTATATGTTTTTTTACAAAATTTCAGAATTAGTCTCGTGTGATTCAGTTCTAGAATGAAGATAATCTGGACTTACGTAATGTTATTCTTACTAAAGGTTTTTTATGACTGGTCCGGTTACAACTTCAAATATTACTTCTACCACTGCAGCGGTAAACCAAGGCCCTACTGATCACCAATTTGGCTTTTCAATAAAAAAAATAGTCAACCTATTGACTGAAAACCTGCCTTCTTTCCCAAATTTAAAACCTAACAAATTTGACAATAACATGCCCACATCATTCTCCGGTGAAGTGAATGAGTCAAATCTAAAGTCAATGTTGTCAGAATACTCAGAAGGAAAGGGACCGTTCGGTCAGGGCTCTGACGGATTTCATCAAATGATAAACTCAGGCAACGAATTTAAGTGGGTTTTAAACCGTAAAGGATTATCGATAATCAGTCCTGAATTAAAGCACTCTGTAGCGGCAGGAGGAGTCAGCGTTATATCCGCTGGAACTGGAAAGCTCATTGAGTCAGGAAAAATATGGATAAATAACGATACTGGTCACTATAAGACTACAATTAAAAGTCTATCTTCTACCTTACCTTCGTGGAAAGAAGTCGGCTATGAGGTTGAAATCCGAGAAAGACGGGATTTCGCTGCTGCATTCAAGAACTTTTAGTCTGATCGTAAAAGGCAAACGTTCTGGTGGTGTATCCATGCGACCCTGAAAGCATGGACCGTGTAATTATCATGGTGGTCATTACACGGTCACAGGCTTATAGACTAGCAGAGCTAGCGGTTAATCAACCATATCACCGTCAGAACTGGTCATGCATCAATTTTGCAAATCTATCAGCTTTGGCTCTTGGCTAAAGTTCCCCATCGCTGGGTCCGTACATGCTTTGAAGTTCTTACTGTGATTGACTTCAATACGACCAGCAGCTTGAAGAGAAAAGTCACTACTTGTACTAGAAGTAATCAAAATATCATACCAATTGTGATTTTTGGTTTTATAACGGATATGCTCCACTTTGCCTGATTTAATCGTCAAGGTCTGCGACTTTTTGCCATAGACATTATCAGCAATCGTAATCTCTTGCGCTAGCTTGGAACGATTTTCAATCTTGATCGATAGATGAGGCTCAGAGCGACCCACTCTATTTTTCTTGTGCTCAATACTGATATGTGGCATCTCTTTGTGCTCTAAAGTATTTCCCTTAACACGACGAATAAAACCATTAGGTCCAAAAGTCATAAGGTCGAAATCTTTATGTTCCCCAATATTCCACTTATCTGACACTGTCTGCTCGAGCAAATTGCTGTCTTTCCCACCCACTGTATATTGACGGGGCATTGTCATGTCATAGGGACTGCCTTCGGGCGCTAGAAAATCATTTTGTTCTGGCTCATTTTTGGCGAGATAGTTGTAGGTTTGATAGACAATACCTTGTTTCCCCAAATTGTAAAACTCCAGCTCAACGGTGCTGCTGTGAAAACTGATGTCGACTTTCGGCTCATAGGGCAACTGGCATGATGGCCGCGAGCCACCTTGTTCAACAATAGGTAGACCAACGAGGTTCATCTGAGGTTTTTTCCGTTTGCCATCGTTTGTGTATCCTGACTCACCGGCATGTTTTTTCTGCGCGTCTAAAGCTGCCTGATATTTTTTTTCTGCCTCTTTAAAGGATACGCTTCCAACTTCGTCAAAATTATTGTGTCGATGGGCAAAGTCAAAACAGCTTGTCATATCACCACATACACTTCTTCGCCACTCTGATATATTGGGTTCTTCTACACCTGTGACTTTCTCCAAAAATTGCAACACGGACGTATGATCAAATACCTGTGAGTTAATATTGCCTCCGACACTCCATGGAGAGACCACATAACAAGGTACCCGAGGCCCCAGCCCATGTGAGGCATTGTTAACAAAATCAGCTACATCTTTAGCAAGAGAAATTCCACTATCAAACTTACGATAATCAACATCATAGTAATATTCATTGTTTGTACTTACATTAGACTTCCCATAAACCATTCCACTTGGTGTTTTATGCGGTACAGACGGTGGAGGCATATGATCAAACAAGCCATCATTTTCATCAAAGTTAATAATAAAGACGGTTTTAGCCCACACTTTGGGATCAGAGGTTAGAATATCCAATACTGCTGAGGTGTATGCAGCTCCTTTCGTCGGTGTAGAGCCTGATGGATGCTCAGAAAACTCTTGTTCTGTGATGATCCAAGTTACCTTAGGTAGCCCTTCATTGTATAGGTCCTGGAAAAGATCGATTGAACGTTTGTTTCTATCGTAGTCTTCACCAATGCCTTTTTGGAAAATGGGATCGTCTTGATTTTCGTTGTTTGCTTTAATAAAACGGCTAAAACCCACTAGTGGATTATCACCAAAATTGTTGTTTCGATTTTGCAGTACTTTCCAAGAAACTCCGGCTTTTTCTAACCTTTCAGGATATGTTTTCCAATCATATCCATCTTTTATGTCTACCCAACTGTCGTGACTATTTGTAATGGCTGGGCCATGCTTTTTTTGGTGTGGATCGATAGTACCTGACCAATGCATGACTCTGTTTGGGTTGGTACCTGTCTGTGTCGAGCAATAATAAGCCTCACAAAGTGTAAACGCATTGGCAAGCGCAAACTGAAATGAGACTTCATTTTCCGTGAAATATCCCATGGAACGATCCGTTTTATGGGGTAACCATTGGTTCATTTTTCCATGGTTATACGCATATTGTGCGTTATTGTAATAGTGAGGTGTTCCAGCAAAGTATTCATACCCCATGTCTTTGTCAGTATTAAAATACCAAGGTAACAAGGTTTTTTTATAGGTTTCGTCTTTGTCAGGATGCGCATTGTGCTGATTCCAAACAAAGTCCCCATTGGACTGAATCAAAGGAAACCGATCGGCAAAACCACGCACCCCTGGCATGGTCCCAAAATAGTGATCAAATGAGCGATTTTCCTGCATTAAAATAACAACATGCTCTACATCCTTTATTGTTCCATGCTTACGATTTGCAGGAATGGACAACGCCTTTTCAATGCTCGCAAATACGCCTGATGATGAAGTAGCTGCCGCTGCACCAACTCCGATAGCTGCAGTATTTTTGATAAATGAACGTCTATTACAATTAACCATAATTAGCCTTTACTTAATCCTTAAAGAAGCGGGTTTGATGTCTGCAAATCACTCTAGAATGAATAAATGACACATTAGTTAACGTATTGTTTCTGTGCAGATACTGACAGAAAGTTAACCTTTCCCAACTCATGCAAAGTTTCGGTAAAAACCCGCTAACTTACATCCCTACTCCCAAAAAAACACACTCATCATTCAGATGTCATAATGGTATGAATGCTCTTGTAACCACATCTGCTGGTTGTAAGTGAATGAAACATTAGACTTTTACCACCGACTTGATGTAGCGTGGTGGCATTTTTGGGCCAAGGCTCATGTTGGAGGCAAAGATTTATTTAACTTTTGGGGGAAGAATTGGTTTCTTATAGCTTATCAATCGTTAAATCACGGCTGACACAAGGCCTTAGCCTTGATAATACAACCTCAAGTTTTGCGATGATCGCTGTACTTGTGCTTTTTTTTATTGTTTTTCCTCAGTGGAGCATCCGTTATCTTGCGCATTTGACCCAATACGCGATTGAACAGTTTGGTCTCAGCCTAGTCGTGTTCGCTAGCGCAATGGTACTCCTCAGTCTTTGTATTAGTTTAAGCCCCCTTGGAAAACAGCGCCTAGGGGGAGAAGCATCTACTCCCGAATTCAGCACATCAAGCTGGCTGGCCATGCTATTTACAGCGGGCATGGGCTCAGGCCTTATTTTCTGGGGAATTGCAGAGCCTTCTTTTCATGCTTCTAACTTACCCAAATTCGCTCAAAACTTGGGAGATGATGTCGACACAGCATTAGCTTTAACCTACTTCCATTGGGGGCTGCATGCATGGGCAATATACGCGATATCAGCTCTGGCCATTGCATGGTTTAGCTACAATCGAAAACGTACCCTGCATATATCCGCGGCATTCACTTCCCAGCCTAAAGGCAGCCTGTACTCTGTCTTTGACTGGATGGCGGTAATAGCCATCATATTTGGTGTCGCTGGAACCTTTGCCAATGCCATTGCTCTTATCCAAACAGGCCTAGAGCAGACGTTATCAAAGCCGGTTAATTCCTTCGCCTTTCGCTACAGTTTACTCATAATGATTGCATTCCTATTTACCGGCTCTTCTCTGCTTGGCTTAAAGAGAGGCATCAAGTGGCTAAGTCTTTTCAATACATTAGCTATGCTGGCTATGGTCACAGCCGTATTTCTTTTGCTCGATCCAACACAGACCGTAATTAGAATGGTAAGTTCATCAGTTAGCTATATCGAACTGCTTCCCAAAGTGTCGTTTTTTATTGAGCCACAATCTCGAGATTGGAGCCTTGGCTGGACAGTCACTTATTTGGTTTGGTGGATTGCCTGGGCACCTTTTGTTGGGCCTTTTATCGCAAGAATCAGTAAAGGCAGAACAATTCGGCAGTTTTTAGCGTGTGTCGTTCTTGTGCCATCACTCGCCTCTATTATTTGGTTTAGCACCTTTGGGGGTGCAAGCCTCGACAGTATATTCAGTACACAAATTGTCGCTTCAGTTAACGAAAACTATACCCAAGGTTTATTTGTATTCTTTGAACAATTACCTATGAGTAGAATGTTCGCAATGACAGCCCTTATCTTGTTGGTCACTTTTATCATCACCAGTGCTGACTCCGCTTTATTGGTGTGCGCAATGTTAACGAACACCACTAGCAATAAAGCAAAGGTATTATGGGCTGTTATTCTAGTACTACTTTCAACTGCACTGCTGTACTTCAATGATGTAGATCTCAATAAGCAAGTGGCTATTGCCGGAGCTATACCCTTTACTCTTGTGATAATATTACAAGTTGTCGTTATGCTAAAAGATATGTTAGATAAATAAAACCGACAAATAAAAAAAGTTAAGCCGATATTATGTAGAGGGTATTTCTAGGTAGAGTGAATTGGAAAATATTTTACAACGTATAGCGAGTTATTCATATTTAATTTTATATTTGCTCAAATCAACACAAAAAATAATTATTCTGTCCGTTGACAAAAAACGTGCCAAATAAGAGCATTAACACTTCCAAATCATTGAATTATAACAACTTCAGGAGTGTTTTATGAATAAGTTTTTACTCGTCATTTTATGTTTGTTTTTGCCACCGGTAGCTGTCTTATGTAATAGAGGATTGGGAAAGGACTTTTTTATTAGCTTTGTTTTAACCTTGTGCTTTTTTATTCCAGGAATCATACATGCATTTTGTGTAACCATGGAAGTCGGTAGAAAAAGACGACGCAGATAAATCTCAACTACATAGGGACTAATAAAGGCACTTACCTAATTTTTTATTGAGGCAGTGCCTTTTAAATTTTTAGTCTTGTTCTTTAAAGGATTGCATAGCCTGTAGATGATGAGATATTTTCTTGAACTTATGGGTTTGTATTTCATCCCAAACAATAGGGTAGTATTTTTCAAGCTCTGCAGCAGTTTTTAAGTTATCGTGAACTTCATCGTTTTTCGAGAGGATAACTAAACAATTATGCTTATTTTTTGTACGAAACTCTTGAACACACTTGGTGGCAATATCTTCGTACTCTTCAGGTCTATCAATACGCCCCTGCATTGTAAGCTCAGGGTGAAGATTGGGATTAAAGATCACTTGTTTTATCCCACATAAGAAACCTATTCTCTCAGACCAATACCCACCCAACCCTACTCCACATATTATTGGGTTATTATCACCAGACTGCTCAATCGCTTTGTAAACTTCTTTGAGAAGATGTTGCATATCATGCTTGGGATGCAATGTACTGTAGTTAATAAAACGGACATCTTGATCAATAAACTGCAATTGCAGGACTTTCTCGTGATTTCCAGGGCTCGTGGAATCAAACCCATGTAGATAAATAATCATTCTAATATCCTCAGTTTTCACCCTATAAATCTAACACATATAATAGGGTTATTAAGCGAAGTAACTCCAAAATATCATCAGAAGTTTATTTATGAGGATTGAGAAGTTAATGAATAACAAAGCGTTTGAGCTTCCTCTAAGTACTTATCATGCCCTTTGAGCTGATGGGCTAAAAGATACCATAGCATCGCCAGCACCTCTGCTCTTGGCTTCCAAGCCATAACACCAGTCACCCAATCGTCTACGTTTTCAATGTTTCTCAGCTGGCAGTATCGATAAACCGATTCCAATGGCTTTTCACCCGTCACACCAATTGTCATAGCGAGGTCTAGTCTTGGATCTGAAATACAGGCATATTCCCAATCAATTACTTTAATCCCCTCTGGATGTTTCACCATATTGTACCCAGCCAAGTCAAAGTGACACAGTGAATGAGTCACATTGTCTATGCTTGGCACACTCCGCCACTGTTGGTATAAATCTCGATATTCATCTAACTGCAAGTCTTCACGTAACACCATCCAATAGTGATCCACCCGAGCGGTAAAATTGAATGGGGCGATCGGTACTTTAGTGATATCCAAGTTATGGATCTTGACGAGTGTTCTCAATATGGATTCAAACGGCAAACCATCAGCCAATGACTCTCCTTCAATCCATTCAACCAATAGACCATGTTCATTAAGATATATTGGTTTTGGCGCGATATTGGTATCTTGAATGAGAGATAGAATTTGCTGCTCGTGAAACCGAGAAATGGAGAGTGCTTTGGTAATATGTGTACTGGGCCGCCAAACGAAGCAATCGCCACCTTGAGTTTTCACTTTCCAGCAGCGATTGGTCAGTCCTCCGATCAATGTTTGAGCATATTCCGGAGCGAGTGAAAAGAAGTGATCCAATGATCTCAACGATGTATCAAGCTGACACGCTTCATGCCACGCCATTATAGCCATCGATCACTCCTACTAAAAAGTTACAGACCTAAAAAGCTTTTCGATTCTTGTTTACGGATTTCTGTTTCATCCGCCCACTCGATCAAGCCTGTTTTGAGGTCCATCAAACGCATTGTCATCTTATAGTATACATCTTTATCACTGCCTCCGGTTTTGGCAATGCTGGATAGATTTCCATACAACATATACTGTGCTCCCACCATCTGACCAAACTGGATAGCAGTGCTTTGATTCACAAGTTCATCATTGTTCTGGAAGTTTAGCTGTTCACGAACCGCTTCAACACGGTCCATATCAACAAAGCGGAATTTGCCCGAATTTAGCATCTTAGTGCTAATTGTGTCGGTAATTGATTCTGTATCAATGTGCTCACTGGTCTTGTTCTTAATTTTTTCGACAAAGACGATTGGACGAGAGTTACTTGTGATAGCGGCGACAGACCCTGACATCATCATGCTGTCAACCATCTCTCCAGCGATCTTTTGCAGATCCGTTGAGCCAAAATCAATTGTTGTTGTCTCAACAGCTTGCGCATCACCATAACTGACTTTATTAGAACAGCCGCCAAGTATTACCGCTAGGCTAAGTAATGCAATCACACTTTTATTCATTGTTAGTTCCTCAATTTCATATATCTGTTAATTGTTTAATAGGCAAATACCGAGATTTTAGCGCTTAGTTGTCACTTTCACGAATCTGAATGCGGAACTGTGTACCATTCGGATTTACTGAAACTTCTGAGATAGAGATCGTTTCCATACCACGGACAACAGTCTGTTTCCAAGGTCCAAGTTTAGTATTGACCTCTAAACCACTATCGTCGTACCAATAGAAACGGTATTGGATATGTTGATCGCCTTTATACTGGCTGGTGACCTTTACTAAACCTCGAGCACGCCCATCAACCTGAGCAGTCGAGATATCATCGATATGCAGACGACCTGCCAGTACGTTATCACCAAACAAAACTGTTTGTGATGCTCCATCGATTCGTAAACCAGCAGTATTATTCGAACAACCCACCACCAATAATCCAGCAAACGCTGCTATAAGCCACTTTTTCATCTAATATTTCCTAACTGTTTATGCCATATGATGGCACTTTCTCCCTGACGAGAGACCCAAACCAAAGCAGTGTGACCTGCTTTCAACTCAAACTGATAATCTTTGTGGTTAAGTGTGACAGTCTGAAGCCCTGGCTCAACTATCACACTGCTGCTTTTTATCTGCCCAGGCAGCGTTAACCAGCTTCTCGTATCCGGTTGCTCGGTTAGCGTATTCCAAATATTGACCAATGCATTCCCAAGCTGATCTTCATTGGTGGCATTCCTGCGCAATTCGTCTTTCGCCCATACACGCAACGCTTGACGAATAATAATTGCCGGCATTCTTTCTGATAAATCATACTGAGCCATCGCATTGACATCCGTCATCAAATCGCTGTTTAGCTTGGTTTGATTGAGCTGCATCACTGGGAAAGATTCGACATTATGGTTTCCGTAATGAGGCAGAGCTATTGTATAGAGCGCAACGTTGCCAGCACTATCAAACAACGGAAGGGTTTGCTTCCACCCCTGTAATGCATCGACAACGCCCTGCTCTTCAATCACTATCACTCTGGATTTGTCTTTTTCGATAAGACTAGCTTTGCCATAACGTTTCTCCAACAGAGCTAAGTCTTCATTCATACCTAATCGCTTCGCTACACGTTTAGCTCCATCGATAACAGCCGCGTTATTTGGCATCACAGCTAAAGCACGGCGATAATCAACATAGGCGTCATTGAGTGACTTATCCGCCTCATACAGGAGTGCCGATAGGTATAGCAAATAACCATTCTGGACCGCTTGAAGTGTTTTCCCCGCATCAGGATAGTTCGATAATACACTGCCTATATTCGGGGTTAACCCCTTTGATTGCATATCTTTTTGGGCAGACTCGAGTTCCTTTTCTCTTTCTTTTCTCGCTTGCTCTTGTACCTGATTTGCGCGACGCATTTCGATGATGGCACCTTCGAGATTATTGTCTTGCAAATAGTTCAAACCAAGATATAAATGCAAAAAGCCAAGCTCATAGTCCGCAGGCCGATAAATATCTAGGTTATCATTGACAGCAAGAGAACCAATACTTGTCGCCGTCTCTGAAATCGATATTGTGGCTTTATCTTGCTGAATTCTTACCGCTTGATCACTTGCTTCAAAGGCAGACTTACTCTCATCGTACCGCTCATTAAGCAAGTAGACACGACCTTTTTCCATATTATCAAGAATATCCCCAGCAACTTGCTCAGGTAAGGCCTGTTCAGCCTCATTATACTGGCCTTCTTTTACTGCTTGATAAAGCTCTTTGTTTTGCGCACTGTAATGGCTAAACAAGTTGCCTGCTGAGAAATTTGCGCAGGCTGAAAGAAGCGTTGAGCCAAATACCAATAAGGTGAGTCGAACGTGTTTTTGCACTTCGTGCTCCGAATGAGTTGTGAGAATTTTATTATCGTCGCTTTGACAGTGGCAATCATCAAAAGTTTACATGACTGCCGTAATTTTTATCTATACGCCAAATTTAATTGACCAACATTGGCCCGAGCGGCCGACCGCCCACTAGATGCATATGAATATGATAGACTTCCTGCCCACCATGGGAGTTGCAATTTACTATCAAGCGATAGCCATCTTCAGCGATACCTTCTTCCTTCGCCAGTTTTCGTGCTACGGTAAACATTCTACCCATGGTCAACTCATCTGAATCTTCAAGATCGTTCGTAGTGGGAATCAGCTTATTCGGAATAATCAGGATATGACTTGGCGCACGCGGATTAATATCTCGAAAGGCTGTCACAAGGTCATCTTGGTACACCACATCGGAAGGGATTTCTCTACGAATGATTTTACTGAATATGGTCTCTTCAGCCATGAAGCACTCCATTACTTTTTATTAGCGTCAAACAGTGTCAGGGAGTATGCGCTAAGCACAACAAAATCACAATAAAAACAGTGTTCACAATATTGTGATTGAATGATATTTATCACAAGACCTAAGCTTAGAATAGTGCATTGATAAAAATAGTAACCTATTTGAGGCACAACTCTGTTTGGTACGATGGTGACTCAACGTTTTAAACAGTGTAACAACCTCTCAGCGAAAAACACCCACCTAAATGCGTATATGTGGGCTACTCTATTTGTCAGAGCTATGCAAATTATCAACTGTTGGGCATGAATTTAAATTTTTGACTCTTGTTTTTTATCCTCATCATCTTTATATGGGTAATAGGGCTTGCCAAGATCTATCTCACACTTTTGCAAGCCAACTATGAGGAAATTATATGGCAGTCCACGTTGGCATCATCGACCAAGACCCTATCCGTTTGGTTACTCCATTGTTGGATAACCGTACCACCAGCAACCACATCATTTTTATTGGTGTAAAAAGCCAGATAGCCATGTATGAGAGACTTAAAAGTGTCCTTGCCAAACGAGACATTACATCGGATTTTTTTGAAATCCCCAATGTTGCCAATACATCACGAATTAAACGAGCTATCGGCATTTTAGCCGATGATCTTACCGCCCGTGGTGAGGAAGTTAAATTAAACGCTAGCTGTGGATTAAGACATCAGCTTTTGTCTGTTTATGAGGTATTTCGTACGTTTCACTGGCCTATTTTTGTCGTCGAACCTAACACCGATAGACTATGCTGGCTGTATCCAGACGGTAAAGAAGATACGCAACTCGAAGACCGAATTACTATCGATGACTACCTCACTGTATTCGGTGCACGAGGAGAATTTAATCAGCAAGAACTTCCCGCTACATTAGATCAAAAACTTTATAAACTTGGCGAGCGATGGGCGAGTAATGCACTCGAACTCGGACCTGGGCTTGCAACGCTCAACTATCTGGCAACGACATGTCGCAAAGAGCAAAAGCTCAATGTCGAATTGTCAGAAAAACAGCAAGGTTACCGAGAGCTAAATATGCTTCTTGCTGATTTGGTTGAAGCACAAATTGCGAGTTATCAAGATGGGATACTTACTTTTGCCAATGAAGACGCACGTCGATTCTCAAATGGGGAGTGGCTAGAAACCTTAGTTCATAGCACGGTTCGTGAAATTCAAAAAGATATCCCTACAATCCAAGATCATTCACTCAATGTTCAAGTTTACCGGCAACTTGGAGACCGTGAAGTTCGCAATGAGCTGGACGTAGCGTCAGTCGCAAACAACAAGCTGCATATCATTGAATGCAAAACCAAGGGCATGCGCGACGATGGGGATGATACTTTGTACAAGCTCGAATCTCTACGTGATTTACTCGGTGGATTGCAAGCTCGTGCTATGCTCGTCAGCTTCCGTCCTCTGAGGTACAACGATATCACTAGGGCCGAAGATTTAGGACTTGCCTTGATCGGACCTGAAGAGCTCAAGGATCTCAAAACGCACTTAACGAATTGGTATAGGGAAGCAGGGGGTTATGAAGATTGTGATATCGGCTAGGTAAGTTACCAACAAAAACAGACCACTTAGGTGGTCTGTTGTCTATTAATTGAAATGCTGTTACTAGCTATCATCTTCCGTAAAGCTTGTTGGTAACGAATTTTTCATTTCATTCCATATTTGCGCACTTTCCAAACCATAGTGGCGCACTACGACCAAGATACGATCTCGATTACCAGTTTCACAAACTTCTAAAAGATCTCGATAGAACTGCAAAGCCAGCGTTCTTGATGCCGGATTTGAGAAATAATAACTACCTACCCGATCATACAACTTTTTAAGGCCGTTAAAGATCAAACCATAGATCTGATTACCGGAATGAAAGGCCAATCGCTGAAAAAGCATATAATCGTAGAAGTTAAAGGTCTTTGCGATTAAGGTCGCGTGGCGCTTAACTTCATCTCGCTCACCATCGTCTTTGACAAACTGCTGAATTTTCTCCGCATAGGGCGATGAAGACATAAAATCTTCCCATGAATCTGCAGCAAGAAGGCTTTCACAAGACTCAATGACAGCACTGATCGTACGCTCAGAGCTTTCTTTGTTTGCTTTAAAAGCATAACGCATGAAAATCGGGCTGATGTTGGTCCGTGCTGCAAGCAGGTCTTCGACAATAGAAGTCGCGTTATCTGCATCCAAGGTCATCAATGTATCAAGAATGTGCAGCCCTGAGGTTTCCATAAACTGATTGACCTTAGTTGGCTTACCATGCTGAATGGTTAACCAACCATCACGGGCGAGGCGCTGTAACACCTCTCTAAGTGTAGTGCGCGTAACCCCTATCAATTCAGAGAGCTCACGTTCAGCGGGTAAAATAGAGCCGGGTGGAAAACGCCCTTTCCAAATACTCTCAATGATGTATTTTTCTGCAAAGCCTGCTGGGCTCTTTGCCTTAATGACCATTTATTTAGCTGTCCAATATTTTGATTTTTAGGGTCTAATAGTACTCATCATACCACTAGTTTTTGTGTATCGGAAACAAGACAATCGCAAACAAAGTGTAAAAACTCATATAGAGCAAATAATCTAATGTCAGTAATGCAATCACAAATTGAGTTTTCTATTTCAAAGCCTGATTAATTCACTATACTACCAAGCTTTATACTCATTACTTACTGTTTTTCTGGGTATTCATTACTTACATTTTTATTCAGTATTTGCAACTTATGAAAGCGAATTCTCGCTCAATTTTCACTAATAAATGACTTCTTTGGGCATTATGATACATTGTCTGAATGAATTGTTCTTTTTCATAACTCTTATATACTTTAACGTAATCAGGTTCGCGTTTTTGGACAAAAATACAGTGTGATTTTTATCATTAGCGTGTTTGTTATTGACTAAATTAACGTGAGGAGTAGAGTTGCGTCACATGTAACAAGCGCTTGTTTTTCTCAAGCTGTAACTTAGCTATAGTAAATAGAATAACTTAGCTATAGTAAATAGAATAACTTAGCTATAGTAAATAGTAAGAAAATGTCATTTGCTGTCTAAACTAAGGGTGAATAACGCCTGTTCAAACATTTTATGTCGCGAGCTAGTGGTTTCTCATCAGGAATAAATGCGAAATAATGTTAGGCAAACACCTAGTAACAAGCAGACATAATGTCTATTCATCACAACATATAAGAGTATCATTATCATGCAGATGTCGCTCGGGAATGCTTTCTTTAAGAACTTCTTAGGCAAAGCTCCAGATTGGTATAAACTAGCCATTGTACTATTTCTGGTGATCAACCCTATTGTTTTTTTCTTTTTGGATCCTTTCGTAGCTGGTTGGCTACTAGTCGCAGAGTTTATTTTTACCCTCGCCATGGCATTAAAATGCTATCCACTACAACCTGGTGGGCTACTTGCTATCGAAGCAATTGCAATCGGGATGACGAGCCCTGAGCAAGTAAAGCATGAACTTGTAGTTAACATTGAAGTGTTGCTACTGCTGGTGTTTATGGTCGCCGGTATCTATTTTATGAAACAGCTATTGCTCTTCATATTTACTAAGATATTACTTGGCATTCACTCGAAAAGCATGCTTTCTGTTGCTTTTTGCTTCGCCGCTGCTTTCTTGTCAGCCTTTTTAGATGCGTTAACCGTCATTGCCGTCGTGATCAGTGTCGCAGTCGGTTTCTATGCTATCTACCACAAGGTAGCTTCAGGGATCTCTCATGCTTCCCATGACCACACCAAAGATGACCACCTATGTGAACTCACTCGAGATGATTTGGAAAACTATCGCTCCTTTCTTCGTTCACTCTTAATGCATGCTGGTGTAGGTACTGCTCTTGGTGGCGTAATGACTATGGTTGGAGAGCCGCAGAACTTAATTATTGCCGATCAAGCGAGCTGGCAGTTTGGTGAGTTCATCATCCGTATGTTACCTGTTACTGCTCCAGTACTCGTGTTTGGCCTGCTCACTAGTGTCTTGGTAGAAAAGCTCAAAATCTGCGGATACGGTGCCGAGCTTCCCGGTAATGTTCGCCAAATACTCGTCGACTTTGACATCAAAGAGAAGGAGCACCGCACAAAGCAAGATATCGCTAAACTATGGATTCAAGGCATTATTGCGATCTGGTTGATTTTTGGGCTAGCGTTTCACCTCGCAGCCGTTGGATTGATAGGACTATCAGTAATTATTCTCGCAACAGCCTTTACTGGGGTCATTGAAGAACATGCTCTTGGCAAAGCATTTGAAGAAGCGTTACCTTTTACCGCTCTACTAGCCGTGTTCTTCTCAATCGTCGCTGTGATTGTTGATCAACAGCTGTTTAAACCTGTCATCGACGCGGTATTGCATGTAGAAGATAAAGGTGCCCAATTGGCGTTGTTTTATATCGCAAACGGCGTTTTATCTATGGTTTCAGATAACGTGTTTGTCGGTACTGTGTACATCAATGAAGTCAAAGCAGCGCTAGTAAAAGGTATCATTTCCCGAGATCAGTTTGATCTACTCGCTGTCGCGATTAATACAGGAACCAATTTGCCTTCTGTTGCTACACCAAATGGGCAAGCTGCATTTCTGTTCTTGTTGACGTCAGCGCTCGCTCCGTTGATTCGGCTATCTTATGGTCAAATGGTCATCATGGCACTGCCGTACACAATAGTCCTGACCGTAGTCGGCCTTGTTGGAATCGTTTTCTTAGTGGAGCCGATGACAGCATGGTTTTACGATGCCGGCTGGATAACCCAGCATTCAGGCCTGCCTATTCAAACAATGCCAAAAGCTCATTAATGACTAGCGTTGTTGCAAGCAATTAGCAGCTTCTGAGTCAATAGCAATAAAAGTTTTAGTTGAACGCGAAACTTTTACGCGGTAAAAAGCTCTGACTAGTCAGAGCTTTTTTTATAACAGGATAAATCTGTGAACATTCTTCGGACTCTCAATACTTTTTCCAAAACACGTCTTGCATGGCTTTTGTTACTCGCATCGGTCGTTTTTTTTGAAGCAAGTGCTCTATTTTTTCAACATGTTATGCTGCTATCACCCTGTGTCATGTGCATTTATGAACGGGTCGCAATGTTTGCCATAGGCGGGGCTGCTTTGGTTGGCCTAATTGCACCTAATCATCTTTTATGTCGGTGGATCGGACTGATTGCTTGGGGGGCGAGTGCTTATAAAGGACTGCAATTGGCGTTAGAGCACGTGGATTACCAATTTAACCCATCACCCTTTGCAACTTGTGACTTGTTTGTCTCCTTCCCAGACTGGGCGCCTATCAATCAATGGGTCCCTTGGTTATTCGAAGCTTACGGTGACTGTAGTGAGGTAGTTTGGCAATTTTTGGGCCTATCCATGCCACAATGGCTAGTGATCATCTTTGCCGGCAACTTGGTCGCTCTTGCAGGCATTGGGCTTGCTCAATTTGTGAGTGTAAAGAAGTAATCCATCACACAATTAGTATATTAAAAAAAAAGCAAGAGTTGGACGACTCTTGCTTTTCTATAAAATCCACCAATAACCTTTATCGACGACTAGTTAACCTCACGTCCTGGGGCTGGAGCCAATACTTCCCGATTTCCATTGTGTCCGGGGGCACTCACTATTCCATGAGACTCAAGCTGCTCAACAATTCGTGCTGCTCGATTGTAACCAATTTTGAAACGGCGTTGAACACCCGAAACAGAGCCTCGGCGGGACTGAACAACATGTTCGACAACTTGGTCAAACAGAGGGTCTATCTCTTCATCACCTTCCGGCTTTTCTCCTGGCAATAGAGCTTCTGGTCCTTGATCACCATGGGTAATTTCATCAATATAATTTGGTTTCCCTCTAGCCTTCCAGTTGTTAACCACTGCATGGACATCATCATCCGATGCAAACGCACCATGAACTCGTATTGTGTGACTAGAACCAGGTGGAAGATAAAGCATATCTCCCATCCCCAGCAAAGACTCCGCACCACCTTGGTCCAAGATAGTCCGCGAATCCGTTTTGGTTGATACAGTGAAAGCAACACGAGTTGGAATGTTGGCTTTTATCAAACCCGTGATCACGTCAACTGAAGGACGTTGAGTGGCAAGAATTAAATGAATACCCGCAGCACGCGCTTTTTGAGCAAGACGAGCAATAAGCTCCTCAACCTTTTTGCCCACGACCATCATTAAATCTGCAAATTCATCAACAATAACAACGATATATGGTAGTTTTTCCAGCAAAGGTGGACTCTCATCCATACTGTCGCCATCTTGCCATAGAGGATCATGTATTGGGTGGCCAGCTTTCGCAGCCAGCTTAAGTTTGTCGTTGAAACCCTTGATATTTCTAACACCAAGAGCAGACATCAATTTGTAACGACGCTCCATCTCTCCCACACACCAGCGTAGGGCGTTAGAGGCATCTTTCATATCTGTGACGACTTCAGACAGTAAATGAGGAATGCCTTCGTAGACCGAAAGCTCCAGCATTTTCGGATCAATCATAATGAAGCGCACATCCTCTGGGGTTGCTTTATAAAGCATGCTGAGGATCATGACATTCACGCCCACTGACTTACCTGACCCTGTCGTTCCCGCCACCAATACATGCGGCATTTTAGACAGATCTGCGACGACGGCTTCACCTGCAATATCTTGTCCTAATACCACTGTCGTTGGAGACTTAGCATCAACGAACTGAGAGCTGGCAACAACATCCGAAAAATAAACGGTCTGTCGACTCATGTTCGGTAGCTCTAGACCGACATAGGGTTTACCGGGGATGACTTCCACGACCCGCACAGCCATTGCAGAAAGTGAACGAGCCAAGTCCATCGATAGCCCAGAAATACGACTCACTTTCACTCCTGGGGCTAAATCGAGTTCAAATCGGGTGATTACTGGCCCTGGAAATATATCAACAACTTCTGCTTTGATTTTGTAGTCCGCAAGCTTAGACTCAACAAGTCTTGCAATATCTTCGAGAACTTGGCGATCGATGAAGTTTTCGCGTTTTTCAGGATGGTAGAGCAATTCGAGCGTTGGCATTGGTTCAGCAGGTTTAGGCAAATTGGTCTCTTGCTGAACAAGAAAAGGATTGTGATGCGCAATAACCTTAGCTTGAGCCTCGGCGACTATGCCCTGAAATGCTGCCACCTCTGTGTCAACAGCCTCGACTGGCTTAGGACTGCCAGGCTCTAATACATCAGGCGCTTCGTCTTCAGCAATGTCAAAGGTAGAGATCTTCGGCTCAGAAGCTTCTGATAAATCTTCAGAAGCAATCTGTTCGAGTTCATTGGGCTCTATTTTAGGATAAGGGACTGTTGCTTCATCCTCATCTGCTTCAAAAGGTGACTCTTTTTCAAATTTGCTCGTCTGAACTGCCTCTTTATCCACTGAGTTCGCTTGAGAAAACTCTGCGCTGGTATCAGATTGGGTAGACTCTTCTTGGCGTGCATAGTCGTTGTCGTATTGAGCCGCCGCTTCCAATTCTTCTATAGTTGCACCAAGTTGCCTGGCTCTCTCAGGAGCTGGTTCAATGTCTTCTGTAAAGCTTTGGGCTTTAGTTTCTACATGAAAAGCGGCCGATGGAGCTGACTCAACGTTGACTTCAGGCATGTGAATATTGAATCGCCTTGCCCTAGAGCCATCTACCCCAGGCACTTTACTTTCGTCGAGACCTTGTTCTTCTGTGGGCGAAGAGTCAAATACATCCGTCGTTAATAATTGGGGTTTAATAACTTCGTCCTTCTCCCCGCGCAATTTGTTGGCTAAGGCAGTAACCAACGTCATTGTCCACTCACCCAGTCGATCGACAATGGTTAACCAAGAAATTCCCGTCAATAATGTAAAACCAGCTCCCCAAAGAAATAGGAAGACCAAAGTCGTACCAAGGATATTTAGGGTTGGCAGAGCTAAGCTTGTTAAGACATCACCGACCACTCCCCCAGAAGAAAAATACCAAATATCGTCAAAATTGATATCTGCCAGTCCACAGCTGGTCAAAATTAAGACCGTTAACCCCAATAAACGGGTCCCCCAGAGGAGTAAGTCCACTGACTCGTTTTCTCGCCGATTTCTAAGAGTAATCCACGCTGCAAATACGGCAATAATGGGAATAGGGTAAGCTAATGAGCCAAAGGTAAAAAACAAAGTGTCTGCAAGCCATGCTCCGACAATACCACCCGCATTATGAATATCCTCCCCCCACGCAGTCTGTGACCAAGATGGATCGGCGGGGTTGAAAGTCAATAACGCCACTGACAACAAAATAGAAGTCAACACAATAACAATAAAGCAACACTCTTTTAGCCGCTGAGGACCATCAAGACGCGATACTTGTGAATCGTCTCCAGTTTTAATTATGGTTTCAACGCTGTTTTTGCTGTCTTTGAACATAACCCACTTATCGAATGCTTTGTGCTCACCTCAAAATACATAGCATGAAACACTAAAACATGCTTGCGTCGGTCAACACTGTATGAAAAAAATAGTCCGAGGAGCCGCGCCCCTCGGACCATTGATTTAACCATATCAGAACTTAAAACCCAATTACCTTAAGTCAGAATACAGAAAGTCCTACGCTAATACCTAAAGTTTAGCGGGTTTTGATCACTAACTGATTAGTTTGCTTCACTTCTTCCATAACGACATAAGTTCGTGTGTCGTTAACTCCGGGAAGACGTAAGAGTGTATCTCCAAGAAGCTTTCGATACGCACTCATATCCGAGACTCGGGTCTTAAGTAGATAATCAAAATCACCTGAAACTAAGTGACACTCCTGGATGTCATCAAGTTTCTGTACTGCCGCATTAAATTGCTCAAAAACATCTGGCGCACCACGGTTTAAGGTAATCTCAACAAAAACCAACAGTGACGCATCAAGATATTGCGGATTGAGTAGAGCTGTATAGCCCGTTATATACCCTTGACGTTCAAGACGACGAACACGTTCTAAACATGGTGTTGGCGAAAGGCCAACTCGCTTAGACAATTCAACGTTTGAAATACGACCGTCCTTTTGCAACTCATTCAGTATGTTGCGGTCAATACGGTCAAGATCCTTAGACGGCTTCTTATTGTTGTCTGCCATTTTTTATTCCACCTTATTACTTCCTTGCAAAAAAATATACTACAACTTTTTAATATTCAGTATCAAATTTTATTCGATCGTATCTATACTAGGCATTAATTCGACAGTATTACCCTACACATAGTTAATACAACCACTATAGTTAATACAACCAATATAAAATGAGGAGTTAGGATGATCATTGGCGTACCAAAGGAAATCAAAAACCATGAGTACCGTGTTGGCATGATCCCAGCTAGCGTTCGCGAACTAGTATCTCAAGGCCATCAGGTTTTTGTTGAAACCAATGCCGGTTCAGGTATCGGTTTTTCCGACGATGATTACATCGCTGTCGGCGCATCCATTCTTCCTACCGCTGCTGACGTTTTTGCGAAAGCAGAAATGATTGTAAAAGTTAAAGAGCCTCAAGCTGTTGAACGCGCAATGCTCCGTGAAGGTCAAGTGTTATTCACCTACTTGCACCTAGCACCAGATTTTCCACAAACTGAGGAGCTAATCAAGAGCAAAGCCGTTTGTATAGCGTATGAGACTGTAACAGATAACCTAGGTCGCTTACCACTACTTGCACCTATGTCTGAGGTTGCAGGTCGCATGTCTATCCAAGCTGGTGCGCAAACTTTGGAGAAATCTCACGGTGGACGTGGTTTGCTTCTTGGTGGTGTTCCTGGCGTTGAACCTGCTAAGGTCGTCATTGTCGGTGGTGGCGTCGTAGGTGCAAATGCTGCACGTATGGCGGTTGGCTTGCGTGCAGACGTGACCATTTTGGACCGTAATGTTGACACACTTCGTCGTTTAGATGAGGAATTCCAAGGCCGAGCTAAGGTCGTTTACTCAACTGAAGATGCCATTGAAAAACACGTATTAGATGCAGACCTTGTCATTGGTGCGGTACTGATTCCTGGCGCGGCTGCTCCTAAACTTGTCACTAAAGAGCACATTGCGAAAATGAAACCCGGTGCGGCTGTCGTTGATGTTGCCATCGACCAAGGCGGTTGTTTTGAAACTTCTCACGCGACAACACACGCTGACCCAACATACATTGTTGATGATGTTGTTCACTATTGTGTTGCCAATATGCCTGGAGCTGTGGCACGCACCTCTACATTTGCTTTAAACAATGCCACTCTCCCATACATTGTAAAACTGGCAAACAAAGGCTATCGTCAAGCCCTGCTTGAAGATAAAGGTTTCCTAGAAGGGCTAAATGTCATTCACGGTAAAGTGACTTGCAAAGAAGTGGCCGATAGCTTCGACCTAGACTACGTTGCTCCTGCTGACGCGATTGCAATGTTCAACTAAGCGGTTTGAACACAACGGAAAAGCGCTCATTTTGATGAGCGCTTTTTTTGTATTAATCGAATGGCGATAGACTAAGGCCTGTTGGATCTAAAACCAACGCTCAAGAGCACCTTGGTCTAGGTGACGAAATGCACGATTCAGTATTTGCGCTAATTCTTTGTACCTAGGTTTATTTTTGATGGGCTCCAAGGCGAAGCCGCTTTCTGCTATCTTTTGATGAATTTCTCGATACCACCCAGCTAGAGCAGGAGGAAGTTGAGTATTCGAACGGCTACCAAGCCACCACATTCCTTGAATCGGAAGGCTAATCGCAAACAGCGCAACAACCACTGCTTGAGGCATAGATTGATAGTTATTAAACACCATTTGTGTTAACACACTGATTGCCGCGATAGCGGGCATAGCTTTTGCCCCGAACTTGGTGGCTTTAATAATTCGCTGCTCTGGAAACAGAACACTGAGTTCCTTGCGCATAGGCCAGATGTCCATGTATTTTTGTCCATCACGAAGGTTATGCACTAAACCGACTTTGTTACTCATAGGGCTCTCTCACTACACTAACCTGCCTGCAATAGCCAAAAAAAAGTTTAAGAATTAAAAATAAATCGTAATAAGTTGACGAAAATTAATATTCTTTCAAATTTTTTTGTTATTATTGACTATAATCGTTATCCTTTGCAGACCTACTCTCTCATTGTTGCCGTTATTTTGCATTTAAGCAACTATTGAGACCTTTCTGCAGTGGATGCATGAGCAGTGACGGGCTTCACTGCTGTCTTTAAATACGGAAATTGACTTTTTGCTCAAGATTAGTACGCAGCTTAGTAAGGTTCGTCTATTCTTTTGATTGATTTTTATCCTAACTGATGATTACAGGTAACCACTCATGTCTAAGCTGGTTTTAGTTTTAAACTGCGGTAGTTCTTCCCTTAAATTTGCTATTGTCGATGCCGATAGCGGTAATGAGCACTTAACAGGCCTTGCCGAGTGCCTACACCTTCCAGAAGCTCGCATAAAATGGAAGCTTGATGGTAAGCACGAAGCTCAACTAGGCGACAACGCTGCGCACGATGAAGCACTCAAATTCATCGTTGAAACTATCCTCGCATCTAAACCAGAACTTGCCGAGCAGCTTAAAGCCATTGGCCACCGAGTGGTGCATGGTGGTGAGAAATTCACTCAATCGGCTTTGATTAATGATGACGTACTAAAAGGCATTGAAGATTGTGCAACCCTAGCACCGCTCCACAACCCTGCTGCGATCATCGGGATAAAAGCGGCACAAAAAGCGTTCCCTAACTTACCTATGTCGGCCGTTTTTGATACCGCTTTTCATCAATCTATGCCTGAGGAAGCCTACCTGTATGCCCTTCCATACAATTTGTACAAAGAGCACGGCATTCGTCGCTACGGTATGCATGGCACCTCTCATTTATATATTGCACGAGAAACGGCAAATCGCCTTGGTAAAGCTGAATCTGAGCTGAATATCATCAACTGTCATTTAGGGAATGGCGCATCTGTGTGTGCGATTAAGAATGGAAAATCGGTTGATACTTCAATGGGTCTGACTCCTCTTGAAGGCCTTGTTATGGGCACTCGTTGTGGTGATATAGATCCAGCGATCATCTTTCATATGCACGATACTTTGGGTTATTCAGTCGATCAAATCAACAATATGCTGACCAAGGAATCGGGACTGGCTGGATTAACTCAAGTCACTTCTGACTGCCGTTTCGTCGAAGACAATTATGGAACTAAAGAAGAAGCAACACGTGCGATGGACGTATTTTGTCACCGCTTAGCGAAATACATCGCAGGTTATACTGCAACACTTGAAGGCCGACTTGATGCTATCGTATTCACAGGCGGAATTGGCGAAAACTCAGGTCCAATTCGAGAAATGGTATTAAACCGCCTAAGTATATTTGGAATCAAAGTCGATTCAGACGCGAACCTAAAAGCTCGCTTTGGTGGTGAAGGTACCATCACAACGGCTAACAGTAACATTCCAGCTATGGTTATTTCTACCAACGAAGAGCTGGTCATTGCCGAAGATACCGCTCGCCTAGCTGGTCTTTAACAAAATTTGCTGGTTGGCTTATTCGTCGGCCAGTCTTCTTTCTAGGGGCTTAACTTTTATTCTAAGTGAGAACTATGAAGTTAGGCTTTGATTAAAAATAGCAGAAGGTATTCTACGAATGTCTCGTACTATTATGCTTATCCCTGCCAGCGCCGGTGTTGGCCTTACTAGCGTCAGCATGGGTGTTTTACGTGCTATGGAACGTAAAGGTGTTAAGGTTTCTTTTTACAAGCCAATCTGTCAGCCCCGAGCAGGAGGCGATCAACCTGACCTAACTTCAACGATAGTCGCACATAACAGCGATATGACAATTGGTCAGCCTCTAACCATGTCAGTTGCAGAAAATTTAATCGGCAACGATAACATGGATGAGCTACTTGAAACGATTGTCGAACGCTATAACAAAATCAACAAAGACGCTGATGTCACGTTAATTGAAGGCTTAGTTCCGACTCGTAAACATCCATTTGCTAACCAAGTTAACGCGGAAATAGCGGCAACACTTGGTGCTGAAATCGTTCTCGTTGCGACGCCGGGTACCGATAACCCTGCACAACTTAAAGAGCGTATTGAAGTCGCATGTTCGAATTTTGGTGGTACTAAAAATAAAAACATCTCAGGCGTTATTATCAATAAACTTAATGCTCCTGTCGATGATGCTGGACGCACTCGTCCCGATCTTTCTGAGATCTTCGATGACGCTGACAGCGCTCAACAAAATGAAATGAAAGTGATGGAGATTTTCAATACATCACCCATTCGTGTTCTTGGTTGCGTGCCTTGGAGTATCGACCTCATTGCAACTCGTGCTATTGATATGTCTAAACACCTAAAAGCGGACATAGTCAATAAAGGTGACATATACACTCGACGCATTAAAAGCATCACTTTCTGCGCTCGTTCACTGCCAAACATGATTGAGCACTTCAAACCAGGCTCCTTACTGGTCACTTCAGCAGACCGACCTGATGTCATTGTTGCCGCAGCATTAGCAGCAATGAATGGCGTTGATATTGGTGCGGTACTACTCACTGGTGGCTATGACATCCCTGAAGAAATTTTGGGCTTGTGTAAGCCAGCCTTTGATACTGGATTACCGATTTTCAAAGCGCAAGGAAACACTTGGCAGACCTCACTCAATCTTCAAAGTTTTAGCTTAGAAGTACCCGAAGATGACAAAGAACGTATCGAGTTTATTAACGAGCATGTCGCGGGCCATATTGACGGGAACTGGATTGAATCTCTCACCGAAGGCACGCATAAATCTCGACGTCTAAGCCCTCCTGCGTTCCGATACCAGTTAACAGAGTTTGCTCGCAAGGCTGGAAAACGTATTGTATTACCTGAAGGTGACGAGCCTCGCACGGTAAAAGCTGCGGCTATTTGTGCCGAACGTGGCATTGCGGAATGTGTGTTACTGGGCAATCCAAAAGAAATTAAGCGAGTGGCCGAGCAGCAAGGTGTCGAATTAGGCGCTGGCGTTCAGATTATCGATGCGGATGCAATTAGAGAAAATTACGTTGCTCGCTTGGTCGAGCTGCGAGGCGCGAAAGGCATGACAGAAGTCGTGGCCCGTGAGAAACTCCAAGATTCGGTATTCTTAGGCACTATGATGCTGGAGAATGACGAAGTGGATGGACTCGTATCTGGCGCAGTTCATACGACGGCCAACACTATCGTTCCCCCGTTCCAAATCATCAAAACTGCGCCAAACGCCTCTATCGTTTCATCAGTATTCTTTATGCTGCTACCGGATCAAGTTCTGGTCTATGGTGACTGTGCGATTAACCCTGATCCTACCGCAGAACAGCTGGCTGAAATTGCTATTCAATCCGCTGATTCTGCTGCCGCATTTGGTATCGAACCACGAGTAGCCATGATTTCTTATTCCACTGGGGAATCAGGTAAAGGCGCCGACGTTGACAAAGTTCGCGAAGCAACCAAGCTTGCCCAGAAGAAGCGTCCAGATTTGGTTATAGATGGCCCATTGCAATATGACGCTGCAATAATGGAGAACGTTGCAGCTTCTAAGGCACCTAATTCTCCTGTCGCTGGTAAAGCCACTGTCTTTGTGTTCCCAGACTTAAATACCGGTAATACAACATACAAAGCAGTACAACGTAGTGCTGACCTTGTTTCTATTGGCCCTATGCTACAAGGCATGCGTAAACCAGTTAACGATCTCTCTCGTGGTGCACTGGTTGATGATATTGTCTATACGATTGCTTTGACAGCGATACAAGCAGATCAAAAGCACGCATAGAGGAGTATGCCGAAAGACTAAAAAGCAGCCCATTGAGGCTGCTTTTTTCATTTACCGTCAGCTTACATTTTCCCTACCATGAGGAGAATTTAATTCAAGATCAGGACCTTTAGGTACAATTTGCACCGGATTGATCCCGGTATGACTGTAGTAATAGTGTCGTTTGATATGGTAAAAATCGACAGTATCAGCAATGCCTTCCACTTGATAGAGCTCTTTCATATAGCCATACAAATTCACGTAATCCGCGATACGTTTTTTATTGCATTTAAAGTGCCCAACATAAACTGCATCAAAACGAATTAGCGTAGTAAATAGTCGCCAATCAGCTTCAGTTATGATGCTGCCAACAAGATACCGGCTGGTAGCCAAGTGACTTTCAAGACGCTCAAGCGCATTAAACAAGTTATTGAACGCTTCTTCATAGGCCTCTTGAGTTGTGGCAAACCCGCACCGATAGACACCATTGTTGATGTTGGAATATATATAATTATTCCATTCTTCTATGGCAGACTTGTGCTCTTTAGGGTAATAGTCATCACTATTTCCCGTTATTGAATCAAACTCTGTATTGAACATTCGGATAATGTCTGCGGATTCATTACTGACTATTGTTTGGTGCTGCTTATCCCAAAGCACAGGCACCGTCACTCGTCCTGTGTATGTCGCTTCGGCCTTAGTATAAATTTGGTGCAGTCGAGTCAAACCATACAATGGCTCAGGTGTTGCTAGAATCCAGCCTTCATTCATCATGTCAGGGCTAACCACGCTCACATCAATATGATTTTTTAGGCCTTTAAGCTCGCGGAAAATAAGGGTTCGATGTGCCCAAGGGCAGGCAAGTGAGACATACAGATGATAACGTCCAGATTCAGGTTGATATTTGGCATCTGGCTCATTTCTGACCCAATCACGAAAGCCCGCATCCTCGCGAACAAACCTGCCTCCATTCTTAGCCGTGTCGTACCATACATCGTGCCACTTCCCGTCAACTAGCTTTCCCATTGATGATCACCTTCAATTAGTATTTGCTGCAACAAGTATAAAAAAAGCCAACCGATTCAAAAGTAGAATCCGTTGGCTCTGTTGTTCAAATAATTCGAATTAGCTTAGTATTGGAATGAGTTACACGCTTTCTAGCAAGCAAGATACAGCATGTATATCATTACCCTTAATGGATGGTTTAGTCTCCGCACAGGCCTGAGTCGCTTGAGGGCAACGAGTACGGAACACACAACCCGAAGGTGGATTGATCGGTGATGGCAAATCACCTTCTAACATTTCAATCTGCTTGCTGCGCTCTAGTAGAAGTGGACCCCAATGGTTGGACACATAAACTAATTCCTTAAGTGGTTGATCCAGCTTATG
>NZ_BSPW01000009.1 GCF_030161235.1 Vibrio zhanjiangensis | reverse complement strand
TAAACCGAAATGGGTGATCGGATAATCCCGAAATAACTGATCGGAATGCTCCGAAATATGCAGTGGGTGTTAGTTTGTAAGCGCATCATAAACACCGCATTCTAATCGTTTAGCCCGAATCATAAGATCAAACCTCCAACCCAAAGGAGATTTGAAATGGCCAAACGACGCACTAACCAAGAATGGCGAACCCTGTTCGAACACTATGAATCCAGCCAGCTATCACAACGATTATTCTGTGAACGTAACGGACTGAGTCTCTCCACTTTTTACGCTAAGCGCCAACAGTTAAAGCACATCGAAAAACCGAACACGGTTGGCTTTGTTAAAGCAGAAGTCGTTGAAAAGACCACAAAGTATCAAGCCACTCACGTTGTCGTTGCCAACATGACACTGCTCGTCAATGATGTTGAACTGAGCATCCCACAAGGCACGCCAGTGACCTATCTTGCAGAGCTTATCGGTGCGCTGTCATGAAACGCATGCTCAGTGCTCCCGAAATCTATCTCTATCGTGAAAACGTCGATTTCAGAAAGTCCATCAACGGCCTCGCGGCAATTATCGAAAGTGACACCGACTTACCCTTGGGAAGTGGCGCACTGTTCCTATTCACCAACAAACAGCGCGACAAAATCAAAGTGCTGTACTGGGATAAAACAGGCTTTGCTCTTTGGTACAAACGCCTTGAAAAAGCCAAATATCAATGGCCATCAAAAGAGCAAAACGAGGTATTTACCTTAACTCAATTGGAACTTGATAGGTTGCTTTCTGGCTTCACGATTATCGGCCACAAACCTATTAGAATAAAAGATTTTACAATGACTTAAGCGATAATAAAGTCTTATCCACCAAGCGTTAACGGCATGATTTTAGTATAATCAATGCCATGAAAAAGACGCCAAATATCAACCCAGAAAGCCAAGATGTTGCCGAGCTACAAGCGATGGTGAAAGCACTGATGGCGTCAGAAATCCAATTGAAACAAGAGCGTCAGTCGCTGCTTGAACAGCTCAAGCTTGCCTTCGACCGTCAGTTCGCTAAACGCTCGGAGGCGTTAAAGCCTTACGATGAATCCCAAGGTGACCTCTTCAACGAAGTGGAATGTGAAGCCGCTAAAGAAGAAGAGGTTGAGGTCACGACGACCACCACAACGAAGAAACGCGGTAAACGCCAGCCACTTCCAAAGAGCTTGCCTCGTGAAGTTATCGAACTTGATTTAGACGACCATGAAAAGCAGTGCGCTTGCTGCCAACATAATCTGCATAAAATCGGTGAAGACCGCAGTGAAAAACTTGAGTTCACACCAGCGGTACTTAAAGTGTTGGAATATGTTCGTCCTAAATATGCTTGCCGCCAATGCGAGCAAACTCAGGACAACAGCCGCATCGTTCAAAAGCCAGCGCCGCAAAGCATTATCCCTAAAAGCTTCGCGACAGAAAGCTTGTTGGCCAATATCATCCTCGGCAAATATCAATACGCGATGCCACTTTACCGCCAAGAATCCCTGTTTACCCAATCGGGTATCGAACTCTCACGAACCACCATGGCAAGGTGGATTATCCAAGTCAGTGAGAAGTTCGCCCCGCTTTACGCGGCCTTAAAAGCGCACCTACTCGAGCAAATAGTGGTTCAGGCGGATGAAACGCCGCTCAATGTCCTCAAGGAAGACAAGCAATGTTATATGTGGCTTTACTGCTCAGGCGCGGACTCGCTAGGTGCCGCATTCCCTAATGTGAGAAATATCGTCTTGTATGACTATCAAAACAGTCGCGCGAGGTCGTGCCCTGTAGCCTTCTTGGGCGACTATGATGGTTATCTGCAAACCGATGGCTATGGTGTTTATGATGGGCTTCATCGAGTCACCAATGTCGGTTGCTTCGCGCATGCTCGGCGCAAGTTCATGGAGGCGAAAAAGCTTCAAGGCAAAGGTAAGTCAGGCAAAGCGGATAAAGCGCTGGCCAAAATACAGAAGCTCTATGGGATAGAATCCCGCTTAAAAGGTGAGCCTGCGGAAAAACGAAAATCAGAACGCCAGCAGCATGCCAAACCGATACTGGATGAGCTTTACAAATGGATGACAACTCAACAAGTGCTTGAGTCTAGCCCGCTGGGTAAGGCGATAAAATACACGCTCGGCCAATGGCCGAAGCTGATCCGCTATATCGATGACGGTCACTTATCGATAGACAACAACCGAGCTGAACGCGCAATAAAACCGCTAGTCATTGGGAGAAAGAACTGGCTCTTCTCGACCAATCCCAATGGAGCGGAAGCGAGTGCGATGCTTTACAGTATCGTCGAGACAGCGAAAGCCAACGGCCTTATCCTTTACGACTACATGGTCAAGTGCATGCAGGAGTTAGCGAAAGCGGAACCTGATATAGATGCGCTCCTGCCTTGGAACTTCAAACATTAGTAGTATCACCCCGTGGTATCATGGGGCGGATACCCTGTGACGCTCAACCTCGCAAACCACAGTGATTAGGTTTGCCATACTTTTTCTCAATTGCCATGAAAGCATTGTTGTCCGTTCCTAAATAGCTAAGTATTAGTGTTTTACGCCGTGGGTGCTGAAAGGCTATAAATACGAGCGAAAACGAGGTATTCAAGCTGGCTCGTTTTGTTGATGACACGATACCAGTCCTTAGTAAATAAGTGTCTTAGTGAGAAAAGTGGCTCAGTTTTGTGGGAAGGATGTATTGAAAGTCCGAGCCAGCACGTTTTTTGCGATCACGGGTGGTTTTTTAACGTTTTTTCTGTGATTATTGCGCCAGTTACATGGGTTTGGATTGGTTTGGCGTTTTCAGAAAAACGAGTCCGCTTCCTAATAAAATGTTAGATTTATATTCGAACTTGACTCTCAATTGTGAAAATAATTTAGGAATTATAATTAATGCCAGGCGAAGAGCTAATACAGAGAAATTACGTTGTTGATGGTAAGTTGAAAGGCGAGCCATTTGGGGGATATGAACTACTTGAATTAGGTGCTACTACAGTAAACGAGCTTATAAGTATAGGCTTGCTAGATAGTGTACCAACTTCAGTTGATTTTCCGTTTAGTAAATATAAGGCTCCGAAGAGAACCAAGAACACTCGCCCCGACGCAATTTACATCTCTCATGTTGCCGATAAAACCACAGTTTTATGTAACAAAGAAGTAAAGAAACCAACAGAACTAAACACAGATACAAAGAAAGTAAAGGCTATTGAACAAGCTTTGTACGCATCGGCAGTTCTGGGCACAAAAGTTTCAGTAATAACTGATGGCACTCAGTATATTTACTTGGATTCGAAAAAATCATTGTCAGATAAAGAACTAGTTCTCTTTCAAGAATCGCGAGACTTTAATCCTGCTGTCCTTGAAGAGTTAATTTCAAATGATGTTGATGCAATAAAAAACCCTGGGGAACTCGCAGAAAAGGTCTGGCAAGCAATCTGGCATGCCACGAAAGAAGAACCCAAACAGTGTCTGATGACGTTTGTTGAAATATTTATACTTAAGTTTCTATCGGATAATCTTCCAGAGTCCGTATTACCAAAAAGGTTTAGTTTTTATGAGCTAGCAAAGTTCAACGAAAATGAGTTTAAATCTCACTATGGAAAGACTCAGATCGAATACTATGTTCAAGAAATAAGAAACCAAATTAAGTCAATTTTCAAAGAAAAAGAAGTGGTTACAGGTGGTACTGCATCAGATATCTTTGGAATTAATACTATTGTTTCACCAACCTCCCTTATCAATGGCTTTGCTTTTTTGAAATCTAGCAGCACTTCGCTAGATACTTTTAATCGTACATTTTTAGAGATTCTTGGATACTTTAACGCTTTTGGTGGCCTTCAAAATATCGACCCTGAATTTAAATTAAGATTGTATGAAACATTTTTAAAGAAAACAGTTCGCCAGCAGAAGCTCGGTCAGTTCTTTACGCCTAGAAATATCGTTAAATCAATAATAGACATGGCTGAACTAAACAAACTTCCTGATAATTCTGTTGTATTGGATCCCGCAGCTGGTGTAGGTGGTTTTTTATTAGAGCCACTTATTGACTCGTCATCTCTACTAGGAAACATTACCTTTGAAAATGGCGATCATAAAAGTAGAATTAAATTGATTGGTGCAGATTGCGACCAGAATACAAATATATTGGCTAAGGCCAATATGTTGATTCACCTATCAGAAAGCTTGAGAGACCCACAAGCAACCATTAGCACGTTAAATAAATTAATGGCCGAAAGCTTTGTGATTTTAAACTCGAATCAACATTTGGGGACGTTGGAGTATCCAGTTGATTCAAAGGTAGATGTTATTCTTACAAATCCACCTTATGTGACGCAGGGGTCAAAAATCTACAAAGAAGAAATTTCCAACATTTCAGGGTTACGTAATGGATTTGATCTTAAAGAATACTATTCACGCTCAGGATTAGGATTAGAAGCACTCTTTCTAAGATATGTCTCTGGTGCGCTAAAGCCAGGCGGGATTGCGTTCGTTATTGTGCCTCAGGGATTATTAACAAGAACTGAAGGAACCACCAAAGAGAAAATTCTTAGTGAGTGTAATGTTATAGCGTCTATTTCACTTCCACGTAATGCATTTTATTCAACTCCACAAAAAACCTATATACTTGTTCTTGAAAAAAGAAAGACCGCAGCAGCATATAGACCAAAAGTATTTTGTGCAATCGCTACCAGTGTAGGAGAGTCACTTGATGCACGAAGAATAGCGTTACCTAATGAAAACGACCTTCAAGAAATATCAAAACAATTTATATGCCATAGATCTGGAAAAGAACTGTCTGGAGAAGTTGTTAAGAATATTAAAATAGTTGAATCCAATAAATTTATGAAAGACGACCGCTGGGATGTCTACAGATTTTGGTCGGATGATGATCTCGTCGAACTAGGGGAAAGAGAAGAAGCTGTATCAAGAGTTAGTTTTTTAGATGAAATTCAAGAGCGTTTTATTGAGCTAACTGATGAAATTAAGTCTGTAGAGGCTGAAATAAAAGCGCTTACTAGTTGTAGTATGAGAAAGGTACTTGTATCTGATGAGCAGATATTTAATGTGCGCAGAGGGAAGCGAGTCACCAGAAAAGACGGTGACGAAAATCCAGGTCCAATACCAGTTTACTCGGGGAAAAAAGACCCCTCGATGCCACTATGTAGAATTAGCAAAAAATTCGCTCAATCTAAAAAAATACCAATCGAAGAAAAACCAATAATAACGGTTAATGCAAATGGAAGTGTCGGAGCTGTTTTTCTAAGACATGAAGAATGTGTTATCCACGATGATGTAATGATATTAGAAGTTCTAGACGAAAGTTTAGATTTGGAATACTCAGTGCACGCACTCAGAGCAGCGATCGCCGAAGGTAACTATGAGTATGAAGCTAAACTATACAATCGAGTGAAAGAAATATCGTTTGATGCCCCCATTGATACTCAGGGTGAACTTGATTTAGAACACCAACAGAAGATTGCATCAGCATACAAGAAGTTTGAAGTTTTAAAACAAAGTGTTGGTGAAATGGGGTTATGGGCATTAGGTGCTAGAGTCAAAGACTAAACCTAACAAGACGCTACCCTCGGAAAGTTTTACGCTGCGCTCCAAATTTCCAGTGAGCGCGGCGTTATTTTTTCCATAAAAATCTAATCCGTCATTTTCTAAATTAGCAAAGTCACTGGCTCGGTTTTGTCCATTGACTTGCTAGGTTGACTTAGACTGGCACTAAGCTGCCCCAAAATAGGTTGCAGGTCGAAGTTCGAACAAAAATCATGGGGTAGATTTGATATAGAAAAGCTCATGGACTTGACCCCATTACATTGTACATTGCGTTTCTCACCCCTTAGCAGGATTTTAGGTTTAAATTGGTGTAACTTGCAGTACACTGTTGTAATATACAGTGATTCTGTATGGGAGTTGCAAATGAACGTATTCTATAAGCTTTGGCTGACTTTTTGTTCATTGCTGTTAACTATGACAGTGTACTTGGTCAAAGAGGATGTACTCCTTAATTCACTAAGTATCTATGTTGAACATGAAGGTGTTAAGCAGCTATTAATTTTTCTACCCAAATACGCATCTTGTGTCATATACTTCATTACAGTGGTATGTTGTACTGGACTGAGTATGGTTCTTGTTCGCTGGTTAAGTGAAGACCAGATTGCAGTAGGTAGTATAGCAACTGTTGAAACGGCAAATGATGCCTTTTTGCCAAGTTATTTAGGGTATTTTTTTGTGGCGCTAAGCGTGGGGGATTCTGGTACGTTTATCTATGTGTTTAGCATGATATTTATCTTCATATTTTTCTCAAAAATATCCTATTTCAATCCAGTCTTTTTGATATTCGGGTACAAGTTTTTTCATTTGACTGATAACTCAGGTTTGAAAATCGTTGTCATAACAAAGAAAGAACTAAAAGTGCCATGTGAAGTTGAGTTTTATAAGTTAAAAAGGATAAATAACTATACGTTTATTACATCGGAGCAATAGTTAATGAAGCACTTAATCGCTTTTGCAGGCGTGCGTTCAGGTGGTTTGCATAAAGTTTTATCTACCCCTGATGAAATTTTTGCTCAGCAAGATTTGACGAATCGAGTAGCATATTCACCATCCACCAATTTGGATGATGATGAATGGTTCTACATTGAGCAATTCTCAGGGAAAGGCTATGAGAATGACTTTGTAGCAAAACAGAGTCCTATCAATACAACCACTCTCAACCAGCTGCCTGTTGAGAAGTTTGAAAAAATCAAATATCTATGTTGTGAAGATGGCACGAAAAAGTACTTCCAAAAACTGCTACCTTCGCAGTTGATTTCTAAAAAGTGGTTCTCAGTTTCTGACGCGCCAGTACTGGAAAGCAATAAGAAAATCATTTCATTTTCTAACACTCCTGACGCTATATATGACTCCGCATCAAACGAACTTTACTTTCGTGATATCGCGAAGGTAAAAGCAATCTTTAAGGGCATTGAAGAACTATACAGGGAAGCAACCCAAGAGGAAGTCACAGAGTTTCTTCAACAAGACTTTATCGAGTTAACTGAAGGTTACGATGTAACAAGTGTAAAAGTGTCTAATCGTAAACGTATTGCAATTGCGGTCGACCGAATATCTGATTATTCCGCAACGCAAAAACAGGAAATTTTTGACTACATTCATGAATATTGTCCAAATGTAACCTTCAAAGATGGGAAGTTCTCAATATCATCGGAAAACGATCTGAAGTACGTCCTATTTGGTATCGACGAGCGTTATTATACGACTATGCTTGGAAAAGAGAAGCGTCTTGCAAACTCTGTGATATCGATGGCTTCATAAACCTAACAAGAGACTACGGCGCCAGTAGTTAGTTTTTGGCGCTACAGAAAATGTTCGGGGTCAGGTCTTTCATTTTGCCCTAGTAAAATTTATCCGAACACCTGACAATTATCAGAAATCATAACGTGAAACTGTCCATCAATGTGTCATCGAGAGCTTGGCTGGCACAAAAATGCCCCATTCCGAGCTACGTGTTGGAGTTTGAATAGAGAACATTCGGTAAATTCGATATAGAAAAATTAATGGATGGCAAAAGGCAAAGCCTGACCCAAGACGTTTGGTTAACGTGTTGCTACATATGACTGGCTGAGAAAGTAGAAAGCCCTACCACAGCAGTGAATAGGGCTTTTTTAATTCTGACTTATTACCTTTAGAAAAATCAGAGTCCAAGTTCTGTATGGTAGTTTACTAAAGTGGTGAAGCGATATTCGAAACTATTGAGTATATTGGCATCGTTGCGCTTTACTGCATCAATATATTTTTCAACATACTTCTGAAATTGACTGGTTATGTGTTCTTCTTTGCCGATGAGTTTTTTACCAGACTTCTTATTTCGTAAGACAAATACATCATCAGTAACATGGCTATCATCTCTGATTAAGAGTGCCTTTGAGTAATCCAGCCCCATGCCTTTGATGGTTCGATCTTGGCGGTTCACCTCTAAGATATATGAGGCATTGTGCTTGATATATGATCTTACAGGAATGGCGAATGTTAATCCGTTAATGGTGATTTTAACAATGCCATGACCTCTGGTTTTACTGCTATTCCATGTGCCTAACTGACTATCAAAATCTAAAGCTTGTTCTACTTTGGGGTTATCTGCATAGAAAGATTGATCTAATTTTTTTAGTTCCATATCCGATCCCATATACAAAAAAACCCTGACTTGAGTCAGGGTTTTCTGGTAGATAATACAAGGAATTTAGGTTTTTTACGTGGGGATGTTCCTACCGCCACAACAAACAAGGAATTTGGTGTTTTTTACGTGGGGATGTTCCTACCGCCACAATCTACACTTATACTTTAGTACTCGTAGCCACTACTGTCAAGCACTTTTAAGCCTTGTCTATCAGAGAGTTACTTTGTTCAATGATCTGCTCCAGCTAGACTGGACACTTCATTAAGCGACATTTTGCTGTTCAAAGTTAATTGGGCTTAGATACCCAAGAGCACTGTGCCTTTTCGTCCGATTATAATCAACCTCTATGTACTCGAAGACCGCTTGGCGCATCTCATCTCTAGTCATTATTGGTTCGTATTGAATCGCTTCCACTTTCATCGAATGGAAGAAGCTCTCAACACAAGCATTGTCCCAGCAGTTTCCTTTCCTACTCATACTTTGTTTTAGATTATAAGCAGTTATGAGGTCTCGATAATCTTTCGAGCAATACTGGCTGCCACGATCACTATGAACAATAACTTCCTCTGGAAACCCTCGACGAAACAGAGCTATTGATAAAGCATCGCAGACCAATGTTGCTGTCATCCTCGTATCCATCGACCAACCGATCAGTTGTCGTGAGTAAAGGTCAATGATCACAGCTAAATACAGCCAGCCTTCGCTTGTGGCAAGATATGTGATATCTCCCGCCCATTTCTGATTCGGGGCCGTTGCATTAAAGTTCTGAGCTAGCAAGTTCGGAGCTACAGGCATCTTATGCTTGCTGTCCGTTGTACACTTAAACTTGCGTGCCGCTTTCGGCGTTAAGTCCTGACGCTTCATGCTGGCTGCAATGGTTTTAACATTATGGCTATCACCGTTCTCAGACAGTTCTTTCTGGATGCGCCTTGAACCATCTCGTCCCTTACTGTTCTCAAAAGCATCTTGCGTTGAATAGCCTTGTGGCGATGCTTAATCCAATAATTCCGTTAACACCACGTCCACGAGGTTTGTCGGTCATTTTCCGATTTAGTCATCATTAAAAATGCCCAGCAAGTGCTGGGCATAAAATGTAAGGCTTGGCGCGTGTAATTAAGATGTTTGTGATACCCAGAAATAAGCGGTTTCATTGTCATCTTGTATCGGCCCTGGCATTGTCTCCCCTTCCTTGAGAGAAATCACATCGGAAGTCAGGTTAGATTGCCATAACCCCGTGACTGGGCAAGGTGTTTCGGGAAAAGCAATGTGAATGGGTGGTAGCTTATCTTTCGATAGACTTTTATCAAAGCCCTGTTTGCGTGCCTCTTCTACCCAATCTTTAGGGTAATAAGGCAGATGGTTATAACTGCTATCATCCAAGTTAAACAACAAAGTTACCATGGCAGCTTCCAGTGACCAGTAACCAAAAAAATTAGCGACAGGTCTTTTGTGTCTACCGTACCAATAGCAATCTTTCATGCCTTTATACCACCCACGAAGATACGCTTTTATGCTTTCTTCACGCTCTTTTTTGCTTGGTTCAAGCGGCCCTATTTTTATCACATTGTACAAATGCTGATAGCTTTTAGGGAAGACTAATGCCTCTTCCGTGTTGTCAGGAATGCCGTGAACATTAAGCAAGCGGAACAACTGCGCCATACAGGCTTCACCACTGACTTCTGGAGAGGTACCATACATACGCGTGATGGTTGATAGATACTTTGTTTTGCCTGTTAGCGCGACAAAACTCAGACACCACAATAAAAATTGAAAAGAATCGGGTTCCCAAAAAAAATAGGCTTTATGGGGGAAATCATTCTTATGCCGTTCTAGCTCTTTTAAAGCGAGTTCCGATAGCTCTATAACTCTAGTTATGGATCCGCCACCAGAGTATACAAGTAAAGTATACTCAAAGCGGTCAAGTGTGAGACTCCAACTAATCCTAGCTCTATGAAGCTCAGTCTTAGATTTATCCTTTAGTGCACCGTAGAGTGGCGATTCACTTGTAAAAAACTCATATTGTTCTTCAAACTCTTTTCGTTCTAGTAACGGTTCACGTCTTATTTGATCAAACTTAAGCGTCTGTTCGTTCATAGCTCTACCTTAGCAATAGCTCTTGCTTTCTCATCTAATTTTGTAATGTTAATCACTTCTCCTGAGTTATCAACAATCATTAACCAACGTTCATATCCCTCCATAGATATACTCGTTAGTTGGCTGCGCGTCAGTTCATCTTTCATCCTTGGTTCAATCCAATCATCGCTCATCTGTTTCGCAGATTTATAGCCTTTGCTGCCTTTCGTGGTACTTAACACGGTATCTTTCGCAATACCATCACCATCAATGTACTTTCCTGCTTCTGTTCGATATTTGGTTTCGGTGACAACATAAGGCGGTGGTAGTTCGGAATTTTTGTAAATTCCGTCAATACCACGTCCACGAGGTTTGTCGGTCATTTTCCGATTGGGTCGTTATTAAAAATGCCCAGCAAGTGCTGGGCATAAAATGTAAGGCTTGGCGCATGTTATCAAGGTGTTTTCGATACCCAAAAGTAAGCGGTTTCATTGTCATCTTGTATCGACCCTGGCATTATCTCTCCTTCTTTCAGAGAAATCACGTCGGAAGTCAGGTTAGATTGCCATAACCCCGTGACTGGGCAAGGTGTTTCGGGAAAAGCAATGTGAATGGGTGGTAGCTTATCTTTCGATAGACTTTTATCAAAGCCCTGTTTGCGTGCCTCTTCTACCCAATCTTTAGGGTAATAAGGCAGATGGTTATAACTGCTATCATCCAAGTTAAACAACAAAGTCACCATGGCGGCTTCCAGCGACCAGTAACCAAAGAAATTAGCGACAGGTCTTTTGTGTCTACCGTACCAATAGCAATCTTTCATGCCTTTATACCAACCTCGAAGATAAGCTTTTACACTTTCTTCACGCTCTTTTTTGCTTGGTTCGAGCGGCCCTGTTTTTATTGCATTGTACAAATGCTGATAGCTTTTAGGGAAAACCAATGCTTCTTCGCTGCTGTCAGGAATGCCCTGAACATTAAACAAGCGGAACAACTGCGCCATACAGGCTTCACCACTGACTTCTGGAGACGTACCATACATGCGCGTGATGGTTGATAGATACTCTGTTTTTCCCGTTAGCGCGACAAAACTTAGACACCATAGCAAGAATTGAAAGGAGTCTTGTTCCCAGAAAAGGAAATTTTCATCATTGAAATCGGATTTATGTCTTTGTAATTCTCTCAGAGCAACGTCAGATAAAGTGTTCACCTCGTCAAGCTTATTACCTGCTGAATAGGTTAAAAGTACTCTTTGGAACCGAGAACTAACCATAGACCAACTTATACGAACCCTGTGAGTTAACTCTTTATTGTTATCTTTTAAAAGATCATACCTATACGAATCGTCTTCACAAAAAAAATCGTTCAATTCTTCATATTCAGCATACTCTAATAACGGTTCTCTACGTATTTTTTCGAAATCTGCAACTTTCAACTTCATAGCTCTACAATACCTATAGCTTTTGCATTCTTATCCAATTGACTTACGTTCACCACACTGCCCGACGAATCAACAATCATTAACCATCTTTGATAGCCCTCATCTTCAATATCTCTGCGAATTTTGGAAGGTACTTCATCGTCCAGTCTATCTAAAATCCATCTATCACTCATCTGTTTCGCAGATTTATAGCCTTTGCTGCCTTTCGTTGTACTTAACATGGTATCTTTCGCGATACCATCACCATCAATGTACTTTCCTGCTTCTGTTCGGTATTTGGTTTCGGTGACAACATAAGGCGGTGGTGGTTCGGAATTTTTGTAAATTCCGTCAATACCACGTCCACGAGGTTTGTCGGTCATTTTCCGAACTTGTCTATCTTCGGGCAACAAGTTGATAAAACCGTGCTCTTTCATATAGTGATCACTAATGATTTCACCGTAAATGCCTTTTTGTGAGGCTTTCATCGAACGAATGATATGGGGATCAATATCCGCAACACTATCATCAAGTCTATGGATGGATTTCGTATCCGCCAACGCTTTGTGAGGCTGTTCCAGCGCCTTAATTTGTTTTTTTAACGCCAGTTCAAGATCCTCTAATTTATAAATCGCTTCTTTGAGTGCGTTAGGCACCATGATATCTGCCTGCACGCGAACATATTGCATGCTTTTAAGCGCAGTTTCCATCCATTCAATGACGTCGTTGGGGGCGATAACCTTTAGTTTTGTCATCAACCCTTTAAATGTCCCTATGACTTCATCGAATAAAGTCATCAGCATTGGAGCTGATAAGCTACTTTTTATGCTGCCGATGCTATCAACGACATCTTTTAGTACGGATGAAACACTGAGATTACCCAACACCTTTTGCACCTTGGGATCGAGTAAAAACGTATTAATGGGTTTTAAAGCCTTACCTAACGCTTTTGTCATATCCCCTGCCGATTTACGGGCGAAAAGAAATATGATTTTAACCACTCCTTTTACCGCAGAGCCGAGTGTCGGTATACATCCTATCAGTGTAAGAACAAGCGCAATCCAAGCCCAGCTATCTTCTGGGTCATCGTGTATTTTGTTACAGTTCGCAACCAAGTCTCGACAGTCTAACACTTGGTCAACAATGGGGATAAGTCCCAACAAGGCATTGGCTGCAATTTGCCCCGCAGACATGTCTTCATTGAAGTCGCCTTGCAATGCTTCCCAAATCCATTCAAGACTTGCCGACGCAGCATCAGAAATTTGTTGAGCTTTTTCTTTAATGAAGTATTCAGCATTGCCGACTGCTTGTTCCAAGTTGTCGTAGAGCGCTTGGAAAATATCATTACCTAACATTGAGTCGCTTCCTTACAGCTTATCGATATTATTTAGAAGATTGGAAATCGGCTCTCTCGCAAGATCTTGATAGGTGTCTTCTGGTTCATAATAAATGTCAACATAGCCGTCGGCAGGCTTGTCTAACCGCGCATATCCATCAGAGTCGAGAGCGCCAGTCACCTTTGAGCCATCTGTAAAGACAGCACGGTATGGCACGTTGGGAATTGGGCTAAGTTCACTATTTTGATAGAAAAACTCTAAGAACCGCTCCTCATTAGGTTTTTGCTTTCCAATAAAAGAAGGCCTAGCCGTATTTTGAGAGCCTGCTGCGCTAGGGTTGACTTTCACTTTAGCGCCTTTGACCGCGATATCAGCGATACCTGATACTGCTATATCTGTTCCGTATAAATGAATTCTTCCGTCGTTTTTCAATAATAAGCCTGACGCCCCCACTTGCAGCCGAATTTCGTCGGAGCTTATCACCGCAGTTTGTCCATCGGATTTGACAGACGTATTGCTTCCTACTCTGACAGTTAAGTGTTGACCTATGGTTTGGTTATCATTTTCAGACACATCCACCGACCGAGACTGCCATATCTCTTGAGACTGATCGCCACCGACCGACAATTCGTCATTTTTGCCTATCAGGGTCTTTTGGTTATATTGAATTTTCTTGTGTTGGTCGCTGGCGACTGTCTTAGTCATGTTCTCGTTGTACGACACAGAAACGTCACTAATGACTTCTTCAGTAAAGGTTTGCTTAGTGACAGAAGTCTTATGACCGTGGATGTCTTCTTTGCGATCACCAAAGATTTCGTTTTCTTGGTTGCGGCCCACTTTCAGCTCTTCATCGTTACCTATATCTCGGTAGCGATTGTTGAGAACCTTGGTTTTCATGTTCCTTTGCGCGTGGAAATACACCTCTTCTTGGTCATTTTCATCTTCAAAGTGCATTTCGTTGTAACCGTCTGCCTTATGACTTTGGGTACGAAAAACAGTGCGGGTTTTATGCTCTGGCAACTCATAAGGTGGGGTATGTAAACCGTTATATACCGCACCTGTGACAAGCGGCCTATCAGGATCGCCTTCTAAAAAGGTCACCACCACTTCATGACCGATGCGTGGCAGATACACTGCGCCCCAATTTGGCGCGGCCATAGATTGGCTGACTCGCAGCCAGCATGAGCTGTGCTCATCACTTTGCCCGTAGCGATCCCAGTGAAACTGAACCTTAATTCGCCCAAACTCGTCGGTGTAGATTTCTTCTCCCGCAGGCCCAACCACCACCGCTGTTTGCGGCCCATCTACTACAGGGGCGGCCATTTTCGGCGCGCGATAGGTCACATCACGCGGCAGGCAGACAAACTGATTTTGGTAGGTTGTGGGTGCATCAGCCCCTTCTTCTTCGTGCACGCGAGGGTTGTCACCAGAATGCATCACAGAGAACATGAGATAATCACGATTGACCGAGGAGCGCGGATGCTCGCTTATCTCAAAACTCACCCCAGATGCTAAGCGCATAATGTTGCTTGAGGCATGAACCTGATCACTATCAACTCTGTATTCTGACATCCATTCCTTACTGCGCTGGCCACCAAAATCTGGAGAAGTGTAACGCCCAGGATAATCAAAGCGTTTTAAATCTGTATTCACACCATCTTGGGCGGCGGTGTTTTGCGGAATTTTTGGGGTGAGGTAATTATAATCGCTATAGCTGACATCACTGGTAAGGGCGCGATGGATTTGCTCAAGGTCGAAAATATGCTCTTTATCGGACACACCGCCACCGTGAGATTGAAACAGCATAGGCCCAAGATAAGAAGCATTGAGCGGCGTGCTGACAAGCTCAGGAATGGCATCATTACTATCAACAATCACCATAGTATGTGCGGTATCACTGTGCTCAAAGTAAAACCACATGCCATGCTCCGCCAAAAGGCGCTGGACAAAATGGTGGTCACTTTCACGGTATTGCAACAGGTACTCTTTTTCTTTGTATTGCCCTACCAGCTCAAAGCGGTAATCGCTCATTCCCGCATCATCAAAAACATGGCGAATAATATCTGGCGCAGTTTTATTTTGAAAAATCCGACAATCTTGACGCTGGGTTAAAAACCAAAGTTGAGGCACTAGGGTGATAAGATAGCGAGAATAACGGCGTCCAGAGCCTAAATAGCTCAGCTCTGAAACACTGCCGTTAAACTGGCGAGCCGCCGCTAAGCCTTGACCATAGATATTCAGCACGCCTGTTTTTCGGCTCAGCGCCTCGAAGCTAATGTCATCATTTTCAGATAAGACAGTCAGGCTCATTTCAAACGGGGCAGACAGGGCTTCCGTTACCCGAAAACTTTCGACTTTGAATGCCCCTAAAAACCCAGAGACTTCAAAACTAAACTCAATATCATTCGCCATACAGCTTCACTCTTGTGATCACAGTAATTGTGGATAATTAATCCGCATGCATATTAAATGGCTGAACTGTAACAAGTTATATTGAAATCATCACTGTGCAAAAACAGGAGATAAAGGCTAAAAAACACCCACCAATTCACTAATGGATTGGTGCAAGTGCCTAGAGGGGCGTTTAAAGAGACTAAAAGGCCAGTGAAAACGACGGTTTTTACTCTCAGTAGATAATTGTGGTTTTGTGATGGGGTTTGCAGTGCGGAGGTGGGCAGCTTTGTATCTCAGTCGTGGTTTTGCCCCATTCTGTGCCAGCGTCAATTGAGCCTGTTCCCTTTTGCTCTGCCTCATGACTTAAACGTGTCTACATAAGAAGGATACCTCGCTGAGTAACAATGAAAATTCAGCGACTTTGTTAATTGCTCAGTTGCCTATAGGACAGCTATAATTTCAGCTACTACTTAGTTGTTATTTGGTACTGGCTAACATCCAAGTAATGATTAATCTTATCAGCAACAGGAGTTCACAATGAAAGTTTATGGACAAAAAACGATAGAGGTCGTTGTTGATCGATGTTGTGATATCTGTGGTACTAGCGTGATGGTCGTCGATTCAAATGGCGTTAAGTTAGAAGAGGTTGGTGAACTGACTGCTAACTGGGGATTTGGGTCAAAAATGGACGGTATTACCCACCACCTTGATATGTGTGAAAGTTGTTTTCAAGTTGCATTATCTGCTCTAAAGGAGCATCGTAGAAGCATTGTGATGTTCGATGATGAGCAAGATCTTCCCGATGAAAAATTTGGTCAACAACCTGTTGGTGGCTAAAATCAGACTCGCTTGTTAGTGAAAAAAGCCGCTTCCCAACTGTGTAACAGCCTGTTGCACAAATCAGTCAAAATCAAAAATGCCCCGAAGTGTATATGGAATCCACGTATTTACAAAGCGACGAACCATAAAAGTTAAGATGCGGTCGTATATTC
>NZ_BSPW01000008.1 GCF_030161235.1 Vibrio zhanjiangensis | reverse complement strand
CTGGGTACTATCAAAACAGATCAATCACTTAAAGTCATGTCCGAAAATCGGGGGCCACTTCTGATGCAACGCGGTTGCCGTTGCAGTCAGTGAACCCGTATCTCTCAATGTTACCAATGTTTTCAGGTGCTTAAGCTCTATCATGAGTCTTTCTCAACCAGATGTCTTCAATGTGAATATAACTAATCTACCCCTAATTATTGGATGTGTAAACATCTAGACGTCCATTCCTGCCAATAAAGGAATGTTAACCACTGCAGTGACTTAGTCGCAAAAGCACATGAAATTTTTTCATAAACAAGTTGAATAAATGGAGATTGCTACCTTACCACTTTAACGAGATAGTTTAGCCATCTAGACGCCTTTGATTTTTCTAATAAACATTTTGGGCAAACAAATTTCGAATAAAAGAGGATGGCAACATGGCTACAACAACACATATTCTGGGTTATCCAAGAATTGGTGAGAAACGTGAACTTAAATTTGCGCTTGAGAAGTATTGGCGTGGGGATATTGGTCAGCAAGCGCTCAAGACAGTTGGTGCCGATCTCAGGTATCAAAACTGGCAAACTCAATCAGATGCGCAATTGAGCTATGTTACCGCAGGCGATTTTGCATGGTATGACCATGTATTAACGACCACCTTATTGCTTGGTCATGCGCCAAAACGCCATCGGAAAGGATTTCCCGATCTGGATACGCTGTTTAGGGTAGGACGAGGACAATCGCAAGCTGAATGCAATTGTGGTTCTGCTGCATCAGACATGACAAAGTGGTTCAACACCAACTATCACTACATTGTCCCTGAATTCAGCCGAGATGATGAGTTTGAAGTGAGTTGGCCGCAGCTTTTTGATGAGGTCAGTGAAGCGATCGAGGCAGGCCATGCGGTTAAGCCAGTATTGCTTGGCCCTGTGAGCTATCTCTATTTAGGTAAAGAAGTGGAAGATGGGTTTGATCGTTTGACTTTATTGCCTCGTCTTCTTAAAGCCTACCAAACTATATTGTCTAAGCTTGCTGCGTTAGGTGTGGAGTGGGTTCAGATAGACGAACCTATTTTGTCACTAGAGCTTGAAACGTCATGGCTAGACTCTTTTAAACTTGCCTATCAAGTGATTCGTAGTGATGTAAAAGTCCTTTTGACGACGTACTTTGATTCAGTGGAAGAATCATTGGATAAAGTGATAGAGCTTGATGTTGACGGTTTACATGTTGATCTCAGCGCGGCGCCACAACAATTGAATCAATTGGTGTCCAAACTTCCTCAAAACTGGGTGTTTTCTGCGGGAGTAGTCAATGGGCGCAATGTTTGGCGAGCTGACCTTTCGGCTCAATTGGAGCGACTCAAACCGGTTAAAGCTCAATTGGGTGAACGTCTTTGGGTTGCAAGTTCCTGCTCTTTACTTCATAGCCCAGTTGATCTTGAACTTGAGACGGATTTATCTGAAGAAGTTCGCAGTTGGTTTGCGTTTGCAAAACAAAAGGTCTTTGAAGTGGCTTTGCTGGGTAAAGCATTGGATGGTGATGAGCAAGCCATAGAGGCGTGTGAAAACTACAGCATACCAGTAAAAGCGCGAAAAACAGCAACACATGTTAATAAGCCAGAGGTTCAAAAGCGGCTTAGTCAGATCACTGAAGCGTTAGCGGAGCGCAGCGAGCCGTATGAGCAAAGAGCACTTACCCAAAGCAAGACATTAGACTTGCCTCTTTTTCCAACCACGACGATTGGTTCCTTCCCGCAAACAAGTGAAATTCGCGAGCAGCGCAGTGCTTACCGTATTGGTAAGCTATCCGAATCGGATTACGTGTCAGCGTTGAGAAGTCATATTGAGGACGCTGTGAAACGTCAAGAAGCGTTAGATCTTGATGTCTTGGTACACGGTGAAGCGGAACGTAATGACATGGTGGAGTACTTTGCAGAAAATTTAGCCGGTTTCCAAACGACCAAGTTCGGCTGGGTTCAAAGCTATGGTTCGCGCTGCGTTAAGCCTGCCGTTGTTGTTGCAGATATCGAACGAGAAAAGCCCATTACGGTTGAGTGGTCTAAGTATGCACAGTCTCTTACGAGTAAGCAGATGAAAGGTATGTTGACAGGCCCTGTGACTATCTTATGTTGGACGTTTCCACGTGAAGATATCAGTCGTAAAGAGATCGCCAACCAATTGGCACTAGCGCTTCGTGATGAAGTCTCAGATTTACAGGATGCAGGCATCAATATTATCCAAATTGATGAACCAGCGATTCGTGAAGGGTTGCCACTTAAAAAGAGTGACCATGCCGACTATTTGCAATGGGCAGTGAATGCGTTCAAAATCTCTGCGGCAAGTGCTCATCCAGAAACCCAGATTCATACACACATGTGTTATTCCGAGTTTAACGAAATTATTGATTCTGTTGCCGCGTTGGATGCTGATGTGATCACAATTGAGACCTCACGTTCAAATATGGAATTACTCAAAGCATTTGAGGAGTTCAACTACCCAAATGAAATAGGTCCAGGAGTATACGATATTCACTCACCAAACATTCCTAGCGAAGAGTGGATAGAAGGCCTTATCAATAAAGCAGCGCAAAGGATCCCAGCCAAGCGTTTATGGGTAAACCCTGACTGTGGTCTTAAGACAAGAAATTGGGCTGAGACCGAAGCATCTTTGAGAAACATGGTTTCCGCCGCGAAGAAGCTTCGGGCAGAGTATTCTTAAAAGCAAAGCACACCAATATCTACACATGCCGACCACTAGGTCGGCATTTTGTATTTATAAAACGCAATAACGGCATTTCTTATCGTTAACGTTGCCAAATGTTTTGATCCAAGCTTATTTTTGCAGCCAGATATCGAAAATTAGTTATAATGCAACTAAATTGTGTGCAATTAAATCATCTTAAAAGGTAACTGATGAACAAACCTAAGAAATCCAAATCAGAACAACCAATGCTGCTCCTCAGTGATCAAATTTGTTTTCCGCTATACAGCGCTGCAAACGCCGTTACTCGGGCTTATAGGCCTTTGTTGGAAAGGTTGGATCTGACGTATTCTCAATATTTGGTGATGTTATTGCTATGGGAAAAAGACGGTGCAAGTGTTAAAGATCTTGGCACTCGCTTATACCTTGATTCCGGCACATTGACGCCACTTTTGAAAAGATTAGAAGCGAAGGGACTAGTGGTTAGGGAAAGAAGCACAGAGGACGAAAGGGTCAGGGTGCTTAATTTGACTGAACAAGGGCGTGCGCTTCAAGAGTTGGCGAAATCAGTCCCTGGAAATATGTTGTGCAAGATTGATCTTAACGCTGACGAATTGGTTTCACTTAAACGTCTATGTGGCAAGGTGTTATCGAACCTTGATTAGATATGAATGGGTTAGCGTAAGTTTAACGAGCGCTTTCCTTCACTACTCCCTGCTAGTATTACTTATAGAATACTAAATGTTATGTATGAAACCTAGTGGCCTAATCCGCCTAGGTAGTAGAGTAGCTTTACTACAATATCATTGATATTAAGGGAGGTTTAATGCAAAAGGGGTCATGTTATTTGCATTTGGACGAGCGTTGTTTCGACCAAATTGCCTTGGATAAGTTAGCCAAATTCTTTGACTCCATTCACATCGGCTTACTAAAAGACGACTGTCCGGTTATGGTCGTGGATATGCAAGGATGGAGCCGAGCTAAGCTCAAGGCATTTAATCGGAAAATCCATAAAACCCTCGGGACGTCTCCCTACATCATTAAAAATGCACTGGACAACAAACCGCCTAACTTACGTCCATATGCTTGGTATACACAAGAAGATTGTTTGAACGCTGCGTTAATGATGAGCCACGATGAGGCCGTTCTAAGCAATCATAACTACCTTTATCATTTCGTCAATAGCGATGCCATTTCTGCTATTGAGTCCATCATAGGTAAGACAATTTCGCAGGTAAGGTCGATTGAAAATTCAGGCTCGTTCATTTACCCGCCAGATGACGGAATGATGTCGTGGCATACCAATGAAAGCGCCTCAGCAGCGCCAGTTCGAGTATATTTTGTGTATTCACCACAAGACCGTCAATCTTACTTTCGCTACATTGATGTTGATGGTCGAGTCTATACATCATGGGATAAAAAAGGCTGGAATATCAGAGCGTTTCATTGCGGAAATCTGCAGTTAGACGGATTTCGGTTATGGCATTGTGTGTTATCTAACACACATAGATTCTCATCAGGATTCAGATTAACAGGCATCTCTTTACAGGATCTTGAGTCTATGGCTAAAGAGTGTGATTCAAATTACATGAATATTGAAAATTGGCGGGCTTGGTGATTGTCTAGGTGTTGTGAATTGGCAGTGTGATCTCTTGCGATCTAATAGCGGCTTTAACTTCGTTAAGACAAAGTTTTACTCACGAATGACATAACAATGTGGCCAAAAAATACAGTCATTGGCAAACATAATGGAGCTAAAATATGAAAAATATCTGTGTTGCAGTGCTTGTCACTTTCTTTTTGGCAGGATGTCAGCTTAATAGCGTTGAAGGTGAGTTTAAGGACGTCGAAGTGAAGGTTAAAAATAAAGAAGAACAATCGAGTGATGGGAATTTCTGTCCTCCAGGACAAGCCAAAAAAGGCAATTGTTAAGACAAAGGCCAGCGAGTATTCGCTGGCCTTACTTCATCTGACTTACAAAGTCAGTAGGTAGTTAACCAGTTGGCTGTATTCTTCCATTGATTTAATTTTGTCGGCCTTAACAATGTATTTGTCGTTGACCAGCACGCCAGGTACACCTGTTAAGGTGCTTTTTTCAAATTGTTTATCGAAGTTTCTTTGCATAGCATTCACCACGAAGCTGTTATAAGTAGCATCGTATTTTTTTGCATCCACACCATTATCAATAAAAATTTGTCTTAGAGCCGTTTCATCTTTTGGTGCGCTGCGTAGCTGATGAATTTGTTTAAACATCGCTGGAACCATACTCTCTTCAACGCCCAAGGTTACCATTGTGGCATAAGATTTGGCCATAGGTATCGCCATATTACTGCCCATAAAGGCAACATGAACTTTTTCAAATTGTGCGCCTTTAGGCAGCGAGGTTTTGACCTGACTGATCACAGACTCAAAATTGTCACAGTGAGGGCAATAAAAAGAGAAAAACTCCGTGACTTTTGGGGTGGCTGATTTTTCTGTGTCCAACACATCATAATAGGTGCCTTGCTCGAATTTTGCGGCGTGCGCGCTGATTGAAATAATAACACAAGCAACGAAGGCTAATAATTTTCTCATAGAATAATTCCTAATAAATACAATCGACTCCGACAATTGTAGTCGGAAATAACTGAGTGAAAGATTAAGAACTAAACAATCGGAGGTCGAAACAAGGTTTGAATACGAACCACTGCTTTTTCTGATTTATCTGGTTTAATTAAAGCGAGCGAGCTTTGGCTAACATCTGCTAATTTGAGTTCAACGAGGTAAGGCTCTTTTATAGCGCAAAAGGCAGCGCAGCAGTGGTGTGCGGTACTGGCTTTGCTGTGATTTTGATTTTGGGTGGGACATTTAATTTCATGGGCTCGCGAACTATCTGGCACTATGGCCAAAGTTTCTTGAGTGGGCTGAGAAGCAAAAGCGACGCTGACACTGATAAATGCGAAGCAAAAAAACGCAACAATGTATGATGAAAATCGAGTCAGCAAAATCAACTATCCTAAATGGTCGAAATATTAGCTTACCGCATTTGGACTCAATGATAAATGGGGAAAGCAAAAATGAGACGGTTATAATATTGATTGAGTTTTCTTATTTTTATCAATATTCTAACCAGAATGTGAGCTTGGTAAAAATGCATTTAGATCATCATATTATGAAAAAGAAGCTTTTGTTTTTACTTATACCTGTATTGTTAGCCGCAAAAATCTATTACCCAAAATTTCAAGAAAGTCGACAGTTAGATGACCTGAAAACACAACTGCAACAGCTTCTGTTTGATCACGACAATCAAGCAAAAGTTACTCAAGTCAGAGTTGAAAATAATGTTTTAGCGCTAAAAATCAATATCTCAGATATTGATTATCATGCTTCTAACAAAGCAAATTTAGCCAGTCGTTCTCATAAACTACTTCCCCAAAAAATATGTAGTAGTGTAGGCCTAAAAGAATGGTTATCTGATGGAAAATGGGTATCAATCGATGTCTTGGCCAATGGTTCTGATGCCATAACAAACGTAAGAGTGACGGCTGGTAGTTGTACATAAGTCCCAACTATCTTACAACATTGAACATACTAGAGTTGTGATAACGTACTTAATGAATACTATAGCGAGGTCTAACATGATCACAGGCAGCTGCAATTGCGGTGCGATAAAATACCAAATTAGTGGAACAATTAAAAAAATTGTCAACTGTCACTGTAATTTGTGCCGAAAAATGAACGGTAGTGCCTTTTCAACCTATGCTGCAGTATTGCAGTCAGGCTTTGAATTGATATCAGGGCAGCTTGGCTGTTTTAAGGTGTCGGAAAATGCCCGTAAGTATTTTTGTAACCAATGTGTGACGCCAATATACAATATGAGTTCAAATTACACAGGTTTGAATATCGTGCATTTGGGAAGCCTTGATTGTGCAGAAATACTCGAACCCGAGGTAAATATCTACGATGAATCTAAACTCCAATGGCTAACAGATATTGGACAACTTCCTACTTTTGAGAAGTCAATCAAGTAGCAATCCTTGCTTCTCTTTCTTCACACTCCCTTTCGAATATTGACTTGTCCACTTAAAGATTAATCGCTCTTTCTAATAACAACTACACTTATATTTGTATCTATTAATCTTTTGGTCACTAAGGGGGCTTTGTGTGACGATTAGGCTGACAAGGTGGAAATTGTGTGTAAACGTCTAAAGATGCTGATGGTAACTGGTGGTTGTTTATTCTCTTCAAGCGTGTTGGCTGGCATTAATATGGCTGAAGTGAACGCTTATGCGTACGAAGGTCTTGCAAGTATCTGCGCGACGTCAAGAAAGATATCAGGAGCGCAAGCTCAAGAAATGAAAGCCATCCATGTTGAAAAAAAACGTGAAAGACAGAAAAAGGCCTCCGCAGATACCAGTTTTTCTTATTATGCTGCCAAGCAATTATGGGGTATTCAAAGGGGTGACAGTCCTTCTTATGAGGAATGCACAGCGCTATTGAAATAAATATAGACATCGCCACAAGACATTTGCCTGCTTGTGGCGAAGCTTCGATGAACTTTTAAAGTCGGTTATTGTTAGATACTGACACTTACATAAAATAATCTAAAGGAGCGATCTCTTTGAAGACCATGTTGTATAAACGACCACTTCTTTTAGGCTTCATTTGCAACGCTTTTACCGCAGGGTAAGAATTTAAAAGCAGGTTACTCATCGGTTTCATTTCTGAACGATACTCGGGTTTTACATTCAGACCAAAGTACGTTTCGTAGAGATACAATAACTCCCCAACCCCTTGTTTTCTTTGTTCCGCTTGCTTACACCACGAGCTATAGAGCAATGAATGAAGTTCGACTGAGTCAGCACTTTGTCGCCATTTTCTTGCATTCTCGTAGTTATGTATCACCTTGTCCGTATGCAAAAGTAAAGGCGGGACAGCTATTCTTCCTGCGAGATAAAAATTTCCCCTAGTATTGAGAAGATGTTCCATATATCTGGGCGTGACGCCTCTAGGGTCGGAACCAAAACATGTTTTACCGTAAATTGCCACTGATGCAGACTCGTAAGCTGCAACAGCGAGCTGTGAACAAAACATATCAGGGATAATGTTACTCCCACCATAGACAAAGCTGAGTATGTCCTCAATATATTCGTTTGTTGATGCATGAAATGTTCTTTTACTATACAGAGATTTAGCCGCGCCCAGCATGTCGTAGCGACCGCCTTCGGCCGGAAGACCCTTTGGCCTTGCATCTACCTCAAGCCGGCATAACGCTTTGGTTATTGTTACCGCTGCTTTGGCCAATTCTTTGTCAGTGCATTTATACACAACCGCTGCTGAAGTCGGTATCTCATCTGTTCCATGTATTTCTGCGGCTGCTTCAGCGAGTACAGTGGCTGATAGACCAATAGCGACATGTTCAGAAGTCGCTGCGCCTTGTAACTTCATCCCTGCTTTTTCGTCAGGTGATTTCCAATGGAAGTATTTTTGCGCTTTGGTGATCGAAGATGCAATTTTGTCATGTGCCCATCCTGGAAAGATTTTAACAATGATTACATCTCCCGGTTCCACCTCAACTTCCTTTAAATTATTATATTGTCTCAGACTTGCAATAACATCACTATCAGACACTGGAAACTCCTGCTCGGTATGGTTTATTGTGACCTTTGAGCTGGTTGCGGCTCAAGGCACCTCCTCAAATACCTTCTCCCGTGTGGGTCTCAGGATAGGTTAATGATAATGATATGAATAAAATTCAACTTCTGCCATTTTTCCTTGGAAACGTAATTATCTCTGATACTTATGAACGCTTTGGGGTGGGTGGTGTGTTATTGCAGAACGACTCAGTCACCTTGCTATTTGCAAGGTGACTTTTTGCTAATGTTTCTTTCCAAAAAGCGTTCTGACTTTAGGTCAGATATCCAGCTTATGGGTTCGCAGAGCATTTTTCGCCACTTGATTGGCCAATTCCTGACACCTTGGAAAACAAATCCAAGTCTTCATTATTACGTTTGTCTTCACAAAGCAGAAACGAGACCATTTTGCTGACCAGCATGTCATCGATAGCGCCGTGGTGAGCGAAACGTACTTGACCCTGTCGATCGATTAATACCAAGGCAGGTGTCCCTGCTAAGCCATACTCTGCCATGGTTATCGGTATGTCACCATCAGAGGGGGCATCAACGGCTATTGGAAAGTTTAACCTGTATTCATGAACGAATGCTTTTAGAGATTCAAGCTGCATCGCTTGGTGGTGCTCGAATACAGTATGTAATCCTATCACCACCAAATCTTCATCACGAAAGAAATGTGCGAGTTTGGATGCTTGAGGCAAGCCATAGCTTACGCAGCCAGGACACAGCATTTGAAAGGTGTGCAGAGCAATAACCTTTCCTTTCAATCCTTCAATCGTGAGCGGAACATTGGTATTTAGCCAATGGGAAGTGGTTAGCTCAGGGGCTTTGGGCCATTTACTCATGGTTTTCTCCTTATTTATTTACTTTGCCCGGTAGCGTCAAGTCGCCTGAAGCAATATCAAACACATCGACCACGCACAGCAAGGGAGCATGAGCGCTAGCATTGACTCTAAGGCCAGAGGTTACGCCATCAAAATGCGCTAACTTTAGTGCCTCGATATTGTCAAATTTAACGCTGACACTCAGTGACTTGCCGCTGAAGGTTGGCTCATAGTCAGGGCTATCAATAAGAATGGGTATACCAGGCCAGGTTTTAGGTAGCTTAGGTGTTGTACCTTCAGGGATATCGACCACCCCTAATGCTCCAGGTCCACACTGTTCATTTTGTTCTAGAACGACCCAATGACTGTGCCACACATCCCCATCATTGGCTTTATTGCCATCTCCATTCTCATCATAAAGTGGCGTATCATCAAAATCTGGATGCGAAGTGACGGCAAGTGCCAGTATTCCAGCGCTGTCTTCGAAGCCAACTTCACTGCTGTTTAATGTGGTAGGCCACACATACGAGAACACATCACTACCAGCAAGCTTTCCTGTTGGGGTTGGTTTGAGACTTCCAGCTTGTTCAGAGACGGCCATATGAAATGTTGCCACATCACCTTCAGTGGTTATCTTGGTGTGGATAATATCAAAAGGCGCTAAGGCGTTCGGATTAGATTGTGACTGAATACCACCAGTATGGCTTGAGTGAGCCCAAGCTTGGCTGGAGGATGTGGCCAACACAAGTGCTGTTGCCAATGTAGATAAGTGGAGTGTAGAAATTTTCATCGCGCTTCCTTATTGTTTCGACTCGATACTATCTAGTTTAATCCGATAAAATTACACTTGTCAATATAGTTTTTAGTCGATACTATTAGCGTATGAATACAGAAACTTTATACCACCTGCTAGATAGAGTCGGTAATTTGCTTAGAAATGAAGTACGTGCCGATCTCGCGCCCTATGGACTTCAACCTATCCATCTTGAAGCGCTTTATTATTTATCAATCTGTAATCGATTTTCAGATACTCCCAAAGCCGTGACCGAGTATTTGGGCCTTACTAAAGGTACGGTTTCTCAAAGCCTTAAAGTCCTCGAAACGAAAGGTTATATAGATAAACAGGCCGATTCAGTCGATAAAAGGGTGACACATCTCACCGTCTCATCACTTGGCAAAAAGCTTATTGCAGATATTTTTCCTCCTTCTTTGATGCACAAAACGATCAACTCTGGCCAAAACAACCAGGCGAATATGGATGTTTTGGCTTTGCAGCAACAGTTACAATACCTATTAAGATCGATTCAAAAAGAGAACCATTTACAGACTTTTGGTGTGTGCTCAACCTGCCGCTATAATCGTCCCTTAGCTGATGGAGCACATTTATGCGGACTGACCAATTTGGCACTTTCAACACAAGAGATCGAGTTAATCTGTATCGAACATATCGATTCCGAACCGCAATAACCTCTTTAAAGTATCGATGGAGGCATTCGGACTTATCTTTAATTAAAAGATGGCAGTATTAAACGCACGAACAATATCAAGTTCGAGGTCACGGTATCGCTATGAGAAGAGCACTAAAGATGCATTGGGGAATTTTGAAGGGGAAACCACTTAACCGAGGAGCACAAAGTCCCCTTAAACATGATCACTTTAGCCGAAATAGAGAATAGAAAAAGCCCGTTACTTGGTCTAACTTAACACTAGACTGCCTTATTACGGAAGTATAAAGTCATGAAAATTTGGCCTCTAATTGTCTTTATTGGCTTAATATATTCCCCTTTGTCCATCGCTGACAACAGGATTTCTGTCGTTTTTATCAACCCAGGTCAATCTGATTCCAACCACGCTACTGGAGGATTTTGGTCTTCGGTTACTCGCTTTATGAAAGCAGCAAGTGATGATTTAAATATTGATCTAGAAGTACTCTATGCTGAAAGAAATCACTTTAGGCTATCAAAACTTGTCCGAGAGATAGGAGAAAGGGAAACTAAGCCGGATTATATCATTCTCGTCAATGAGAAAGGACAAGGGGGCATCCAGCTCGAAGAAGCGATATCAAGCAACATTAAGACGATGTTTATCCTTAATACCCTCTCTTCTAAACACGATATTGAACGCTATGGTAAGCCAAGAGCAACGGAACCTAACTGGATTGGTTCCTTAATACCCGACAATTATTTGGCTGGGTACATGGGCGCATTATCTATGCTAAATGCAGCATCAAAGAGTGAGACGCCTTCTAATGAAAAAATTCAAGCGATTGGGATTGCAGGCGATCACATAACGCCGGCTGCAGTGTTACGTAACGATGGATTTAAAAAAGCGATTTCAGAAAAATCGACTGCTGTAACGCTACGCCAAGTTGTTGTAGGAGATTGGTCAGAAGAAATCGCCATGGAGAAAACCATGGGGTTGTTATCGCGTTACCCCAAGATTTCAGCTGTCTGGTCTGCCAATGATCCTATGGCTCTAGGGGCCATTTCTGCTGCAAAAAGTATGGGCAGAAAGCCCGGTCAAGATATTTTTTTTTCCGGTCTCAACTGGGGACCTAAAGCACTAAAAGCGATTCAAAACGGCGAGTTGGTTTCGAGTATAGGAGGGCACTTCATGACAGGAGGGTGGGCCTTAGTATTACTGTATGATTATCACAATGGCATCGACTTTGGCGATAAGGATGCAAGCGTTACGATGCAGATTTTTGACAAAATAGATATTTGCAATGTTGACACCTACCTTTCGGCGTTTGGAGCGCAGAATTGGGATAAGATTGATTTTACGCGGTTCTCAAAAAGCCTAAATCCGGAATTGAAGGAGTACCCGTTTTCTCTCCAAGGCATCTTTGACTATGGGTTGAGAACAGCGACAAAGCCATAGTGATACCTCAAAATTAGCCGCAGAGCGGGATAGTTTCGGGTACCAGAGTATGCGACAGCTTTGTTGCTAGCCCACATCACCTCAACGAGTGACTAATGATAAACCTGCCGGAAGGGTATCACCAAAGGCGCGTTTGGACTCGGTATGTGATAGCGCTTTGACCTCTGCGACGAGTTCTACCCAAGCATCAGGCACTTTGCTCTGTTTTAATTTGGCCAGCACTTGCTGGCGAAAATCGTCAGCGATATCAAATAATCTATCACCCGTTTTGCGACACATCATCACAGCAGCAAAAGCAATCATAGGTTCTTTTTGCCAGTTCTGATCAAGCAATTTAGGTAGCCATTGCTCAGCTTGCTCACGGGGAATGACATTGTGCTGGCTGCCATACAGAGGTGTACGAGCGGCTAAGCGCCCCAGAGCCCACCAATGAGCCTGTTCGAATTGGTTGAAATGGAGAGCCTTGTTTAAAAACCAGCTTGATAACAGAACCTTATCTTCCACATCCAAATGCTCAAGAGAAGCGGCAAGGCGCACCATAGACTCATAACCCATGTCGTGAGCTGCCTTGGCGGACTGAGGATTTTTCATTGCCCCCGGATGCAGATATTTGGCGATATCGGCCAGCAAGGTTTCTTGCTGCTCTTGGTTAAGCCCCCCCGCAATACGTCGCCAAAATACCCACCAATCGGTCCAGCCTTGGTGGTTTTTAAATTGAATCCCTTGCGGATATAGTCCCCAAACTTGCTCTAATCGCCACGCGTCAGTGGCGTCTCCAAATCCCGGGCGCAGGGAGAAACCCGCTAAGCGTAGCCAGTTTTTTTCGTGGGCTTCCGAGCGTCGGCGACGTTTTCGACCTTGAGCAAAAGCATCAAACAGTTGGCGCAGAGTACTAAAGTCCCAGTCATCTCGTTTACCAAGCTTTTTCTCCAGATCTTTGGCCAGTGTTTTGATCTCTTTTGATTCGGCACTTTTTTTGTTGCCACTGTATAAGCGAGTGATAAGATCTTTACACTCTGCTAGACGTGATGAGCATTTTTCTGGCTTAGCATCGTCAGAGTGCTGATTACGAACCTCGAACTCCAATTGCCAGCGTTTGTTCTCATCTTCGACGTTGACACATTCTATTTTTAACGTGCCAACTTCGGTGAGTTGACATGCTAATTGAACTTCAACCCGCTCTTTTTGGTTGGCCTGAAGCTCAGCCCCTTGACCTTCTAACGTCGAGATGTAAGGCGGTAATGGAGAGAAGATATCGGGGTCCACATCCACCATTATGCCATTCTGAATGGCTGTGCTATGAGTGAGAGTGTCGTGAGTTGAAGTGAGCAGATTAAAGCGTACCGGCTCACCCAATGTAAGAGTAAAGCGCCTACCACTCAAGCGTATCTCTTGACCTTCGTCGGTTCCCTTAGCGAGCAGACACAGCGCTTTGCCCATATTGTTTTTTTCTTGCAAATGCAAGAAGTAAGAGCGGGCCGCGCCGCCGCCGATTTTTAATTGAGCGCCGCGTCTGGCTTTGCTATAAGCCACAGCACCAAGGGCGACAGAACAATCAGGATGAGGGTTATCAAGCAAGGTTATCGGCGAGCCACGCCAATATTCAAGTAAATCGGTAATGCGTTTGGTGATAAGATTACTGTTAAATACACCGCCGTTAAGGAGCAGGCCAACAGGTATTGCGGGCTCGGTATTTTCTTGCTGCTCAAGAGCTGCACATGAGACGTGCTGATGTTGGTGGAGAAACTCAGCAAGGTGTTTACTGACTGCTGGGTCGGCTACATAAGGTAAGCCAAATTCAACCATAGCACTGCGGCGCTTGTTTGGTGTATCTGCAAAATCAGACAAAGGGAAGAATCCGTCTAGCGCAATTTGATGAACTTCCTGCTTGTTGAGGCTAATGCTTTTGGTCCCGCCGAGCAGCTTTGAACCACTACCGAGCATAGTGATTTTAACGTCTTCAGGCGCGTCGAGAGACAGAAGCGCCTCTTTTGCTTGCCGAGTTTGTTGAATCAGTTTGGTCAGGCTGGCAGCGCTTAGTTTTTTATTCTGATTAAAGCGGCTTTCGGCGAGATGCGCCAAGGCTAAATCGAGATTATCGCCACCAAGCATTAAGTGTTCACCAACGCCAATTCGATTCAACGTGAGTTTATCTTGTTCATGTTTGGCTGCAATTAAGCTCAAATCTGTCGTACCACCTCCAACATCACAGACCAAAATAAGTGGCAAAGACTTGAGCTTATCTGCCGCCGTTTGTTGGTGGCGAGCGTACCAGTCATAGAAAACGGCTTGTGGCTCTTCGAGCAACACAATCTTATTTAATCCAGCCAAAGAAGCCGCTTCTAAGGTGAGCTTACGTGCCGTTTCATCAAACGATGCAGGTACAGTCACCACCACATCTTGATCTTCCAGCTTATTGCTAGGATGGCGATGATTCCATGCTTGCCTAATGTGGTTGAGATAGCTAGCACTGGCGATCACAGGGGACACTTTTGCCACATCGTTGGCGGCTGCCCAAGGCAAAATGTCTGAGTTGCGGTCGACAGCTTGGTGAGATAGCCAGCTCTTAGCGCTTGAGACCTGACGGCCCTCGACTTTGGCACCAAGCTCTCTTGCCCACTCACCAATGATGACATTAGCTATGTCGCCAGAAACAGGCTCCGATTGCCACGGCAACATAAGATCACTGGGTGACACTTGCTCCTGAGCAGCATGATAGCGAAAGGAGGGTAATAAGGGTCTTCGAACCACTTCACCCGGTCCAATGAGCTGGTCGATGTCAAAAAGAGAGACGTTTGATTGCTCTAGGTTGTCAGTGATTTCACAATAGGCGACAACCGTGTTTGTTGTGCCCAAGTCGATACCAACAAGAAAGCGAGGAGATGCCATACCAAACCTTGAAAATAAGAAAAGTAACGGCACCTATTTAAGGCGCCGTTGATGATTATGCGAGTGCGTTTTGTAATGAGTCTTTGTTTGCGTCGTCGCGAACGTCAAACTCAACGTGCCATTTTTGGCCATTATCAGCGGCAATGGCTTCGAGATACAGGGTACCAAGCTCAGTGACCCGAGAGGCTAAGGTCACAGGAACCACTTCACCTTCTCGGCGCCCGTCACAAGCGGGCAGGGTGACTTGGATTTCAGGTAATTCCTCGAGTTCATCCGGTCCCCAGTGATCAAGGTGCGTACCAGCCAGATCGTCTCGGCGAACATTGGAGCCAAAGAATTGGAAATTCACTGGTCGGCCTATGATCAAGCCAAATTCTTGGCTCGGTACGTCGACTGACGAGCCTTCTTCCATTCCAAACGGAGCAACGCATAAAGCTTCCAGTGGTGGTGCCATTCCGGGAATGGCTGGCATGGCGCTTTCTATCCCTACATAGTAGCTAGATGCGATACCACCGCGAATACGAACACCCTGACCACGGCGTACCGCGCCATAGTAAGATGCACCGCTAGCAACGGCGAGATCCAAGTCAACACCGGTGAGACGCTGCGCCATTTCAGAGTTTGCATCAATTAACCACTCGTTAATGGTTTCTTCTAAGCGAGCGGCGAGAAGCGCGGATTTTAATACACCGCCATTAAATAAAATGGCCGTAGGCTTGATAAAATTGGCGCTAGAGGCTTGGATGTCACCCATGCCGGGCATTGAGGCAAAGGGATTGAAATCGGCTTGCGAGTTTTCTCCGTCTAGCGCATTGGCTTGCTTGGATAAAAAAGCGGCGATATGACGTGTAATGCCCGCATCTTGAGCGTAAGGTAGCCCCATTTGAGTTAACGCGCCGCGATTGCGTTGCACTGGATGATCAGTGACAGCGACTTTGGGGAAAAAACCATCGACGAGAGTTTGCTGAACTTCTTCTTGTGTTAGCTCGGTTTTGAGCGTTGATCCAAGAAGTTTTGAGCTTCGACTTGGCACGACAATGGGTACCGACATGAGCTCAGCATCATTAAGTAGCGCTTCCTTTGCATCACGGCATGCGTGGGTCATGGCTTGAACTTGCCATGGCTGAAGCTCTTTTCCTTCTTGCGCCAGTTTCATTTTTAGGCGATAAGCGAGCGCCAAGTCCATATTATCGCCGCCAAGCAAAATGTGTTCACCAACCGCGATTCGATTTAGGGTTAAGTTGCCTTGGTGTTCGGTGACTTCAACCAGTGAAAGGTCAGTGGTCCCGCCGCCGATATCAACCACTAGAACAATATCGCCAACGGATACTTGTTCGCGCCATTGGTCGTTACTGTTGTCTATCCAGTTATACAACGCAGCCTGTGGTTCTTCTAACAGGGTCAGGTGTTCCAAGCCAATGTTTCTTGCCGCTTCCGCGGTCAAATCGCGCGCCGCTGGGTCAAAAGATGCTGGAACCGTAATGGTCACATCTTGCTCTGCCAGTGGATGATTGGGATGTGAATGGTTCCACGCCTCTTTTAAGTGCTCTAAGTAACACTGTGTTGCATGAAGTGGCGAGATTTTTTCAACGTCTTCAGGGCTGCCTGCGGGAAGAAATGCATCGCGACGATTCACTCCAGCGTGGCAAAGCCAAGATTTCGCACTGGCAACAAGGCGAATAGGTGTTTTTGCTCCCAAATTTCGGGCTATTGCACCTACTAGCGCTTTAGGTTCAGACGACCATGGTAGCACGCGCGCGGCGGGGTTCATTTCATGTTCATGGGGCTGGTAAAGAAACGAGCCTAATTGGGGTTTGCTTTCGACCGTACCGGGGGCGGTGAGCTGAGCAATCGCCATGACCTCTACATTGGCGTCTTCGCTTGAAGTATCAAGGTAGGACAGTACGCAGTGGGTCGTGCCCAAATCGATACCGACACTGTATTTAGGTGCATTGGCGGTGTTGTGATTGTCCATTACAGCTCTACCTCGGCTGGCGCAATAATTGAGGCGTCATAGTTCTCGGCCAGTTTAGGCAGGTTCATGGCACTGGCTTTCCAACCTTTATGAATCAGCGTGCCGCTAAAAGGTGCGTTGCCTGTTACATTGCCCGTTAAGCGAATGTGTTGTGAATTAAAGCCTTCTTCGATGATAACGCGTGTTTCCTCGTTTTCACTACGAATGGGTTCCAGTGTGACATAATCGCTCAGTACTTTTTGCCCGCCGGTGTGAATGACTCTTGCCGCTGCGCCGACATCTTCGTCAGAAAATGACGTGAGGTCTTCTTTTAGAAAGTCAATCAAGCGAGCTTCTTGTTGCATGATCGAAAGTAACTGCATCGCGGAGTCTGTAGAGGCGGTGGCGAGCTTGGACTCGACTTCAACCACCTTTTCGATCACTTTTTCGACTTCGACCACTTTTTCCACTTCAACGATCTTCTCAACGGGTTTTTCCACTTCAACGATTTTTTCTACTGGCTTTTCAATCACTTTCTCTATGACTTTGGATTTGCGTGATACGGCAATAAGAAGCAAAAGAACGCTAGAAACCGCAAGGCCTGCGTGCAGCATATCGAACGTTTGAGGGATCATTTGTAAATCGAACGTCATGACATTTCTCTTAATCAATGGGTAAATAGCAGTCATAGCCGACTACTATTGTCGTTATTGTTTGGTTAAATTGGGGCAAATATTATCACATTCAACCGACTAGGCCTGCAGAAAAAAGGCGCTGGTGGGTTGATCGTGTTTTTTTTAGTCACTTTTGAGGGGGGCTCATCGGCCAAAACACTTTCTGCGAAGCGTTAAGGCGATAATTGCCGCAGTATGCAGCAATTGAGTCGCGGTCAGTCGAGTTTTGCGTTTAACTAAGATAGACTTTGACGCTGTCTTGGAAAATTAAGCATAGGCGAGTAATGAATCATAACCGTATTGTGTGTTTCGATTTGGAAATGTGCTGCTGGAGTGAAAACGGCGTCGGAACAACAGGCGAAATCATAGAAGTTGGACTGGCGGAAATCGATCTTACTAAAGGTGAGATAGTTAAGCGCGCCCAATACTATGTAAAGCCAGAGCAGGATGACGTCTCGCTGTTTTGTGCTGAGCTAACGGGCATTACTCCACGACTCATTGAAAAACAAGGTCGTCCTCTCGCGGCGGTTATGAAGTCAATGGTGAAAAACTTCGGCGGCACCAATAAAATTTATGCCTCGTGGGGGCGCGATGATCTGATTTTGGCCAAAGAGTGCCAAGCCAAGGGAATTGAAATGCCTTTCAGAGAATGCCTAAACTTGGCGACATTGTACCGTGTGCAGCAGCGCCTCAAAGATAAACGTATTGGTCATAGAGCGGCCCAAGAAGCGCAAAATATTGAATGGGAAGGGCGGCAGCATTCAGGCTATGTTGACGCTTATAACCTCGCCAAATTGGCATTGACCATGTTGTAGTTGAATAAAGAGTTTTCATGTTCAATTACGAAAACTCTTTATTATTCCTCATACCGCGAGATTGTAGCTAGACAGGTGTTTACTCGTACTGCTTGCCTGAGAGAAAAGCTTGGCGCTGTTGGTCTCGAGTTGATGGGAGTCTTCGACCAAACTATCAATTTGTTGGTCGACACTAAGCAGCCGCTCAACCAGCTCAGACATGGCATTGATCTGCGACTCTGATGAGCTTGCAATGGTTGAACACATTTTATCGGCTTGTGATACATCTTTAAGCGCTTTTTCAATGTCTTTGACGGCATTTTCGATGGAGCTTAAACTTGCTTCACTGGTATTGGTTCCTTCCTCAGTGATTTGAATCAGTGAGTTCGACACGCTGCCAAGTTTGCTCAATATCTCTTCCACTTGGTTGGTTGAATTTGAGGTTTTCTCAGCAAGCCCACGAACTTCGTCAGCCACAACAGCAAAACCTCGACCTTCTTCTCCGGCCCTCGCCGCTTCGATGGCGGCATTCAGTGCAAGTAGATTAGTTTGCTCAGCAATATTGCGAATAATACCGAGTATTTCGGTCACTTGGATCACTTGTTGGTTGACTTCGTTTGCGGCTTCATACAAGTGGGCGCTTTTTTCTGACATTGAGCGATTGTCTTTGAGGGCACTGAGCAGGCATTGTTGTCCACCCTTGGCACTTTCTACAGCGCGGTTGAGTGAGTCCAACGTTTCAAAAGTATGGTTTTTGACCACAGAAAAGGACTGCTGTGCTTGCTCGCTAACCTGAACCGTTGCCTTGATATCATCCCTTTGGTGATTAATTTTGTTGCCTATCGATGTTAAGTAGTGATCGAGATCTTTGGAAATTGAGGTGACGGAATTGGCACCTTGATGAATAGGGATCAAGGTTTGTTCCATTTTTTCAATAAAGCGATTCATACTGCGAGCCAGTGTGCCAAGTTCATCTTGACGTTTGAACTCAAGACGCTTGCTGAGATCGCACTTTCCAGAACTGAGTTCTTCACAAAGGCTGAGCAGCTTTTGTAATGGCTGGACTAACACTGAGTTGAGAAGAGCGAGCAACATAGCGATACAAACGATGATAGAGAGAAACCCAATAACGCAGGATTGAATACTAAGTTGGTATCCAAGTGTATTAGCTTGATTGAAATTCCAGTCAGTAACTAGGTAGCCAACCAGCGTGTTTTTCTTACCCGCATACAAAGGAATACCAATTTGGTGGCGATCAGAATGATCGATAAGTACGCTTTTGTCTTGCAAGACGCGGCTTAATGCGGATTCAGTGGCGCCGTTACTGCTATAAAGTAGTGACAAATCGGACAGATAGATCTGTACTGCATCTAAACTGCCATTTTGGCTTTGAAGTGCGGTCTTGACTTTCTCCTCTATATTGGCGACTTTTTTGAACCGAACAGGGGTAGCCAGTTGTTCACTCAGCGCGTGACTGGATTGCATGTACGACGATTTGTTCAACTGATAAATAGCATCAACACTGCTACTCCAGTTAAAGAACGAAATCGTCGCCATAGCGAAAACGGTTAGAATCGACGCACTGGCAACAACGAGCTTACTAATCGTAACTCGCATATTCAGCTCCAGTTGTTATAGTTCTTCCACGTTGACGCCAACAGTGATCGCGCCAATTACTTTGCCAGAAATGGGGTCAGAAATCGCGTAGCTCACCTGAGATTGGAACTTTTGGGTAGACTCATCTTCTTCAATCTCGCTGATATGGTACGCATTCGGGCCAACCAAATAAGTTTGTTGCCACTTGTCTTCGTCACCTTGCCAATAGTCTGAGGTGACTGCGCTCTGTGCTACATTTAAGCCTTTGTTGTCCATCACGAAAATTTCAGTAATCACGCCTTGGCTATCTTTTTGCATTGCGGAAAGTTTTTTCGATAGATCGCTGTTTAAGATACTTGATATCAACGGTGCATTTTCTTGTCCGACTTGGCTGCGCCAGTCATTATCGAGTGCGGTAATTTGAGTTTGGTCGAGTTGGCTACTTTTCAAATTTTGCGCTTGTATCTGAGAGATAACATCTGCATCAGCAGCCATGACCTTGACATCCTTCATGGCAAATTCTTTGAGAGCTGCATCAAACTCGTTGGCAAAACTTACCAATGGGAATAGTAGGGGAATAGTGAGATAAAGCATTTTCATTTTTTAGTCCTTAGTTAGTCTGACGTTGTTCACTACAAGCGTAGATGAAAATACTGAATATGAAATCAAATGCGCATCATTTTTGTTGTGGTAGCACTATCCACGCTTATTTGAGCCTTAGAACCGACGGCAACGCGGCACAAAATCAGTCAGTAGCATTGAGGGAAAAGCCAGTGAAGGGTTATTCTTTGCTAACAGATGTGATGCTTAAATGCCGGATCACAAATGCCTATGGCTTGGCTTTGTTAAAAAGCCGTGCTGATGTGGGTAATGTGTGTTTTCTCTTCGGAGAGTGTTAAGCCTCTTTCTGCTAAGAAGTCTGCAATCAACGGTTTGATATCGTTCTCCAGCACTTCCTTTGAAGCACAGGTGACGACGAAATCGCCAGCGTATCCAATAAAGTTGGCTCTTGCCCCCTTTTTTGAGAGCGGTAAACTTTATGCGCTGCAAGAGTCCTGCAAGGGGCATTAGCATCAAGGTGGGGGTTTGAGGTGTTCCCTCATCAGTACGATAGAGCAGCCTTTGTTGTTGGGCGCAAACCCATAAAGCGTTGAGCAAGCTTGCAGTGCTAAGTATAAATTCTCTATGAATTAAGAAATAAAGCCCGAGTTGTTATATGATCTAAATGTCACCTCAACATTTAAATATTGGTTTAGGAGTCAGCTAATGAAGAATAATATTTTTCGACTTCCACTAATTGCTCTCACGCTTGGTACCTCTAGTACATTACAGGCTAACGAAGGATGGTATGCTGGGTTCGGACTAGGGAGCAACAGAATTGATCTTGATACGCCTTTTCTGGATACGTTACCCGGTAAAACAGCTTTATTGCCCAGTGATATCACAAACACCAGTTTTAATGGTTTTGATGATGATCGATTTGGCTTCGTTCTTAATGGAGGTTACCGCCTAAATAATTATATTGCTTTGAATTTCGACTTTTCTGCCACTTATACTGACCTCAGAGTTGGTTATACTGATAATACAAATGCGCCAGGTACTAACAACTTTAGCGAACTAGATATTACTTCATATTATTTGACACCTGGGGCACACTTTATTTATCCAATCAATGATAAATATGAAGTATATGCAAAACTGGGGTTGTCTTTTATTCTCACTGAGATAGAGCAGAAAGAAAGATCATCTCCGCAGATTGTTGACCCTACTGTGAATGAGTACAGTTCTTCAATAAAAGACTGGGATGTGGCACCGACAATTGGCTTTGGTGGACAATGGAATTTTGGAACACACTGGGCCGCCACTTTTGAATACACTATTACACATTTTACGCTCCAACCAATAACAAGCTCCGATGTACAATTCAAAGGTATAGATTATGATACTCAAAATATACTAGTCGGTATGCGCTACAACTTCAATTGAGCTTATCGAAAATGACTGGGGTCAGGTTTTGCCATTTTCTCGTCCAAGATTACCTACCCATGCGATAGCATTTCAATAATGCGGTTTACAATACTTAACGTTATTCATAAACTGCCAATGTACTGGCTTGCGTGAATGACTTTTGTCCAATCTATTTATAAGTATAGATTCGCAATCTCATACCACTTTTTCTCACCGATAACGTTAGTTAAGTCGGCGATTGAAGCTTCAGAAAGGCGACCATCTTTGTTGAACGTCAGAGTCGGTAGTCGCGTATCCAAACTTTCCCCTTTATCAGTGAGGCTTTGATCGAGTGCTTGCCAAAATGCAGGGCCCTTGACGTAAAACAGTGGGTAATATTGGTACTGCTGCTCCTTTGAGACGCGGCTGTTGGCTTCTAACAGTCCGGTCGTTGCAAATGGGAAGCTCTGCTTAAAGTTTTGCCACTGAGTCTGAGGAGAGGCAAAGTCATACGGCGTCTTGTCTAGGGATTTGATAGCATAGTATTCCGCAATACTTTCGGATGCCCACCCCGGTGAGTTGGTGTTGAGTAAATGCATGGATTCGTGAGCGGCAATCTTAAGCAGCATTGGCATCTCGTTGTCTTCTAATTGACCATCGTTTAGGATGACATTAATGAGAATCTTGTCGCTACCTGCTGCACCACTGACGCTTCCTGCTTGTTTATCTCGGCGAAAGAAAGCGATATCCCACTGATTCACGGTATTATCCGGATACAGGCTAATGAGGTAATTCAGCTGAGATTCCAGAGCTGGTTTCCACTTGTCCACCGTTTGCAAAATCTGTTCGGTATCTGTGGTGATCTTGACGGCTTTACCATTGACATCGAGTTCGATAGGTTTAAGACCCCAGATGACAAATAGCGGTGGTTGGTCGGCATTTGGCATCCATCCACATTGACTATCTGGAGTGCAGACTTGCGCGGGAACAGGATCATCATTACCCATAGAAAACCGCGGGAGAGAGTTAAACTCACTGATAAAGCGCCAGCCCTTTCTCGGCTCATAGCTGTCGATTTGCTCCGCGATATCGAAGCCATTTTGGTCTATTTCAGCAAGCGGCAATTGCCAAGTGACATGGTCACATTGAATTGGTGTTTGGTATTCAACGGCCGATTGGCTTCCATTTGTGGTCACGCAGAATAAGACAGGTTGCGTGTCGTTGGTGAAGGTTTTTGCTGGCAGAGCTTGGAATGTACCAAGTTGTTTGGTCTCGACACTGACGGCGATAAGGTCAGGGCGATCCGCTACCTGTTCTAACTGATACGTAAGCGGCGATTTGGCCGAGGAGATGAGAGCGGTAGAGAGCAATAATGTGAGCATAGTAAATACGAGTAGGTTGTAGTACTGGTTGGAGTTGGGATGCTGAAATTAGTTCAATCGAGAGTTCCTTTTAACTCAGAATTAGATAGTCAGCTTCTATTCTAGGTCAATTATCAATAATTGCACTAAGGTGTTTATCTTCATAAAATGGCTATTTTATTTTGAAAGTTAAAAGCAAGCGTATAACATAAAAGGCACATAAAAAACACAAGGATAAAGTGTATGTTATACAAGTTTAAATATAATAAAATAAACAATAATCTTAAGCTGATCATCGTTATTTTATTATTTTATATATTTCCATTATCAGCAACTGAATACCCATTTTCCAATGATAAAGCTGATGCTCAAATAGCATTAAATACAGTAAAACGCATTACGTTTTGGACATGGGAAGAGGACGTTACCCAGTTACTGCAAGATTACGACAATATTGACGATAGCAAGGTCAATGCAGAGTATGTTTTGAAGGAACTTAACATGCACCGTTGGGGCCAAAAAATAACCGATTTCTTGGACATGGCAACATTGTTATTATCATTTCAATTAGAAGAGTATCAGAACAGCGTTCAACTTGAATTCGATCAAGCTAAGTCAACCCTAAATAATCTTAGATACAATATCAATCAACTTGTGCTTAGCATACATCCAAATTTTAATTTAAATCATCATACTCTTGCGAATGAGTATAAAGGGTCAAATATTAAAATAGCGGTATTTGACTTATTTGACCCTTTGCTACTTGCAAAACAAATTGCCCATTACCCTAATGCCAATATACAACCAATACAGAATTTTGGCGATCCGGTACAACTCAACCACGGCAACTCGGTTATAGATATTATTCTTTCTATTGCTCCTCATGCGACAATTATCCCCATTAGCGCAGAATCCAATCACTACCATCAAGCCATGGCCTATCTTGAAAGTAGATCTGACATTCACATCATCAATATGAGCCGCGCATTCTCTGCTGTCGATAACAGGTTAGATCCGCAGTTTTCACAGCAATTAAGCCATATACTCAGTCGAACGATCGTTACTAAATCTCTTGGGAATACAGGGACAGATTTAGATGAAAATGTAACACCATTGAGGCAAAGTCTTGGTTTGGACGCGACCGGAAATTTATTTTCTTATGACTTGGCACTCATTAAAGAATTTTTGCCAACGATCAACACGAATACGGACCACCTATTACTGGCCATTAACCTCGACAGTTTTGCTCAACAAATAGCATTAAGTGCCACGATTCCTGGCGATAACGCTTTGGCAACATCAAGAAGTCTGAGCACACCCGCAGATGCGGTATACACTTGGTCGACGGGCAATTTCGAGTCAGGCAGTTCTTTTGCTGCCCCGCAGTTAGCTGCGATAAGTGCATTATTATGGCAAGCTTATCTAGAACATCATCCTCAACAAGCACTCGATGTCCCCAGCAAGGTAACCCAAGCGATCAAAATCAATACGCGTCCATCTGAGTTAGGTTCATTGAATACCGGACTAGGATTGGTCGATGCTGATAAAGCATTAGAATATGTCTTAGGTCGCTAAGATATCAAAAAATGCATAAGCCAAGAAAAAATAGGATAAAAATCTTGGCTTTTCCGAGTACAATTCGTCTCATATTCCAGCATAAGTTTTTTCAAACATCTCTTAACCAATCTAGATCGTATATAACAGAGTATAAAGTAAACTAAACGTTCTTTCTGAACGTCCTCTATTCTTTATCTATTTTTTGATCGGCTTCTGGGTTAACTATTCTTATCTTGTAGTGGTCAACAAATTCCGGACACAGATTTAAGCCGATTCTCGGCATCCACTGGCGATAG
>NZ_BSPW01000007.1 GCF_030161235.1 Vibrio zhanjiangensis | reverse complement strand
GTTAACGTAATGACAAAGTCGCTTGGTAATTAAGGTACGACAGAATCGCTTGGTGATCACACTTGATAAAAAAGGAATTTTTGCTACTCCTAGTAATTCACCAATTAGAGCTTTTATTCAACACAGCAATCATGTAAATGACAAAACATCAAATTATTGATTTTTATGATGAAAATTACCTTGGTATTCAGTTTGAAATCTTAACCAAGCGCTAAGGCTCGCTGATATCACTCAAGATATACGTAATATGTTGGCAGAAAAATATCATCGGGATAAGGTTGTTAAAGCTCATCGTCCACTCTTTCGAGGAATAATTAAAGCCTTTAGAAAGGGGGGAACTTGGCAACCAAACCATATTTATTCCCTATCATTATATAGATATAAAAAATTTATATTTTAAAAATCTTGATAGAAAGAAATAGATTGCATATAAAATATCCGAGGTTAAGTCATCACCTGATTAACCTAGACACTTTGATTGATCTATTAATATTGCTTCACTAGGAGAATGTTATGAACTCAATTGATTTAACACCACTTTATCGTACTACCATTGGATTTGACCGTATGGCAGCGCTAATCAACAGCGCGCTAAGTTCAGATCCTATCCCAAGTGGGTACCCTCCCTACAATATCGAAATGCTCAGCAATTGTGAGTACAGCATTACGCTTGCTGTCGCAGGTTTCTCGCAAGACGATATTGATATTCAGGTAGAAAATGGGCTACTCACGATCAAAGGTGAGAAAGAGAGCCGTAACGATGAGCAAAGCAAGCTGTTGTATCAGGGCATAGCAAATCGCTCATTTGAACGGCGCTTTAACCTTGCTGAATATGTAGAAGTCATTAGTGCTGATATGAAAGACGGGCTATTGACCGTACATCTAAAAAAAGAAGTACCCGAAGCTATGAAGCCAAAGCGCATTGAAATCAGTGTCGATAAAAAGGAGGCGATTGAGCATAAAAAGTAACCTAATTCGAGAGCTGCGCGCGCAGCTCTCACCGATACATTTGTTGAAGAATTGATGTTTTCAAGGAGGATACAATGACTGTTTGCCCATCTTGTAAAACCGAAATGATCTCGAGAAATGGCATTCATGTTTGCCCTAGAAATGAAATCGGTGATTGCGCTTTTGACGCCTATGCCGAATACAAGCAAAACTATTATCTTAAGCCAAAACTCCAGCATACTCCCAACCACTGGGCGATTCACCAACCTAGCCGCCCGCGATATGTGATGCGATAATTTATTGGCTTATATAGCACTCAATATGTTCCAAAAGCGAGCCGATGTTGGCTCGCTTATCTTTGCTCTGACAACGATAAGTCTAGTTTCGCCAATTGAGGCCAGCTTTGTTGTGCAGTTCTGATGAGCATTCGGCACGATAGAGGTCTCTAACGATACTGATTTCTCGTTTTATCAGCGCCCCCATCAAGTCGGTATTCCCACATTGATCTTGCAAACAAGCGTTAGCACCAGCTTCTAGAAGTAAGCGAACACTATCTTTATTACCCTGATAAGCAGCAACCATTAACGCGGTATAACTTTGACTATTGCGTTGATCAATTGGAAAGCCTTGCAATACAAACGTCTCAAGCACCTTATTATCACCAATTCGTGCTGCTTCAAAAAATTGCTCTACCAAAGATTGGCATCCCTGTTCAATATTGGTTTTCGCTGCCAGCAAGCTAAATGACAGACCCAGTGAAAACAAAACTGAAGCTAGCAATAGTATTTTCATTTTATTACCTATAAAAATGGCCTAAGATAACTCTGGCAGAAAATAGCCGTTTGCATGATTTCATACTGCACCTGATTAGCGGGTTAATTAATAAAAGCATATCAAGATTCAGTATTCTCTAATATTTATGAGAAACAAAAATTTCAGTAGACAAGTCAACATAGAATATAAACCTGATCAACTTTATTAAATTTAAAATCTAAGAAATCATTACTAAATATAAAATTAATTAATATTTTAATAAAAAATATTTGAATACTTTATCAACATAAAGCACGTATTTATTTTTCTTTTAACAGTGCTTTGAAATCCTGCTGGCCAAATTGCTCCACAAATTCCTCAGTACGCTGTTTTAAATGTGGGTTATTACATTTCAGTTGCCATAAAGTACGAGCTATACCAATCTCCCCTGAAACGATACTCGCCATTAAAGCAGTATTACCCCGAGTATCGACAAGACAAGGATCTGCGTTTGCTGCCAATAACATATCTACAACCTGCTTTTGCCCGCGAAAGGCGGCAACCATCAGAGCACTGTAGCCTTCTCCATTTTGAAAATTGATATTAACCTTGTTGTTAATAAACACCTGTATCGTATCGACATCACCAGTGCGTGCTGCGTGAAAAAAGGCCAGAGCCAATTGCTCTTGGGGCAAAAGTTCTGGCTTGGAAACAAGGTTACTATCGCCATATGTTATGGCTGGTTTGTTACCCTCTAGGGACTCAGCATACGTCCCATGGCTAAGCATACCTAGGGTAAACACCATTACCCCAAGTAAGAGTATTTTATAGTGCGAACCAAGAGACGTCATCTTTGTCCTCCCCGCTTTGTGTCCTTGCATAATGAAGTTCCTAAAATAAATCGTTAGATTAGTTGAGAAAAATAGCGGTTGGAGAGTCTCAAGCAAATCGCCCAAAAAACGACAACTAAACTCTCCAGCCGCTAAAACGACATTAATGCTTTTCCATCATCTCTTGGCTATAGCCTTTGGGGTCCAGTCCAAGAGCCTCTCCTACTCTCTGGCCATATTCTTTATCAGCAAGGTAGAAATATCTCACCATGGTGTTTTTGACCCGCTCTGATTCTACTTGGCTCAGTGCATCTTTGAGGTTATTGACTAAATTGGTCCGCTCTTGTGGCGTAAAGGAGCGATATAAAATACCTGCTTGATAGAAATTACGCGGCTGGTTGATCTCTTCACGAGTGAGATACCCTTGAACCATGTCGCTGTTATCCTTTTCAACCAGTACCTTTTGCTCGACCAACTGGCTCGGGTTGTAATTGACTTCTCCTCGTAATTCAGCGGTATTCATTAGACCATCGATATGGTAGTTGACCACTTCAGCTAGAGGTTTATTGGCTTGCAATTGTTGATAATTGGCCCCTAAACGATACATCTGCGCATCAGCATATGAAAAGAGCCTCCCTTGCAACATCTTATCTGGCGTAGCGGCAATACCAGCGATCATACGAGAAGGTGCATAAGCCGCCATTTCGGTATACTGGAAAAAGTTTGGCGGTATTTTATCGAGCACCATAGTCCCCAGTTTTTGCTCAGGTACATCAAACCACTGTTTGGTGTTATCAAAAATATTAAAGTCAAATTGATTGAGATCCTTGGGGTCAATCACCTTAACCATCAGGTCCCACTTCGGATAATTGCCTTGTGAGATATTGGTATAGAGATCGCGGGTCATATGACTGAAGTCTTTTCCTTGAATTTCTTGCGCCTCTTGAGTGGTCAGGTTCTTTATCCCTTGTTGTGATTTCCAGTGAAACTTGACAAACTTAGTATCTCCATCCGCATTAACAAACTTAAACGTATTCACACCAAATCCATCCATGGTCCGGAATGAAGCGGGCGTTCCAGTATCCGAAAACAGCCAAGTGAGCGTTTGTGTAGATTCTGGTGTTTTAGAGAAAAAGTCGAAGATACGACTTGGGTCTTGAAGATTTGTGACTGGAGACGGTTTGTTGGCATGAGTAAAATCGGGAAACTTAATCGCATCACGGATAAAAAACGTCGGTAAATGGTTACCCACCAAGTCCCAGTTACCCGTTTGAGTGTAAAATTTTACCGCAAAGCCACGCGGGTCACGCGCAGTTTCAGGTGAACCTTTAGAATGAATAACGCTAGAAAAACGGACCAAAACAGGCGTTTTTAGACCTTTTTCACTAAATAGAGAAGCCGCTGTTAGCTGAGAGTGATCAGCCGAGGAAATAAAATATCCCTGAGCCCCAGTACCACGCGGATGCATAACCCTTTCAGGGATACGTTCACGAACAAAACGCTGTAATTTTTCAATCAGATGTACATCTTGTAAAAGGACAGGACCACTATTTCCTATTGTCAAAGAGTTAAAATCATCGGTTATCGGACTGCCACCATCATCCGTGAGTACAATTTCCTTCGACATTTTTTCATTGGCATATTCTTCACTGGCATATGTATTAAACGGAATTATTATTGTTGATACCACCGAAGCGCTGATCGCCATCAAAGCGACCTTCTCTTTAGATACTGTTAATAAATTAACTAGATTCATAAATAAGTTCCCACTGCATAAAGTTTCCATAAATAAAAATAACAGGACGGAAAAACTGTTATGCCTAAATAATAAATATCACTATTAATTAAACCAATTATTTATTCCTATCAGATCAATAGGTAAAATCGTCATGAATTTTCTAGATAAAAAGATTACGAAACCACTCTGGTTATCAGAGTGAAAACGTTGACAGAAGCTAAAAAAATAGAAAAATACACTTAACAACTACCCGTTCAAGTAGATGAGTTAAGTTTACAAACTGAAAGCCAAAATACAGGTCAAAGACCCTTTGTTAGCCGTTAATATTGTCTTCGGCTGGCGAGCACCCCAAGCTTGGGCATAATATCTTGTGCAGCGACAATAAAGTTTGCCAGTAAGGAGATTACCTTCAACTTTAAGTATGCCTGCAAACTCTCATAACTAATATGCTCAAGTAGCTCTGAGGACTGGAATACCCACTCTACGATACTTTTAATATCTGTATCATTTATACTGTTTTAGTTTCCATTGGACTGTAAATCTGCATATAGGCAACACTCTCTATAGTTACAAGCTAAGCAAGGGGAAGAGGACTTGTAAACACACATTCCATCTTTAGGCTTCATGACAGCATTACCGCGCAAATAGCCAGCAAATAAAGCCTTCTCATCTGATGTAAAACAATTTAGATATTGATAGAAAAGACCTACAAGTTTATGCAACGGTTCTTCTAGCTCATCAAAATCGAAAAATCCCCTTTTAGCTGTACTCCTGAAAAAGTCTATTAATAAGAAGGTGCAATAATACAAGATCGGCTTTCAAACTCGGGAAATTCAATTAAACCTTTATGACCAATACTAGGGACATCACGAAGTATCGATTCAAATGCTTTGAAGAAGCTCAGTTCTCGTTTTTTAGCCGTATCAACAAGCCTCAATAGCCGCTTATTGTGAGTGAAGCATTTATAGTTGAACAACCACTCTCGTTTTAGTCAACTATGTCTATAGCTTAAATGCTGGTCAGGGCAATCGCGCATTGATTTATCGAACTTTCATCATAGAAACAAATGTCACCATTAGATATGCATTGACTACATGGTGCACTCGAAGCCCTTTTTCTATTTCCTTGTAACGCACGCTATGAAGCTCCCCGATCAACTTTGATAGATTTTCTGCTAATTTTTTCTGGGCCACAAAGTTGCCATTTTTAGCAAAATGTACTTATGAAAAAAGGCTCTGTCATATAATGGTTAACGCTAGCAAGCCTGAACACATAGCTGAAAAGAGACTCTTCAATGTTGAGGTTGTTTTCAACTAAGACCAATTCCCTCCTTACCAAAACTCACCTTAAGATATTTTTTGCAACAAGCCCCAACCGATCATTTCTTGCTTAACTAATCGGCATTAGGCCCTAGGGTCTGCTTTTTTGTTCCACCACTGAGACTCAATAGCTCGCAATTGATGGTGATACCTTTTAGGTATAAGCAAAAAGAGAATTCAGCCCCTAATTCGATCATGAAAGAATTAAGCTCTAAATAAGGAGGCTTTATGCTTAAACGTGAACTTGCAAATGGGTTGACCGTCAGCTCAATTGGCTATGGTGCGATGGGGTTGAGTGAATTCTATGGCGAAACAAATGACCTACAATCTCTAAAGCTACTTGACCAGTTACTTGAGCTTGGTGTTGACTTCATTGATACCGCAAACTTTTATGGACGTGGCCACAATGAAGAGCTGATTGGTTATTACCTATCTAAACTGCAACCTTCTCAACGCCAGCAAATTAAAATTGCCACCAAGTGTGGTATCGATCGCCCTGCAGAAGCTGCGTATGCTCGCAGCATCAATAACACACCAGACTATATACGCAAATGCTGCGAAGAATCTCTTCAGCGCTTAGGGGTCGAGTGTATTGATTTGTTTTACCTTCACCGAGTCGACAGTAAGATCATCGAACAGAGCATGGATTGCCTAGGACAGTTAGTCAAAGAAGGCAAAATTGCTCATGTCGGGCTTTGTGAAGTGTCTTCGAAAACACTGCTTAAAGCACACTCAGTCTTTCCAGTCACCGCTCTGCAAACAGAGTACTCACTTTGGACTCGAGACATTGAGGAAGATATTCTTGGAACACTGAAAACCAATAACATCGGCTTAGTGCCCTACTCTCCTCTAGGAAGAGGCTTCCTCACGGGCAAGTTAACGCGTAATAGTGATCTCCCAGATGGTGATTTTCGCAAAACCAATGATCGATTCCTAGATGGGAACATCAATCACAACCGCAGCATTCTAGACATCATTCAGCCGATTGCACAAAAATATCAAGCGACACCTGGTCAGATCGCGTTGGCATGGCTGTTGGCTCAATATGAACATATCGTTCCTATCCCAGGAACTAAGAAACGGCACTATCTCAAAGAAAATGTTCAGGCATCTGAAATAATCTTAGAGAGAGAAGACCTTACAACATTGAATAACATCCCACTTCAATTTGAAGTAAAAGGGCAACGTTACTCTGAAGAAGGTATGAAAGGAGTCAATGTCTAAAACTCTATCGCAAAAAATGGGCCTCACTCAAGTAAGGCCCATTCTTCTTGCTATTGCGTACCCAGATTTTGTTGATTCGATGTCTTAACAATGAGTTTATATCCTCCTGTAGATAAGACAACACCAACAATCACCAAGAGCGCGCCAGTCAACTGTGAAGGACTAGGTAAAATGCCCGTACACGCTGTAATCAACATCGTAAATACAGGAACAAGATTGAAAAATATGGAGGTATTAGCCGCACCGACCTTACTCAATCCCACATTCCAGAATAAGTACGCTAATACCGAACCCGCGATCCCCATATAAATAGCTGCAAAATGCACACTCACTGGAGCAAACAAGAGTTCAGTTATCATATCGCTACTAACAGCAGCCGATAACACTATCCCCAATGTCCCAAAAAACATGGTAAAGCTAGTCGTTTGTAGAGCTGAAGAGTTTTTTATAAACCTTTGACAACCAATTGTATATAAACACCAACATATACTACCAATGAAGATTATAAAATCCCCTTTTGAAAAGTTCAGCTCTATGATGTTATCCATATTGCCTTTGCTAATTACAAAAACAACACCTGAAAAACTAAACAGAATTCCAATCATTTGATTAATGGCAATTCTGCTTTTAGACAACAAAGTCGAAATAATTAAAGTAGTGATTGGTGTAGTTGCCATGATCAACGCGCCATTTGTAGCACTAGTACTCTTCAGTCCGATAAATAGTGACAAGTTAAAACCAGAAATTCCAAGCAAACCAAGAATTGCAAAAACAATGGCATTGTTTCTCAATACACTTAAGTTATTTTTCTCTTTCCAGAATAGGTAGGCCATGATAAAAAATGTTGCAATAACAAAACGCTCTGCTGCCGCTACCATTGGTGACAAGTGTCCAACGACAAACGCCCCTGCATTGAAGTTAGAGCCCCAAAAAACAGTTGAAAGAATAATGCCTATATAAATATAAAAATTTGTTCTCATTGTTATTATCTCCATTGGTATGCATCTAGAGCTAAAGTCGATACCAAAGCCGTTCGAGATGTATTTAGAATGTACATGACAGCATCAGAAACATCAGAAGTAGAAAGCATATTTTTCTGCTTCTCCTTCGGGATTTTCACATAATCTTCCATCAAGCTGCGAAAATTCGAATCCACTTTATCAAGTACAAGGCTAGTCACCTTGATACTATTTTTCTTGGCGTATTCCTGAAGCCCTTTTGTTAAACCTTCTACAGCATGCTTTGATGAAGCATAAGCATACATGTTTGCATTTCCCTGAAGCCCCCATATCGAAGAGGTGTTAATAATAATGGAGTCTTCTACTTTTTTTAGATTTGGTAATAAATTGTCTATCAATCGAAAATAACCATGTACGTTTACATCAAATGTCGTTTCCCATTCATCAATAGTGACATTATCAGGATCGCCAAAATAGGCGATTCCCGCAACATTAATAATTGCGTGAATTTGGCCAAAGCACTCTATAGCCTCGCTAGCAACCTCAGCTACTCGGCTATGATTCGTAACATCTAACACAGCGGTACAAAAGCGTTGCTCGTCTTGAATATTTTCGTAATATTCTTCAACGTTTTCTAGTGGTCGATAATGACATGCATAAACGCTATGCCCTTCCTTTAATAATCTAATAGCAACATCGGGGCCTATACCGCTTTCAGTTCCAGTAATAAGAGAAGTGGACCCCAATGGTTGGACACATAAACTAATTCCTTAAGTGGTTGATCCAGCTTATG
>NZ_BSPW01000006.1 GCF_030161235.1 Vibrio zhanjiangensis | reverse complement strand
GGATGTAGACACGAGTCTTGAGTCATTAACCTTATCTGTCAAAGGCTATGCAGACCGTGTGGGGAACAGTGGTAATGCAAATCGTGAATATTCACTGCCTTTAACGCCAGTTCTGAGTGATGTGTCGGTATTGGTGACGCCACAGGGTGTGACAGTATCGGGCGGTGCGCAGTATGTGGGAGAGCAAGCCAATCTAATCTTGACGTTTAAAGATAGCCAAGGCACATCAGTGCCTGTTTCTAAGGAAGACTTAGAAATAAATTCAAACGGTCAGTGGTCTTATCGAGTTGAAATGGGTGATTTGGAAGCGTTGTTGGACGGTGAGCTAGCCGTGAGCGTATCACTGCTGAACCAGTCACAAGGTAAGGGTACGTCTTCACACAGTACGACGTTAGACCGTGTGGCACCACAGGTCTCGGCTGTTGATTGGAAGAAGTCTCAAGTCTCAGCGGGTGAGGATGTGGCATTGAAGGTGACCTTCAGTGAGCCGGTGAGTCAGCCATCAGGTTCAGTCACGGGTGATGCACTAGTGATTTGGTCTGAGGGTGATGAGCTGCGTCAACAATGGACAGGTCAAGTGACGGTGCCAATGGATGTAGACACGAGTCTTGAGTCATTAACCTTATCCGTCAAAGACTATGCAGACCGTGTGGGGAACTTGGGCGATTTAAATAATGACTTTTCACTGCCATTAACTGCGCCCGTTGAGGCTCCAGATAACTCTGGTACGGGAGAGAGTTCAGAGATGTCAGAAGCAAGCAACGATCCTTCTGAACATGATCAAGGTACATTGGAGAATAAAAAAGAGGAGATGCGCATAGCCGCTTAATCTCCAAAGATGGATAGAATATTCTCAATATTGTGACATTCACTCAATTATTTGAACTAAATCGCCAATTTTTATTGGCGATTTTTTTATTTTTGAGACGACTGATGAACGAAATGAATATAAAAACAGTCTCTTTGTTCAGTTAATGAATTTATTCACTAGTGAAGGTGGATTTATACCTGTCAAAGTGAAGTTTGAAGCATAAATTTCGCCACGTTGCATTGTCAGACTTAGTTTGTATAGTAGCGCTACACCCAAGGGTGTTATCCTGCACAGGTGGTAATGACTATCTGTTTTTTTGTATCTGAAAATGTAGTTGATACTTTGACGCGATATTTCATCGCGTCTTTTTTTAACCAATGATACGGTATATTTTTCAGATCTTAATGATGGCGGTATTAATTTGATTAGGTTGCAAATATCTCAATTATACGTACAATGGCTATCGCCAAATCGTAATTAACCCCTTTGGGGTAACTTGTTACCGCAATCAAAAAACATTAATGGTTGTGGAGAACTAAAATGCAATTAATTTGCAAATTTGTTCCGGGAAATACACTTTCTAGGGACGTGTTAGACTATATCCTGTCGCCGGATGAATGCATCGGGCAACTTTCGCGTACGCGCAATCTTCAAGACGTGGTCAGACAGCTTCCCAAGCCTCTGTCTGAAAGTCTTCCTCCGTCGGCGAAAAAAGACATCCACCGATTACTTGCAGCCATTAAACAGCGTCTTGTTCGTGCTGATTGGGTTGCTGTGTCGTCGTTTCCTCGCAAGAGTCCACTTTCAACTACCCAACTTCAGGCATACCCAGCGTTAAAGACGCGTGTGGATAAACTGGCCGACCAGCCAGAAAAGAAAGTGGTGAAAGCCAATTATGCCATGGTCACTGACGACGTACCCTTGGCACGAAACTTGGTTTTTAACCCCGTTAAGCCAGCGCCAGACAAAAAAATCGTGGTCGAGTTTGCCGGCCAGTGGCCGAACAATGCGGCGCGTGTTATGCTCGGCAAAACCGATCTACAAGGTGAGAAGCTCACCAATACGAGACCAGACCGGCACTACAACCACCGCAGCGTTGCGATATTTAAGGGTTTAGAGGCAGAAAGCAAAAGCCTTTACATCAAGATCCCCAACAAGCAGCAACCCACACCGATACTGTTAAAAATCGCCGATGAAATACAACCCGTTCCTGAACAAACTGAGATGGATGAATGGGATAATGTACTGATTCCAGTCAGACCTTTGTACTACGCAACGCAAGATAACCAAGCCGATAAACTCGCTGATGCAAAGCGGGGGTATGTTTACGTGTTTTGGAAGCAAGTACTCTGGCGCGAGCTGTATGTGGCACAAAGTGGCTATTTGTCAGATGTTGATGTTGAGTACTACCGCGCAATGCCACACGCGCAAGACAAACAAGTTCGTCAAGCGGAAGGCCATCAGCTCCACCATATTTGGCTGCCTTATAAAATTAAAGGTGAAGTGCAGATTGAAGACAATGGTTTTGGGTTAGTGTATAGCGCGGCCCAACTCAGTTGGGAAACCATAGAGAAACTAGAGCAAGATCTAGAGTTTTACCAAAGTGAAATGATAAGTCTGGATGAATGGGTAAGCTACTCGGAGACACAGAGTTTTGATGACCAAAAGCATATTGTTGATATTCATATTCCTAAGTTAGATGCGGATATCGCGCAAAGCTTTACACCAAATCTTAACAACAACTCAGGCAATTTTTATCAACAGCAGCAAACAAAAACAGCGGTAGTGAAGTTACCTCATAACAGCGGTGGTTTTGGTATTTTGTTAAAAGATCAGTTGGATAAACCCTATGCCAATTTGGCATGTTTGGTTAAGGCCAATGGAACAGATTATCAGCGTCAATCTGATGATAAAGGTTTTATCTCCTTAGCGGAATTCTACGATCAAGACCGTGTGTTGGTGTGTATGAAAGCAAGTCAAACTGATGAGGATTACTCAAATCGCTTGTTGGTCAATATTGGTTCACTTAAACCGATTGAAGAGCAAGAAGGCGTACTGCAGCGGCTTCAAAACCATGACTTTACGGAAGTGAACTTGTCCCAAGCCGATCCTGAATTAGCCCAACAGGCGATTTCAAACCTGCAAAAGAATTACGCCCTTGAGGTCAATGGTCAGCTTGACTCGAATACCAAAAAACAAATTTCCGCACTCGATCAATCTAAAAATGGTGGTTGGTAATTTATGAATACAATGTTAACGCCTAAGCAGCCGCAAAATGACTTGTACTTGTCCGATCTTGAATATAATCGGGTCTTGTTAGAGAAAATCAAACAAAAGATAACAGAACTGGATTCTAGCGCAGAAGCCATGTTGGTTGTCGATCTGAAAAATTACGGCAGTCACCAAAAGAAAATACTAGACACCAAACAAAATGAATATGATGAATTTGTCGAACAATGGCAAAGTCAATCATGTTTAGATGAGTTTGATCAAGAATGTGTGACTGAAAACCAAAGTAAACTTGATAGCCGAAAAAAACAGTACGCTGATCTCTACCAAGCCAGCACACTAACGCAAGATGATGACGGTGCATGGTATTTGGATGTAGACAAAGATGAATTGAATAACATTGGTTTATTTCATCCTACGCAAATTCAGCAAGTTTATAGCGAGCAAGGCCGTTCTCCTATTGACGCAAAGACCACTTGTGTGACCAGCGAACGTACAGTGTCACTGGCCGATAGTGCCTTCATATATGATGATGGTGATAGCCATCAGATTGATATGAAAGATTCAGTGATCAGTAACCGTTTTGTCTGGTATTGGGATACATCTGGCGCGGGATCTGTGCTCTCAAGCGGTGTCGCAGCGACCAATATTTGGGGCAAGCCGTTCCCTCTCAGCATGGAACCGCGCTTTTTTGACGAATCTGGCGATCAATTTACCTTGCTGCAACCGAATGGCTTTCAGGGTTTACCTGCTTTACTCCACACCAAAGTGACGCCTCTTCGTGAAAGCGCGCGCAGCAAACCAAAACCCAAGCCAGCAATGCAAATCGCCACCATCAGCCGTAATAGCTTGACGGTGAAAAGTAACGCTCGATTTTTGGCGTATCCGCTCGACAAGTTCCCATTTAAATCCAAACCGCTCAAGGAGCTCGACATTGACGCTGGCTGTCTAGCGAATGAACTGATTGAAAACGAAGCCACGCGATTTAAAACTATCGATGCGCCAAAACAAATAAAAGTGCATTGCTCGTTACCTGAATGGGATTTTCGCCTGCGTAAGATGCTAAACAAGATGCAAAGGCAGATCGGTGAATACAATCTATTTCTGGCCGATTATATGGCTCGTCTAGACATTCTCACTGACATGATAAACATAGTAAAGCTCCAATTTGAGTTTCCGTTCAAAGCGCTTCCTGATAGCAGCTATTGGGAAAGTATGAATCGAGTCATGTTTGGCCCGCAGCATCCTTTTTTGTACCTTCAGTATCAAGTACTCAATAGCGATATGTTTTGGGAACCAGGGGATAAAGATCAGATAGAGCAGGCTAAAAACCACCGAGAGCTATACCAAGCCTTATGTGCCATTCGCGATAAAATGGTCACTAGCGCTGATAAAGAAGAAAGTTTTCTTATTTTCTCTAAAACCTATAAAAACGCAGGCAAACAAAAAGCCGATATCGCAAAAGTGGCAGAGCGATTGTACGCCTTGCTGACCGCACCCAAACTGCGGCAGGAACTGAATCGTTACATGGATTCACTCTCAAAGCAGTTGCAAGATGAAGAGATTGCGAAAAAAGTTGCTGATGAAGGTTTTATTCCGCCAGGGCCCGATTTTGAAGATGAAGGCAACTGGTGCGTGATTTTTAACACCATTGCTGAGTGCTACGGCGCTCTGGCCTCCAGTGATACATTCCGTCAAAAACTGTTTGATGAGCAAATTGCCCCCAGCATTAATGCCATCATTGCCAATGATACCAATCATACTATTGAACAAGAGTTTAAAGAGGTTTGGGATGTAGATGTAATAGGCCAAGCGACAAAAACAGTTATTCCTAAAGATAGTTATTTAGTGCAGCAGACAACGGAAAACATTGACCCAGAAACCCCAAAAGACAACCTACTGAGTGCTATTCTGGATACAAATACCGTTGAAACACTAGAGCTGCTTTGGAGTAAGCGAGGGCTGGTCATCCCAGGCCCAGGCGCGCCTTGTGTGCTGCAAGTAATTTTATCCTGCTACTCCGCGGAGGTCATGACCCATGTTACCAAACGGGTGCAAACTACGTCGGTTGCTCATTTGCGCTTTTTTAATGCTGTATTGCGTCATTGGAAAGTTCGTGAGTTGTTTAGTAAGGAGCAATTTCAACAGATCTTTATGGCCTACACCATTGTTCGAAGTAGCGATCGCAGCAGAAACCAAAGGCTAGTAGAGCAAGGTCGATATATATTAGCAAAATACTCTGAAGAGGTGGCCACTGGGCAAGGCAAGCATAGCCAAGATTTATTTGATAGTACCTTAGACTCGGCTGCCAGCCCGTATCAGGGCGTCGCCTACGCCAAACTCCTGTATGTGTTTTATAACTTTACCGTTAATACCCAAGCCGCGTTAGCCATTGAAGAAGAAGCGAAAAAGGCGCAGTGGAGCGGGCATCAAACCTCGTTAGAAATGACTAGAATGATGACAGAGCTGGTATCAAGCCGGTTACAGTTAGTCTCAGACAGCTTAAGTATTGCGCGAAGCATTGAAATTGCCTTGGCCCGTATGAAAACCAAAGGTCCTGTGGATGTCGGTACTTTACGCTTTGGTCAGATAGGCCAAGTGCTTGATTTTCTTTCCGTTGGGCTCACGGTATTTTCATTGGTAAATACCTCTATCGATCTTTATCTAACTGATCCCACCGATGCGGAAATTTTGGCTAAGGGCGCCAGTCTTATTGCGGATTCGGCAATGTTGGTTGGCTGGGCAACAGGGATAGGGGTGTTAACTGTGGTTGGCACTGTGATAACCGTGGTGATGGTGGTTTATGAATTGAAAAAGCTTTATCGCGCCTTAAATCAAACTCAAGTGCAAAAAAGACTGCTCGCGCAATGGCAACTGTTTAAAGGTGATTTGGATAAAGAAACAACCCAAAGTTATCTGGAGCAAGTGGTGAAACAGTCAAAGATTAGCGAAGATCTTGAATTTGATAGCACCCAAGAGTTAACCGCAGCCTTGGCTCGTTCCCCTGAGTTGACACTTAAGATGTTATCGCCGGGCACGGTTGAAGACATAGATGAAAAGCTAACCGATGAGTTTGCCGACCTACTACCCGGTTTTTCTTATGTGGAGTTAGGCAATATGTCTTGGCGCGCCGTCGTGCCGCTTCATTTGCTTGGTTACTCGGAAAAGTTAATTGAAGACCTGGTTAAGCTTGACCCAAGCCTTGAAGACTTTACCGGTATCACAACGGTGAGCGACATTATTCAATACTATAACCAAGTACGGGAACAAGAGCTGTCACATCCTGATCGTAACTTTGATTCACAGCAGTCGACGCATATTTATATTGGCCCCGGCCTAGAGAAAAAAGCGGCCAAAGGGGTGAATTGGGGAATTTCTGCGAACATCGAGTATGGGATTGATGTGATTTCGATTGCCCAGTTATTAGAAACCGGTTTATTTACCCCGCCAGAGCCTAGCGAGCAGGCGTTTTTCCTTGGCAATGCTTGGAATCACCCCAGCTTTCGTATTCCCAAATTGTACGTTGAATCGATTCACGGAGAAGAACAATGAAATTAGTAAAACGCGGCCATGTTTTCCTAGTCGCGCTGAGTTTATACCTAGTTATGGCCAGTCAAGCCTTGGCCTTAACCGCGCAGCAACAAGCCGAAGCGATCATTAAAGCCTCACCTGTGGCGCAAAAAATTCAGCAAAACTTTAAGCCTGAATACGGCAACTTGTCTTTTTTTGTTGAGGGTTTGACAGGTAGGTTTGGAGAATTGCCCTCTACTAAGCGCGAGTGGGGAAATAGCAATATATTGCCTTTGATTATAGCTGATGGGCAAGGTTTTGGTGGAACCGGTTCGCTTTCTCGTATTATGATACTGCTTGACCAACAAGGTAAGGCGAAGAGCGTCATTTCAGAACGGACAGTAACAGTTCCAACGGAACTGATTGACGCTATTCAAGATGCGCAGTACCTAAGATTGAGTAGCTCTGTGTTTTTGGATAGTACCGTCGATCTAAGCTCTTTTAACAATCTCGAAAGAGTAGACATTTCATTTTCCAAGAATATGGAGCATATCATTCTGCCAAAATCAGGCAAAGTGGAAAAAATCATCATATACCAAGAGAGCCTGAAGCGTATTAGTAACCTAGGGATGCAGAAAAAACTTAATCTCCTACAAAGTACGGCCGAAAAGTCGATCGGTTTTGAAGAAATAAATGGCAGTAAAACTCTAAAAGACCTATCGATTTATTTATCGGATCCAAGTATTGATATTGGCTCCATAATTCATCTGCAAAGACTTAGGTTAACTAATCCAAGGTATGAAAATATTCGTAATATTAGCAGTTTAGATAACCTGAAAAAATTGACGTTAAGAAATTTGTCGAGTGAAAAAATAAGTCGTATTTCGTTACCAAAAAATTTAGAAGATGTTGCTCTATTTGATGTGAGTAAAAATAGCTTACCTGAAATTAAAGACTTGCCTGAGCTTAAAAAATTAGTCTTGTGGTCTAGCGAGGATAGAGTGCTTAATAAGGTGGAGAACCTACCTAGCTTAGAAGAACTCTTTATCGCAGATTCTAACCTACCTACTTTAGCTGGTATTGAAAAACTGCCTTCAATTAAAGACCTAACGATAAAAGAAAGTGGCACCATTGATATTTCGGCAATCGAAGCACTGCATCACTTAGAGAACCTAATGATTACCGATAACTACTTGGATGATATAAGTGTTATTGCCAAGCTGCCTAAGTTGGTCTACGTGGATGCGTCTTACAATCAGCTTAAAGTACTGCCAAAGCTACGGCCGGGCAATCATCTTAAGTATTTTGATTTTAATAACAACCCGATTGAAACCATCGATCCTGAAGTGATTAAAACCTACTCTAAAGTGAGTAAAAGAGCCTATAATACGCCGTTTTATCAAAGTTTAACCAGAAAGCAGCGGCTTGCTCTTTAGCCTTAGGAGTGAGTAATGAAACGTGATCACCCAGTCATGGTTACCAGTAAAATTATTGCTGTTGTGTGCATAGGCCCGCAGATGCTTTACCGCTCCTATGTAGAGCTTTTAAATGGGGTAACCACCCCATATGATTATGTGTATATTGGCTTTTTAACCCACATTCTATTTGTATTGATTAAGTTTTTGTGGCTCGACAAGGATACCAATCAGCATGATTAAAGCGTATCACCTGTCTAGGAAGTAACCAATTGATTCAGAATATAAAAACAATTTTAGCCACACTAAGCATGAGCTTAGTGCTGGCCAGTCAAGCCTTGGCCTTAACCGCGCAGCAACAAGCCGAAGCGGTTATTCAAGCCTCACCTGTGGCGCAAAAAATTCAGCAAACCTTTAAACCTGAATACGGAAATTTGTCTTTTTTTGTAGAGGGGCTGACAGGAAAACTCAGCAAGTTTCCTTCAAAAGAAGATGAGAGAGAGAACTTGATTTCACCTAAAGTTATCGGTAATGATCAATTATACGGAGGGACAGGTTCATTATCGCGTATTGCAGTGCTCTTGGATAGACAGGGAAAGGCATTGAATGTCACGGTAGAGCAATATGCTACATTACCTGCTACTTTTATTGCCGCTATTTCTGATGTTCAGTATCTTTATTTAAGAGGCGCAAAAAGTCTTGATACGATGATTGACCTGAGCGCTTTTAACAATCTAGAAAGGTTGACCATTGCATTTTTAGATAATGTGCAACAGGTGATACTGCCAAAATCAGGAAGTCTAAAAAAAATAATCATTAATCAAAAAAAGCTCAAGCGTATCAGCAATCTAGGGTTGCAAAAAAAATTAGATGTGTTTATTAGTACTGCTGAGAATGTGAGCGGCTTAGATGAACTAAACGGATATCAGTCGCTAGAGTACCTTTCTATTGAGCTTTCAAAATCGGACCTTGATATTGGGTCGCTAACAAATTTAGAAAAGTTATGGGTAACAGGGCCAGAATATAAAAATATTAAAAATATTGATAAGCTAGAGAAGCTAAAAGATCTGGTTATGGAGGACTTGACAGACAAAAAACTAAGAGGAGTCAAATTGCCTAAAAATATTGAAGAAATATTTATGCGAAATATTGCTAAGGACAGTTTACCTCAAATTGAAAATCTTCCATATCTTAAAGATCTGGCGTTTAGGGCTGCAAAAGATAATGTCTTAAAAAGTGTCGAAAATCTACCCAGTTTACAAGAGCTCTTTATTGTAGATACTAACTTACCAACCTTAACCGGTATTGAAAAACTCCCTTCAATTAAAAACCTAACGGTAAAAGAAAGTGGCACTATTGATATTTCGGCAATCGAAGCACTGCGTTACTTAGAGAACCTACAGATTACCGATAACTACTTGGATGATATAAGTGTTATCGCTAAGCTGCCTAAGTTGGTGTTTGTCAATGCGTCTTATAATCAGCTTAAAGTGCTGCCAAAGTTACAGCCGGGCAATCATCTTAAGTCTTTTGATTTTTCCGATAATCCGATTGAAACCATCGATCCTGAAGTGCTTAAAACCTACTCTAAGGTAAGAAAAAACGCACTCAATACGCCCTTTTATCAAAGTTTAACCAGAAAGCAGCAGCTTTATTTTTAGCCTTAGGAGTGAGTAATGAAACGTGATCACCCAGTCATGGTTACCAGTAAAATTATTGCTGTTGTGTGCATAGGCCCGCAAATGCTTTACCGCTCCTATGTAGAGCTTTTAAATGGGGTAACCACCCCATATGATTTTCAGCCCTAAACCACCTACTTCAGTAGGTGGTAATTTATTCAGCTTTTCACCGATATCATCAAGCCCACTTTTGTACTCATTTGGGCTTGTTCTTAGATGACGGAGGGATTATGACCGCTGTAGTGCATTTTTTAAGGGGGACGACAAGATTATATTTGCCAACTCTCTCTCTTTCCCTGCACCTCCACCTTTTGAGATGACTTTACGATCCTCACCTGAGGAGACTCCCATTTGAATAGACGCAGCACCATCTAAATTTAATACTTGGTCTCCTTCTTTGGCTAATGAATTCGTAATTTGACACCATTCTCTCATTGTTGCTCCCTTTTCCCGCAGTCCTTCATCATTTGTCAGGGTTTGCAAACGAATATCTTCTTTTGCGACTGTAACTGCAGCCCTCTCATTTGAATTTCCTGCATGAGTTAAAGCACCAGCATATTCATTTAGCTGACTGGGTTGTCCCGATGGTAAAAAATAAGTGAAACGTTCTCCTGTAAACTGGCTTTCTCGACGTAAAACAGGACCAGAGGTTAGTATGGTATCCCCTTTACGGTTACGCAGTTCACCAAAATCTTCCTTCCAAGGCTGAGCAACAGGAATCGTATTGTTTTTTCCTTTAGTTGTGCCGATTGTGTATCCAATAGGAGCTGCATTTCCATCACTATCCTTTAGACCAGATCTATGCACAAAAAAACCGCCATTTATATAAGCTGTGTCACGAGTAGGTTTACCTTCTTGCGCTATTAAGTCACTAGGCTTTTTAGGGCTCTCTCCGTCTTTTATCGCGACGACATCAACACTCTCTTTTCCTTTCTTAACAAGTAAAGAGTCATATTGTGCTCCTGGTTTTAAGTTATTTAGGATGGAAGTAAAAGGAGTGTTTACTGAAGGCTTTGTCTGTAACCCAGTATTTTTTATTTTGGTATGTACAATGTTCGGCGCTATAGATTTAACCGATACCATTTTTCGAACTTGATTTCCTCGAAAAACGGCCTGAACGTGCGTAATTGCCTTAACCTTAAGAGGTAAGGTGCTGCTTTGTGAGCTTGTTTGACTATCGATAGGACTGCTAGGAGCTTGAATCTTCATATTTATACCTTAATTTATTGGGTTATATAGCAAATGGTAACGTTCACTATAGAACCAGAAGTTATTTAAGATATGCAGAGATTAATCATGATATTTCACTCATTTTTCTGAGTAAAAAAAACATCATTAATGAAGATGAATCTACATTGATTCATCATTGGTTTTCCTGATTTATATATAAATATTTAGGTCTTTCCAGCCTATTCAAATCGACTCACTTTTGTTCAAGTTATACTTTGAGTAAGCGAAAGACGAGCTTGATTGAACAACCCAGACGAACTCGTTGGTTGTATGTCACTGTCCATAAACAAGAAACTGGTAAACTAGCTAAATGGCAAGAGATGTGGGGAGCATTACGCTCCCTTTGATTGATTACTGACTCTTCATATACCCTTCAACACCCCCTTTAAGGAAGTGATAATCAGTATAGTTCTGCCCATCAAGAATATATTGTAGCCATTGGACTTGTTTGCCTACTGCATCAAATACCATGATTTTTGTTGACGAATCGGTTTGCTGCAAAAACGTTTCAAAGCGTTCAACAGGTACGTTTCGTACCGGCAGACCTTTAAACAGCTGAGTTTTACGTTGATTTGGATCGCGCGCATCGATAATCACCACGTTAGGGTCGTTGAGCATGCCTTCAAACTCTTTTGCAGAGAGGATATGGGCTTTAAAATCCTCATCGCTGATGAGTTGAGAGCTGCTTTGCATTGGCTTTCCAAGTAAAACACTGTCGCTAGGGTAGTCGCTTGCCCAGAGGAAAATTCCCGCATCATAAGCCACCACATTGTTGACGCCTGCTTTCATTGCCCTTTGTGCCGCCTTGTAAGATTTTTTACAAGTGATGCCATTACAATAGAAAGCGATGGTTTTGCCATCGGCTGAGAGTTCTTTTATTTTGGTTTCAAAGCCTTTGTTGGCAATAGTAATATGTTTGGCACCATCGATATGAAGCACATCATATTCAAGAGTGGAGCGCACATCGACAATGTTTAATGTGTCCTTGGTTTGTTTTAAATCGGCGAGCTCAATCGTTTTGACATCGGCGTAATCGGCTCGATAAGGAAAATCGATGCTGAAAGCGGAAAAAGACACGCTTGCGAGCAGCAGAATTGAAAGTCTCAATAGCATGGTATGTATCCTTGTTATGCCTAGAGTATTTTCAAGCTTAGTCGTTATTGATAATTTTGCGTATAAGCCCTTGTATATAAGTATATTATTGAATTCTTATATAAAGTTGTTTAAAAAAAGAAGGCAAATGCAAGACACTTTTGGATCGATAGTGGTTTGCTTTTGCCTTTAATGATAATGCCCCCAACTGACTGACAGGCATTAAATATTCTCATTGACCCTACTCGATTCTCCTGCGGCAGAAATATCGTATTTTTTCATTTTGTGGCTCAGGGTACTAACAGGTAACGAAAGCTGTTTAGCAACGCGCTTAATTTGCCAGTTAGACGCATGTAAACAGTCAAGAATGACGGTTTTTTCATACTCACTGACGGCTTCCTTGAGCCCTTTGGAGTAACCAGAACTCTCATGAATCGGCTGACTGGTGATAGTAGGTTGTGCAATACTCGTTGTGTCTAACTCGCTTTTCTCTGCTTGAACGATGAGACCAGTCTCACCGAGTTCGATATGAGTAATGGTTTCAAAATCGGAGAGTAGCAGGGCCCGCTCAACGATATTTTTGAGCTCACGGACATTGCCAGGGTAGGTATATTGGCACAGTTGTTTTTGGACATTTGCGCTCAGTCCTGGGGCTTGGGAAAGTCCTAGGTTTAGAGCACTCTGCTTAACAAAATGTTCAGCGAGCGGCAGTATGTCCGCTTGGCGTTCTCGTAGTGGTGGCAAGGTGATTGGGAACACATTTAATCGATAAAACAAATCAGCACGAAACTCGCCATTTTTAATTTTCTCCATTAAATGGCAGTGGGTCGCGGCGACAACTCGAACATCGACTTCTATTTCTTTACTGGCACCAACAGGACGTACTTTGCGCTCTTGCAAAACGCGCAGCAGTTTAGCTTGCAGTAAAAGGGGCATATCCCCGATTTCGTCAAGGAATAAGGTACCGCCGTGGGCTGCTTCAAAGAGGCCTATCTTATCTTTGTCTGCACCCGTAAAAGAGCCCTTTTTGTGTCCAAATAACTCTGACTCGAGCAATTGTTCAGGTATTGCCGCGCAGTTCTGCACTATGAGAGGTTGATCTGCACGGTTCGAGTTTTGGTGAATGTACTTTGCAATCACTTCTTTCCCCGCACCAGTTTCGCCCCGTAGCAATACATCAACGGGTAGAGTCAAGACCTTATCTAGACGTCTGAGGACGTCAAGCATTTGTTCACTTTCAGCGATCGGCCCTTGGTAATGGCTTTGTTTACGCCGTTTAAGATGCTGGTTTTCGCGCACAAGCGCAGCATTATCCGCACTGAGATTCTTAATCATATGGCCATATTGTTCTAGCCATACTGCTTGATGAATACTATTGGCCGCCATCTGGCAAAACGCCGTCAATGCTTGTTCATTGTCTATGACACTCAAGTTAAACAGTGCCAGCAGACCGATGGTCTTATTGCTATCGTCTACTAAAGGCCAAGCAAGCAAATTGGTACTTTTGCTACCTAGTACGAGTTCTGCTTGATAAATCGCTTCACAGTCATACCCATTGTACTGATAGAGTTCGTTAATCAGGACCACTTCGCCGTTTTGAATTGCATAATTGAACGGATTAGTTGGACTGGTATGATCGAAAGCTAATGCAGGCCAAGGATGTGCAGAAAGCGGTTTTTCATTGTGATGAACTATGCTGGGGATCAGAGCTTGTCCGGTTTGATCAAGCACATAGATAATACCGTGCTTAGAGAGTGTCATTTGACGCGCTGCTGTGAGCACCGCGTCGAGAGTTTGCGCCATTTGAGTGCGATCAGCCAAAGACTGGCTGATCGCAAGCAAGGCATTACTCAGGTCGTTTGAGTTAGCTAAACGCATAGGATAGCGTTCCTTGCTCATCAACGGACACTGTGATTTGGCGATGAGATTCATCCTTATCGTGAACCAATAGCTGAGTAGACAGCTGTGGTAGCAACTGACGGTTGATCACGGCATCAATATTACGAGCACCTGTCTCAGCCAAACGGCAGTTACCAAGAACGAATTCGACCAAATTTTCGTCGTAATTTAGCGTTAGCTTGTGGTGATTGTGCAGACGCTGTGACACTTTACCGAGTTTGTGATGAATGATTTCTGTCATGGCTTCATCGGATAGTGGGACAAAAGGCAATACAGACATACGAGCCAACAACGCGGGTTTAAAATGTTGATTTAGCGTTGGACGAATGGCCTCTGCAATGATGCTTGCATCCATGTCTTTAGATTGTTGCACCAGTGACTCAATTTCGTGCGTAGCAAGGTTGCTGGTCATGATGATCAGAGTGTTTTTGAAGTCGATGGCTCGACCTTCACCATCATTTAGGGTGCCTTTATCGAAGACTTGATAGAAAAGGTTGAGTACTTCAGGATCGGCTTTTTCTACTTCGTCGAGTAAGACAACAGAATATGGACGCTGGCGAACCGCTTCCGTTAGCATGCCGCCTTCACCATAGCCGACATAGCCTGGAGGTGACCCAATAAGGCGTGACACCGTGTGTTTTTCTTGAAACTCTGACATATTAATGGTGGTCATAAAGCGTTCACCACCAAATAACTGGTCAGCAATGGCTCGTGCGGTTTCAGTTTTACCGACACCACTTGGACCAACAAGAAGGAAGACACCGGTTGGAGCATCTGGGTTACCAAGGCCTGCTTTCGCTGTTTGAATCCCTTCTGCAAGGGCATCAATAGCGTATTCTTGGCCTTTAATACTACTGGTTAAGCTGTCTTTGAGATTAAGCGTTGTCTGCGCTTCATCTTGGAGCATTTTACCCATAGGGATACCTGTCCAATCAGAAATAACATGGCTTATCTCATCGGGTCCCACTTCAAAATGAACCAGAGGGTTGCTGCCACGAATGGCCTCCAATTGCTCCTGACAAGCCGAAATTGCAATACGCACGGCTTCTTCATCTAAATCTGCATAGGGTGATACCGGTTGGTCATCTTCTTGCTCAGCGTTTTCTTGTTGCTCATCACTAACAAGAGCGTGAAGCCTACTACGCAGCGCAATCATTTGTTCAATTTGCTGCTTTTCGTTTTGCCATTGTGCTTCTTGAATCTCAAGCTCGGCTTGGGTTTGCGTCATTCGCTGCTTAAGATCAGGAATAGACGCGAGACTGTGCTTGTCGCCAGTTTGCTGAAGAGCGTCACGTTCAAGGGCTTCAAGCTCTCGAGTTTGTGCGGCAAGTTGTTGTTGAAGCGTTTCTACCGACGCAGGAACCGCATTGAGGCTGATGTTAACACGAGCACACGCGGTGTCTAATACATCAATAGCTTTGTCGGGCAGTTGTCGCCCCGATATATAGCGAGCAGAAAGAGCAGCGGCGGCTGTAATGGCGTCATCTCGCACATAAACATTATGAGATTTTTCATAAGCAGGGCGCAGACCCCGAATAATTAATGCAGCTTGCTCTGGCGAGGGTTCATCCAGTTTGACCAATTGGAAACGACGCGCCAGTGCTGGGTCTTTTTCGAAGTACTTTTTGTATTCTGACCATGTTGTTGCCGCAATCGTTTTAACTTCACCACGGGCAAGAGCTGGCTTAAGTAAGTTTGCGGCATCGCTACCACCCGCTTGGTTACCACCACCAACAAGAGTGTGTGCCTCATCAATAAATAAAATGATTGGAGTAGGGGAGTTTTTCACTTCATCTAAAACAGCATTGAGGCGCTTTTCAAATTCACCTTTGACACTGGCACCTGCTTGAAGAAGTCCCATGTCTAAGCCATATAGCTCGACCCCCTTTAAGTTATCAGGCACTTCACCTTGAACGATTTTGAGCGCAAGGCCTTCCACTACAGCGGTTTTACCGACGCCAGGCTCTCCCACAGCGATAGGGTTATTTTTCCGACGTCTTGCCAAAATATCAACAATTTGTCGAATCTCTTGATCTCGGCAGAAAACAGGGTCGATTTCACCCTTACGTGCTTTACCTGTGAAGTCAGTGGTGAATTTGCTCAACGCTGAGCCTTCTTCTCTAGCTTGCGTTTTTTCTGAGCTTGCGACTTGGGATTCAAGGGATTGACTGGTGAGTTCTGCAAAATTGCGCTTGAGGCTATCTTGATTGACGCTATCAAGCAACGCAGCATAGGTATGCTGACCGTATCTGAGAGGGTTGCTTACAAGCGTCAATAGCAATGCACCTGAGCGAATTTGTGGTTGAGAAAGGTCCAGCGAAGATACCAGCCAGCTTTCTTGTAGCCATTCGATGAGCAGCGCAGAAAAGACGGGTTTACCGCCGTTGCCTGTTGGCGTTGAATCTAAGGTTGAACGAATTGACTGGCGCAAAATATTTTCGGAGCAGTCAAAATGCGCGAGAAGAACGTCAAAATCACTATTTGGACGCTCCAGTAAACTCAGCAAATAGTGCTCAATTTGTACTTCATTTGCCTTTTCTGATACAGCGAGAGCTGCTGCGTCTTCTAGCGCGATTTTTGCGATAGGGTGCAGACGTTGAATTAAAGAGGATAGATTGATGTTTATCATTGTCTTTATCGAGCTTATCGGTTGTTTTTAATTGGCTCGAATTATACTAAATAATAGAGAACAGTTTTTTCTGATAGCTATTTTTACTGGCATTTTATGGTTATTTTAATGGCAATATTGAATGGATTGACACCCTATTTTAATCACTACGTAGTCAGTATGATTAATGTTTTAGTTAAAACGACGTCAATGCCCGTTAATAACGCTTTTTTTGCATATCTGTGAGCCGTTGTTTTATCAATTAATATGAGTGACAATTACTTGTGTTGATTGAACAATATCTTGTTTGATTTTACAAAAAATTGAATTGATAAATATATAAAAACCAAAGCGAAATTAACTAAGTGCTTGTTTTTATGTAATTTAAAAGTTGGCATGGAGTTTGTATAGTAACTATTGGGTCGCGGTAATAAGCGATTTGGTGAATTTAAACAAATAAAAATTTAGAAGGAATATAAGATGCCAACTCCAGCGTATATGTCTATCTCAGGCGAAACTCAAGGTAATATCACAGAAAGTGCTTTCACTGCTGAATCAGTAGGCAATACATGGCAAGAAGGTCACGAAAACGAGTTTCTAGTACAAGAACTTGATCATGTACTAACTATTCCACGTGATCCACAAAGTGGTCAGCCTACAGGTCAACGCGTTCATAAACCTGTTGTGGTAACTAAAGCACAAGACTGCTGTTCACCACTACTATTCAACGCACTTGTTTCTGGTGAGAAGTTGCCTGAGTGTAACATCAAGTTTTACCGTACTTCAGTTCAAGGTAAGCAAGAGCACTACTACACAATCAAGCTTATCGACGCTCTACTAGTAGATATGCAAACTCGTATGGCACACTGCCAAGACGCTGCTACATCTGACCGCGTAACTGAAGAAGTATTAAAATTCACTTACCGTGCAATTGAAGTAACTCACGAAGTGATGGGTAAAGGCGGTAACGACGACTGGCGCGCTCCTCGCGAAGCTTAATCGTCAACACGTTAGATTTACGGGCCAGCGTATGTTGGCCCTAGTTGTATTATTTGTATCAGGTAAAAGGTATGAAAACTGACGTAGAATTTAAATTTGAAATTCAGGGAACAGGGCATGAATTTCGTGTTGAAAGCTTTCAAGTAACCGAAGAGCTGTCTAAGCCATTCCAAATTAGCCTTTCATTGCTTTCACTTGATGCTGATATTACGTTCGATGAATTGATTCGCAAGCCGGCTTTGCTGACCTTGTATGGTCAAGGTATGGGCGCGGCTCGCCTCTTCCATGGGATGGTAAATGAAGTCCGTTTTGTGGGGCAAGGACGACGTTTTGCGCGATACCAACTCGTTTTGGTGCCGCAGACTTGGTTTATGACACAAAGACAAGACTGTCGGATATTTCAAAATCTCTCAGCACCAGACATCATTTCGCAAGTGTTAGATGATGCTTCGGTCACTGATTACAGACTCGACATATCGGGTGTTTACCCTGAAAAAGAGTATGTACTTCAGTATCGGGAAAGTGACAGTCATTTTGTTCAGCGTATGTTAGCTGAACATGGTATGTGGTACTACTTTGAACATACTGAGGCAACTCATACTATGGTCATTGTCGACAGTAACGATGCCATCCCTGAACTTTTAAGCACGCCACTTAATGCCTCTCATCTTGGGCCTTTGGTGTATCATTCTGATGCTGGTGGTGTTGCTGATCGAGAGCACATTTTTGAGTTGTCGGCGATCAATCGAGTGAGAACAGGCAGTACAACATACAGTGACTATAACTACGAGCAGCCTAAAATTCCTCAGGAGATGTCAAGCGATGGTCCATTAGACCAAGATCTGAAACAATTTGACTACCCTGGGCGTTATGTTGATCCTGCTATGGGGCAAGTTCGTGCTTCTGAATGGATAGCGGATCATCAGGTTGACAATAATCAGATTGAAGCCAGCTCAAGCATAATGCGTGTTACACCGGGCTATAGCTTTAATATCAGTGATCACCCTCGCAGGGCGATCAATCGCGACTATACAATGTTATCTGTTGTTCATAGTGGTCATGATCCTCAAGTTCACGAGGATGAAACCAGTGGTTTGCCCACAACGTATGAAAACCAATTCATCTGTATTCCACGTGACGTCATTTTCAAAGCCCCTAAGCTACCAGCCCCTATAGTCGATGGTCCGCAAACAGCCGTTGTTGTTGGTCCAGCTGGAGAAGAAATTTATACGGATGCTTTGGGTCGAATCAAAGTCCAATTTCATTGGGATAGGTATGCCAATAATGATGAACATGCCAGCTGTTGGATTCGTGTGAGTCAATCAATGGCAGCCCCAACATGGGGAGCGGTATATTTGCCGCGAATCGGCCATGAAGTTGTGGTGACGTTTTTGGAAGGTGACCCTGACCGTCCATTGGTTACTGGTGCAGTGTATAATGGATTGCATTACCCACCTTATGCGTTACCAGAAAATAAAACGCGCACGACATTTCGTACCCAAACGCATAAAGGGACCGGTTATAATGAGCTGAGCTTCGAAGACGAAGCAAATCAGGAAGAAATCTATATCCATGCTCAAAAGGATATGTCGACCAAGGTGCTTAATAATCGTTTTCGTGATATTGGCCAAGATGAATTTTTGAAAGTGGGACGTCATCAAAATAATGAAGTTCATGGTGATCACCAAGAAACCATAGATGGCCACAAAACGACGCAGGTGAACAGTACTTTTACAGAAACGGTCGAACAAGACGTCACCGTGACTTATAACGCGAATGAAACGCAAACGGTTAAGAATGATTCAACACTGTCTATTAACGATAATCGTACGACGAAAATTGGTCTAAATGATGATTTGGATGTCGGCGAGAACAGCAATCTAATGGTTGGGGCGTCTCGTTCAGCAGATATAGGTTCGGATGACAATCTAACCGTAGGTGGCAACCTAACCGTTGCAGTGAAAGGAAACACTTCCTACAAAGCGGATGCGGCAACCCAGATCATTAGTGGTGATAAAATTGTGCTAAAAACCGGTGGTTCGTCACTGGTTATGAATAGTGATGGCTCGATTAAACTTACAGGGACGTCGATTACTGTTGAAGGAAGTGACAAGGTGGTCATCAAAGGTGGTAATGTGGCAATTAACTAATGAAGCACCAATACACTTATCTAGAAGTATTTGAATTAGAAACGCAGCAAGCCGAGCAATCGGCTTGCTTTTCCCGTTTTGGTCGCCTGATTGATTTCAACCAAGCGACCAATAGTGTGAAGGTGAACTTTGCCGACAACCCGATCAAGCAACCGATATGGGCACGACTTGAGCGCCGTTTCACTGAGCATGAATTGGAGTTAGCTATCAAGAAGCAGGTTCGCTGCAAAATTGAATTCGTTAACCAAGATTTAACGTTACCTATAGTGACAGACTTTCTTTTTGACTTATTTGATGATGGTAAAGAATTAGTGCTTCGCGCTGATAAGTTGGCCGTAGAGAGTAGTACGGAATTAACAATCCGAAGCGGGGATGCTGAGACCTGTTATCGTGGCAAAGAAGGGAGCGTAACCACCAACGCCGAGCATGTTCTATCCAATGCCAGTAATACTCAGAGTATTGTTGGTGGCACGATTGCGATAAATTAATGATGTTAGATGTTTGATCATGAGAGAGAGAATTACACCGAATCAGCTTAGCCACGCGTTAACTCAAAAGGAGCTTGACCAAAGTATAGGCTTGTTAGACAGCAGTATTTTAGAGCTTGAACAATTAAAACCCAGTTGGTTGAAGTTTTGCCGTGAAAAATCTCAACTTGCTAGCGAATCTTGGTCTTTTTTATTTCGCCAGTGGGTAGGACTACACCGCAATGGTTATCCGGCTACAACTCAAGATTATCTGCAGCTTGTAGAAAGGGACATGTTGAAGCTCAAGCAGGTTTACGTTGCACTGTTTCACTTCCACCCAGGACTTGTCTACGAGTTAAAAGAACGTACTCCAGAACTTTTTATCTGGTTGATGCTTGAGCCTGAATTTTGTCACGATCCAATCCATGTCAACGGCGCTTTCAGTGTGGTACAAAATGTTGACCAAGACATTGCCATGCTGATGTTTTTGAGAACGAAAGCGGGGAATATAGATACCTTTGTGGCGCAGTGCATTGAAGGTAAAGTGGCGATTAAGAAGTGGTGCTTTGAATTACTTAAACTACGGCATAGCCTGAGTATCAGCCTTATAAAACATTGGCTTAAGAATAAAGTACTGGATGAAACGAGCTTACATTCTACTTTGGCAAAGTTTGATGTCGCAGAGAGTATCGAGTGGTTAGGTGATCAAGATAAAGATGAAGACCATTTATTCGAATTGTTGCTATGTAAACATGATCGAGGAACTTGGTTTAGAAGGCGTTTTGGAACCGACCAATCTACGCTATCTGGCGATAAACTGGTTACCTATGCCAAGTTACTAGAGCTTAGAGAGTTTAATCGCTTTGAGCAGGCCAATAAGATGGCACCCATGCAGCTATTTTTGTCTGCTGATCCTGCATGGGTAGAAGCAACGTTTGAATACCTAACTCACTTAGACGATGAAGCTGAAGGGGAAAGATGGCTGTTTTCTCTGTATCTCATTTACGGTGACCGCTTCCCACTGAAACCCAATCAACTCGATATTGAATACGACTGGGACGAAGCAAAGAAGACGATAAAAAGTTGGTGTGAAAGCAAAAAGCATCAAACGGATAAGCCGCTGAGGCTTGGTGAAGCACTGAGCTATCAGTCAACTTTAGATGCAATGCGTCATCCATGGCTACCCAACGTATATCGAGAATGGCTTTGGCGACAACTCTGTATGCATGGTCGCGTATACATACCTTGGCATTGGACCATGCCTTCGTACCAGCAAGATTGGGTGTTTGAAAAAGTACAACATCAGATCGCCGCTTCCGAGAGATTTAACCTAAGGAATCAGAATGCAACTGTGGGATATTGAACAAACCGAGGGGTTGCTCGTAAAAGGACGATTCCAGCGTGACGAAAATGGGCATGAGGTATGGGTGCTGACGGCAAAGCGTCAATGGAACTTAATCGATAACCAGTGGGTAGAGTCGCTCGCAGAGGAAATCTATGATGACCCCATATATCTTGGGGAGCCGGGTTCTTCAGTAATGAAAATGGACCACGAATTTGCCGTGACGAAGCAAAATACCGACGTATTGGTTTTTGGCAAGGCGCGCAGCTATGCAAAACGTCCAGTTACGTATCATGAATGTCGCGTTCTTATCGATGGTCATGTAGATAAAACCATTGCCGTTCATGGCGAAAGGCATTGGATTCGCCACGGAGGTACGATTACCGTTTCAAACCCCAAGCCCTTTGTCGAGGCGGATATCGATTATGGCAAAGCGCTAGGAGGGGATGAACGTAATCGTAATGGATGTGGTATTGCCGAAAATTCAGAGGAATTGCTGCAAAAGCCAGTGCCGAGTGTCTTTTTCCCCAACGAAGAATGGGCGCCAAACAGCAAAAATATTCGGGTTGCAGGCCTAGGACCGATTGCGCCTTTTTTTGCAGAAAGAACCCAGTACGCTGGAACGTTTGACACACACTGGGAAGAATGTAGACGTCCACTTTTTCCTCAAGACTTTAACCGAAAATTTTATCAATCTGCGCCTTCTGATCAGCAATGCAATGGATTTTTGGTTGGCGGAGAAAGGTTATTGATGAGTGGTTTTAGCCATGATGACGTTATTGCCTTCCGCTTGCCCAGTGATAAATTTCAGGCAAGGATAAGTTTAGGAAAAGAAACATTAACGGCACCAATGCAGATATACACTTTGTTTGTTGATACTGAGCTAAAGAGTTTAACACTTAGCTATGGCGCCTCGTTTATGTGTCAAGGAAAAGAGCATTTGCTGGTTTCTTCCAAAGTTTCTCAGTTAAAGGAGCAAGCATGAGCCATCTTTTCGGTCGATATGTTTTAGATACGGATGTTGTGACGCCTTCGGGAATGAATCTGGAGTTATCACTGGCAGTGGCGAAGGCGGATTTAGGCAGGTTTAATCAGCTGCAAATGGACAGTGGTGAGCAATACTCTTTTTCTCAAATTTCGTTTCTCGAATCAGAAGATAAGCATCAGCGTATTATTGAGGTCATTGATTTATTATTGACGTCGATGCTAAACAAACTGCCCAAAATGCTTAAGCCAGTCCCTGTCATTATATCGGTGCCTGAGTTTGTCAGCGAGAGCGACATGATTGTCTGGTTAGAAGAAAGTATTCATTTTAAATGGTTGTCAAAAATAGAAATACGTCATTCTAGTGGCCCCAAATTTTTCGAACAGTCGTTGCAATTTCTTGATCGCCATGACGCTATTATCAGTCTTTCAGCTGATTCCGTTTTTTGTCAACTTGACTCCTTAATCGAACAATCACAAGTTATGGGTAGCCATAATCCATGGGGAATGATTCCAAGTGAAGGTGGCGCAGGTGTCATTTTTACTAGAAAAAACATTGTTGAGACACTTAAATTGCAACCTATCGCTATGCTGGAATACTTTATTTCTGAACAAAGCATAACTGATAGACGAGGCATGATGAGATTGGTCCAGAAGGCGTCGAGCCAATACCAACATTTGGGTCGAGTCTATTCTGATATGCATAACTGTCGTAGTCATACTGAGGATTATGGTTTTGCTTTAGGGGCGAGAGCTGAGAAGTTTGAAAACCCTCAGCAACCTTTTCTAATCAATGATTTATGGGGAACACTAGGCCAAGCCTCCGCTTTGGCTTTACTGAGTGCTTTTTCTCACACTCATTTGCTTTCTGATAGTGCTGCTTTACTTATGTTTGATACTTATGGAGATCGAGCTTTATTAAAGGTTTCGCTTTGTAGCCAAAAATAAATTTATAATTTTATCTATAAAAAAGCGACGAAAGAGACCCGTATTTTACCTAGTTCACCGTCATTATGACTAAATTGATAGATATAGTGGGCTTTTTATTTTTGCCTAGTTGAAAAGTAATATTCAAAATAATTAATATGCTCATCTAGTAAATATTATCAGCTGGCTAAAGAGTAAAACGTGTCTGATCAAAATGGGTCAAGCGATAGCTATATCAATCAGTTAGTTCATAAAGCGATTGAGAGAAAAAAACACTTAGAGCATCAGGAAGCACAACGCAACAAGCCTAAGTTGGAATATGTTTTATTCTCCCAATTTGATGTGTTGGAATCGTTTCCATCAAAAAATGGCAACACAACCCTCTATCACTTAGCAAAACAAGGCGAACCGGAGAAACAGGTTTGCTGTAAAGTGGTAAATGAAGGAACATCAACACATGTGCATTCACTCTTACTTGGTGAAGCGAGCAAATTGGAAATCTCTCAGCATCCGAGCGTTGCGGACTTTATTAAAGTTGGCAATGAGTTTGATCGTCCTTACATTATGTACGAGTGGATTCATGGTGAATCCCTAGCTGAGAAAATAGAACGACACAGTAAAAAGGGCTTCCGGCACGATCATATCGCTTGGCTAATTTACCAGTTGGCTGGTGCGCTTGAATATATGCATACCCGTGGTGTATGCCACCTAGACATAAAACCTGCCAATGTGCTCGTGGGTGAAGATGATAGTGTCAAGCTGATTGATTTTGGCGCAGCTCGTTATTCTGAGGAAGAAAAAGGCCCCACTGAAGTTAGCATGAATTATGCGTCTCCAGTGTATGTTGAAACGGGTAAAGCCAAGCCACAGGATGATGTGTATTCATTAGCTTTGCTAACTGGGCATCTGTTTTTGGGTTCAACCTATGGGGACGTATGGCATCAACTTTTGGGCCAGAAAAAGCGCTGCCATTTAATCCCTAAGCATGTTTGGCTTTTGATTAAAGAGATATTGAATAAGCCTCGTTCGCATGGCTACACAGCGATTTCTTTTGCTCAGACGCTAGCAAAAATTGACGCTGAGGCTCTGAAATCAGACAACAGCGCCCCCTTATTTTCCAATCTTAGAAATGCAGACCTTGTTCTTACCAACCACAGAGCAACAGACAAGTTTGCTCTAGGCCGCTTCAAATACCTAGAAGCTGCATTAGTTGCCTCCGTGCTCTTGGTCAGTGGCACCTATATGTATGACTATCTGCAACCAGAATGGAAGCCATCGCCTAAATCAGGGTTTACGGAGTCGGTTACTGTGGCACAAACGATTAAACCTGCTCAAACCGCCTCTTTTCTTGCTCAGCCACCGTGGAAAATTGAGTACGCATTAGACGATATGTCGAATGATCTTGTCTTGATGGCACCGTATCAAGAGGCCTATCAAGTTCAACAGAAAAAATTGCTCGATGTCTATCAAGATAACCAAGACAGTTTAATTGAAAGAAGAAATATTGCCTCTAGTTTGCCTAAAACTTTACAGGAAATACGTTCAGACTTAGTGACATTGCACGCTAACCTTAATAATGATGGTGTTTTGTTTGCCAAAGCTCAGCGCTCATTGAATCAAGTAATGGCGAACCTCAATCGTCTAAATCAACAAGCACAAGAGATGACGAGTTATATGGGGCGTCGAGACAAAGAACTGGTCGATTTAATACTCAGTGGGCAAGCAAGAGCGGTCGATGATTATATGAAAGCTGCATGGGCTAATCATCAAGCGGAATCCTATTATTACAGTCAAGTTCTTCCTGGCGATTTGCTTAACGCAGTCTACGCGGCAATCGATACTAATGCTGAACAACATTATTACACTCGAGCGATAGACCAAGCCCAAGTGGCTAAACAATTTTACGGTAATACACCCGAGTTAGCGGCAAAAATCCGAGCACTAAAAGTCGCTCGCAGTGAATACATACTGTTTAGCACGGTGACAGAACAATCCATATTTGAAAATGAAAAGTTGAATGCATCGTTGACCGATCTTGAGGTCAATGCACCGAAAAAATTTGCTGAAGTAACCGAGTTGCTTAATAGCATGGCCAAAGATGCGATTCGTAAAAGCCATCAACAGTCTAAACCCGCTCGAGGGGCTCTTGCTATTCAACGAGCCATTAGCGATTACCAGCCTGTGGTAAGGAGTTAAATCTTGGTCCCAGATATCAAAACACTGCTCGAACCAATCAGTGCATCATCTCCTGTCGGTGAAGATGCACGTTATGAATTTTGCTTTGAAATGATGGAAACCGAAGTTAAAAAATTCGGTTCATTGTTTGGTGAAACGGTCGATTGGAAAGTGGTAGAGGATCATGCGACTGAAGTTCTGAGCAAGCACAGCAAAGACTTAAAGGCTATGTGCTATCTTACGCGTGCAATGGTCGAAACACAGGGTTTAGAAGGGTTAGAGCAGGGGCTAACCCTACTTGGTGAGGCGTTAATTCGTTTTGGTTCGGATTTGTATCCGCAGCGCAAACGGGGCAGAGATGGCGCTGTAGAATGGTTAAATAATCAGCTAAAACTTGTGTTGCCGAAGTTGGATAAGCAGATGGTGACATGGGAAAGCGTATCTCGATACATTGAAAGCGTTGAAACTATCCAACGCCATTTTGACGAAATTTTCCAGGATTCAGAAGCGGATTTCTTTGAGCTGAAAAATGAGCTGAGTCGTCTAGGACAATCTTTTTCATCGGACGAATTACATTCGCCATCAATCAACGACTACATAGCGCCTAGCTATAGTGAGCCTTCTCAATCAGAGGGTGTGCCTTCACAGCATGCCGAAGAGCCTAAAGTCGAGCTAGCTAAGCTTAGTGAACCAGCTCCTGTGCATCGTCAGACGAAAGAAGCCGATATAGACACGGATTTTTCGTCTCCGACAGCATCAAAAAGAACCCTAAAAAAAGTCGCTGAGATGATTCTTGGTGCGCAGCCTGAGTTACCCCTCTCATATCGTATCCACCGACATTTGACTTGGTGCGATATAAACGAATTGCCTGAACACCAAAATCACGAGACACCCTTGATACTTGCAGTATCGCAAGATAAACAATCTGAATATCGTGATAAGGCGAAACAAGAAAGTGATTTAGACACGATAAAACGTCTGGAACGCACCTTGACGGATGCCCCTTTTTGGATGACAGGGCACTTTTATGTTTATCAAATGCTGAAAAATTTAAACCTAGACGAAGCCGCACAAGCCGTTTATGACGAATGTCGCGAGTTTGTTCAAGCTTTACCGGGTATAGAAAAGCTTTCATTTAAAAATTCGATACCATTTGCTAATGAAGCCACAATTAAGTGGCTAAGTCAGCCTAATCTCGTCAACCAAAGTTTGTCTCTGCAACCCATGCATCATGTGGTTGTGACAGAAGGCGAGTTGGTGTCTATGGACGATGTAACTCTCGAAAACTTGGGAGAACGCGTAGCAGAAGTTGCTCAAAACCTAGCGCAAGACAGCTCTGGGCGGGGGCAATTTATGTTGCATTTACAAATCGTAAAAGCTTACCAAGCTGTTGGTCTTTACGCTCTATGTTTACCTTATCTTGAAAAGTTATGGTCAGTTAGAGATGAAATGAACCTGTTCAGCTGGGAACCACACCTATCTTTGCAGCTAGATGATTTTACTCAAAAGATTCTTAGGCACCTCTATCCATCCAGGGATGTGTTGCCAGCAAAGCTTGCGGTGTGGGAGTCAATCTACAACTAACAACACAAATGAGATAAGGAACTAATTATGTCACGCGATGGCTCGGTAGCTCCTAAAGAGCGAATTAATATCCGTTATGTTCCAGCGACTGGTGATGCACAAGAAGACGTTGAACTGCCGCTGAATATGATGGTTGTCGGTGATTTCACCGCTCGCTCTGACGACACGCCAATTGAAGAACGTACGCCAATCAACATTGATAAAGATAACTTCAATGAGGTTCTAGAAGGCTACGCTCCTAACGTTAAAGTCAATGTTGAAAACCGTCTGACTGATGAAGAAGGTGCGCAACTAGCAGTTGACCTAACGTTCACCGATATGAAGGACTTTTCACCAGAGTCGATCGCCAGAAGTGTCCCTGAATTAAGTGGTCTATTAGAGCTAAGAGAAGCATTGGTTGCGCTAAAAGGTCCATTGGGTAATGTCCCAGCTTTCCGTAAGAAGATCGCTGCAGTACTTCAGGACGAAGAAGCTCGTAAGAAACTACTCGAAGAACTCAGCATTGGTGAAGATCAAAACGCTGACAAGGCTGAATAAGAGGATAATATGACAGCAGAAGCACAAGCTCCAGAACAAGAAGCAGCGTTAGCGGACTCTGGCTCCCTTCTGGACAGTATTCTAAATGAAACACGGTTAAAGCCGAGTGATGAAGGGTTTGATGTCGCTAAACGTGGTGTTGAGGCTTTTATCGGTGAACTACTGAGTAGCCACACAACGGAGAAAGTTGATCAATCGTTAGTCGATTTGATGATCAGCGAAATCGACCAAAAACTTTCTAAGCAAGTCGATGCGATTCTTCACAATGAAGAAGTTCAGGCGATTGAATCGACGTGGCGTGGATTAAAATATCTTGTTGACCACACTGATTTCCGTGAAAACATTCTTATTGAATTGATTTCAGCGAAGAAAGATGAAGTGCTGGATGATTTTGAAGATGCGCCAGAAGTGGTTAAATCCGGTCTTTATAAGCAAATTTATACCCGCGAATATGGCCAATTTGGTGGTAAACCTGTCGCAGCGGTTGTATGTGACTATCAGCTGACTTCATCTAGTCCTGATATCAAGTTGATGGAGTATATGGCCAATGTTGGTGCTATGTCTCATGCACCATTTATCACTTCAGCTTCTTCTCAATTCTTCGGTTTAGACAGCTATGAAGAGCTGCCAAACATGAAAGACCTTAAATCGGTATTTGAAGGGCCTCAGTATACGAAATGGCGTGGCCTACGTGAACATGAAGATTCTCGCTACCTTGGCCTATGTACTTCGCGTTTTATGCTTCGTAATCCATACTCAGTTGAAGATAATCCAATTAAGGCATTTGATTACAACGAGCAAGTCACTGACGACCACAATAATTTCTTGTGGGGTAACTCAGCTTACGCGATGGCTTCTAAGATCAGTGAGTCATTTGCTAAATATCGTTGGTGCCCGAACATTATTGGCCCTCAAAGTGGTGGTGCAGTTTTTGACTTACCCGTGTATAACTTTGAGTCTATGGGACAAATTGAAACTAAGATCCCAACTGAGATCCTAGTCTCTGATCGTCGCGAATTTGAGCTGGCTGAAGAAGGCTTTATCGCTCTTACTATGCGTAAGGGATCGGATAATGCGGCCTTCTTTTCCGCAAACTCAATCCAAAAGCCTAAGGTTTTCCCGAACACGCCGGAAGGGAAGAATGCGGAGATGAACTATAAGTTAGGTACTCAGCTACCGTACATGTTCATTATCAACCGCTTAGCTCATTACATTAAAGTACTACAACGTGAGCAAATTGGTTCGTGGAAAGAGCGTACCGATCTTGAGATCGAGCTGAACAAGTGGATTCGTCAGTACGTATCTGATCAAGAAAATCCGCCAGCAGAAGTTCGTGGTCGTCGCCCACTTCGCGCGGCCAAGGTTGAAGTCTCTGATGTTGAAGGTGATCCAGGCTGGTACAAAGTATCTATGTCTGTGCGTCCACACTTCAAATACATGGGGGCAAGCTTCGATCTGTCTTTGGTTGGTAAATTGGACCAATAATCTAAGTATTTTTCTAAGTGCGAACGGCCAGTTTTTCTGGCCGTTCTTTTTGAGGTTTAGCATGGAAAAAGGTTATCGTTTATTAGAGCGTATTGAATTGGGTGAGCCGAAAAGCTGTTATGAAAAGGTGGTCTCACACAAACATCTTATTGAATCCATTCATATTCATCTTGCCGATTTACTGAATACCCATGCGGGGAATGCAATGATAGACAATGATTATGGTCTTCCTGATTTCAATGATGTTCTTGCTAGCCAGTCAAACTTAGTGCGTCACATTCAACAGAATATACGTACGACGATTAACAAGTTTGAACCTAGGCTTGGCAATATTGAAGTCACTTATCGTCAGGATTTTCATAATCCCTTACAACTTAGTTTTGGTATTACTGGAGAGGTAAGCCACAACGGTGGTCAGGTTCCAATGTCTATCAATGTGTTTATGGGTATTGACGGTAAGTTTAACGTATAAAGTCAGGAGTAATACTTCGTGAGTAGCAGCAAATATTTTCAAGATGAACTTTCTTATCTTCGAGAAGCCGGAAGTGAATTTGCCAAATATCACCCCAAATTAACCCACTTTCTTGGTGAAGGGGTTTATGACCCAGATGTAGAGCGTCTTTTGGAGGGCTTTGCGTTTCTCACCGGTAGGATAAGAGAAAAAATTGACGATGAATTGCCAGAGCTCACGCAATCACTAATGACACTTTTGTGGCCTCACTACATGCGTTCGGTACCGTCAATGTGTATCTCAGAGCTCACGCCTCATGTTGGAAGCGTCACAGAAAAAACCGTTGTAGAACGCGGAATAGAAATGGCGAGTGAGCAAGTTGAGGGAACCCAATGCTTGTTTAGAAGTTGCTATGACGTTGCTTTGTACCCCATCAGCATTACTCAAGTCGAACAATCGAATAGTCGTACAAATTCAAGCATCGATGTATCTATTGCCGCTGAGTTTGGTCAAGATATATCGAGACTCAAAATGGATTCGTTACGCTTTCATCTTCATGGTGAAGTTCATATTACTCGAAGTGTTTACTTATGGTTGTTTCGTTATCTCGATCGTGTTGAACTCGATGTTGGTGGAGGCTTTGTGCACAAGCTGCCATCGTCTTGCATCAAGCCCGTAGGTTTTGCCGATGATGAAGCTATTTTGCCTTATGGCAGTAACTCATTTTCTGGTTATCGGCTATTGCAAGAATATTTTTCTCTACCTGAGAAGTTTATGTTCTTTGATGTCACTGGACTTGAATGGTTGTCAGGAGTCCCCCAGCGTTCATCGATGAAAATATCGTTTATATTCAAACGTGCGCTTCCGTCTGAAGTGGTGCTTAAAAATAAACACTTGAGGCTGCATTGTACACCTGCTGTGAATTTGTTTAGCAAAGACGCTGACCCGATCCGTTTAGAGCACCGCCGAAGTGAGTACAAAGTCAGACCACAAAGCAGTAACCAAGAGCACTATGAAGTCTATTCGATCGGAAAAGTGGAGACTTGGAGCAAAAATGAACGTAGCCGTAAAACGTTAATTGAGTTTGAATCGTTTGAACATCAAATCAATCAGCGTGATAAGAGAGAGTTCTACAAAACGAAAGTTTCAAAGCGTATCAGTGGGCGAGGGCTCGAACGTTATATTTCTTTTCATACTCATAACAGTGATATTGCGGAACTGGGCTCTGAAACTGTGCTTTTAAAACTCACGTGTAGCAATGGTGACTTGGCTGAGCGGCTGTCAGTGGGCGATATTACCTATGCATCGCATAACTCGCCAACCTACGCCAATTTTGCCAATATTACCAAACCTACACAGTCTGTCAGCCCGCAAGTAAATGGCGAATTGCAATGGCAGCTAATTGCTAATATGTCGCTGAACTATTTGTCATTAGCGAATATTGATGTATTAAAAGTGCTGCTTTCTACTTATGACTTCCACTCTCGAGTTGATCGTCAAGCTCATCGGGCATCGATACACAGGCTAGATGGTATTAAAATGAGTGAAATGAAGCCGGTTGACAGGGTATTCCGTGGTACTGCTATTCGCGGTACGCAGTTCAATCTTACGGTCGATTCTTCATATTTCGTCAATGAGGGAGATATGTTCCTTTTGGTGAGTGTATTAAATGAGTTTATACGCTTGTATTCAAGTTTGAACTCCTTTACAGAGCTTGAAGTGTTTGATGAAAACACAGGGGAAAATTATCATTGGCCAAGCCTTACAGGGCAGCAGACCGTACTATGATCGAGCAGATTGAAAAGAAGACCCATGAATTTAGCTTTTTCCAAGCGATTGCACTTTTGGAAAAATATTATCAAGCAGAAACGGGTTTTAACTATAACGGAATAGGTCAGAATAAGTATATTTCTGATGAACGTATTCGCTTTAGTGTGTCACCGAGCTTAGCGTTTCCCAAAAGTGATATTGACTACGTGGCACATTACGAGGTTGAGGGAAATCCTTATACCCGAGTTGAGGTAAACTTTCTTGGCTTGCATGGTTCAAGTTCACCACTTCCGTCCTCATATACCGAGAAGCTAGCTGGCAGAGAAGATGAAGAAAATCCAGTAAGACAGTTTTTTGATTTTTTCCATAATCGCTATTTATCCCTAGTCTATCGAGTTTGGAAAAAATATCGCTATCACATACAGTATCAGAGTGAGGCAAAAGATCCGTTTTCCGGGCGCATGCTTCACTTGCTTGGCTTGTCATCGGTTATGCAGGAAGCTGAGGTTAATGAATTGGATAGGGCTAAGCTTTTGTCCTATGTTAGTCAGCTTTCTACTAGGACACGTTCACCGAAACTGATATCCGGAATCGTGGCTCACTACTTTAGTTTGAACAGCGTTTTTGTTGATGAATGGATCTATCGACGTGTTGAAATTCATCATTCACAGAGAAACAAACTCAATCATAATAATTGCGTACTGGGCCAAGATCTTCACTTGGGTAAAACGCTGCCTGATTTAGTTGGTAAGTTTCATTTACGCATTGAAGATATTGATTTTTCTACCTATCAAACATTCTTACCAGGCAGAAGCAATTACAAAACGCTTATTGGCTTAATGCAGTTTATCCTACGTGACCCTTTGGCTTGGGACTTGGTTATGAAGGTGAAGCTGGAAACCATACCTAAAAACGCTTTGGGAAATGGGGAGGGCAATTTGCTTGGTCAAACGCTTTGGTTGGGGACTCCTGATAGAAAAGATGTGTCCATTAAGCAAATTGGGCAGTTGTGATGTTCGCCTAGTGAAAAAGTCGAGTCTTGTTCTTTGTTGTTCCGGCGGTTGTTAGGAAAACGCAATTTCAGGTAGTGAAGTAAAAAAACCACACAAAATATGTGTGGCTTTTAAATTCATCTGTCTAAGTACAGTTACACTCTGGATTAGAAAGTGTAGTTACTGTCCTTATGGGTATTATCGTCGAACTGGTTCGTGCAATATCACAGTATTATTTAAGGACTCAATGCCGCTAAATGACTCTATTTCATTGCACAGGGTATGTATCGACTGAAGATCGGGTGCCTCAATGAGAGCGATAATATCGTAGGCGCCACCGACGATACTAGTGACTCTCACTTCAGGAAGCTCTTTTAGTGCTTCCGTGACATTGTTCTTCTTACCTTTTTCGCAAGAAATGAGTAGGTAGCTTGACGCTGACCTACCATCTTTCTCTACTCGGATCTGAGCGGTATAGCCTTTTATAATACCGGTTTTTTCCAATCGACTGATGCGTTCAGCGACGGCGGTACGTGATAAGCCAATATTTCGCGAAAGGTTCGCTATTGACTCTCGGCCATTTGACAAAAGACTTGAAAGTATTTTCCTATCTAATTTGTCTAATCCTTGAAGGTTAGTAGTTGACATCATTATCCTGCCTTACGTTGTTTTTATTAGTATGCTTTTATAAATTGATGGTTTCGGGTAACGAGAAGTTATACAGCTCGGCCAAAGTAAATGGATTCCTTTGTGCAAGCGGTTTTATTCTCAGTTTCAGATCACGACCTGAAACGGTTATATCACTAACAAAGCTACCATCATGTTGATTTGTTAGTGTTGATTGGCCCAATAGTCGGTAGATTGCCCACTGACCATCCTTGCTCAATACGTACTGTTTACCTTCGTCAGTAACATCTTGGATTGTAATACTGACGTTAAACTCGCCACTTTTTGGTGGCCATTCCAATTCTTGGATTCGACTTGGCCCGTGGTAATAGCTCATTTGCGAGTCTGCCACTCTCAAAGTTGCTCGAATTGCACTAGAGTCTAAATCAAGGACTTTGGTTGTAAATGGAATGGAAACACGGTTAGTACTTTTATTAATTAATGTGTCTCGGATTACATTGTAATTCTTCAATTGCACCAAAAGTTGGGGCGTGAGAGGCATAGTCTCACCTTCTACACGTTTTGGTTCCCAAAGGTTGGTATCATAAAACGATGCTAGGTTTTGCTGGACAAAAGTATCAATTATTCCACCTTTAGCAAAAAGCAGCTCAAAATCTTCGAGCGTAATTTCTTCTTCAGCATTCAAGTCGAAAGGATATTTGTTGAGTGCCAATTCTTTATACTTTGTATACACGTCACTATACCACTGGCTTTGCACGCCTTTAGCTGATTCTGTGATCATAACTGACCAACTTTGTTGAACCAGACCTAGCAACCAACTGCGCACAGGTTCTGGAGACTTTTGCGCAATTTGCTTCAGACGAATGATTGGGTCCGCTTCAGAGCTTTGCATACGTGTGCGAGCAGCTAACAGCGACGCCATTTGAGGATCTGGGGAATCCGCAATGTCTTTCATGTAAGTTCGTAGTGTATTCAAAGCAGTAACAATTTCATCCCATGGTGCTGGTGAATTAGGTGTCTCGTTAATTTGTAACTGGTTAAGTTGATAGAACGCTTGTTCAACTCTCTGCATTAACAAGTAGTCGGGCTGTACAAACTCTTCCGCCGATTCGGCCAATTTACCTACAGCCTCCGTAGCCAATTCGGGCAACTTATTGGCAAGTAGCTCTTTCTCTCCAGTTGGTGAGAAGTGAGTATTAGAGTATACCTGCTTTAATACCGTAGTAAGAGGTGATGAAGGGCCTGAAATTAGGTCAATCGCATTTGTGAGATCGCCAATTGACTCATATTTCTTAACTTTTAACTCACTCAATGCATTGCGCCAGTAACTAACATAATCGTCAGTGTATCTTTTGCGAATTTTATCTTTAAAGGCGTCATGCTCTTTTTGGCTTGGGATGACATTTTTCGATAAGCCCAGTACCCAGTTATTAGTGATCACCTCTTTAGACATAAGATCAATGCGTGGGCGATAGAAGGTACTAAATCCAGTCGCAGTATAGACCTTACTGATATCCAGTAGCTGGTGGTCTACTTTATCGTTAAAGACGTTGTTAAAGTCAAAGCCAACTGCTCTTTCTAGGTTTAATGTTCCTAGATCTATGCTTTCGGCCTGATCAATCAGTTGAGAATAGACAAGGTCAATATTTGATTGTGCGAGCAAGGTTCTGCGTGTTGCTCGAACGATGCCCATATTGATATCAATGGCTGGAAAATCCGTTCTGAAGTATGCATTTAGATACTTCATTGTGGTTGCCACTTGTTCGGTATCACCTAGTGCTTTGGTTAAGGTCGAATCAGTTTGTGCCGTCATGTACTTCAGGTCCCGTTTACTGGGTTCTTTGAGCATGAGGTAACCTTTCAAAACGGGTAGCGCTTTAAGAGGTTGATCTTGGTATTTGGTTAACTGCACACGGTATGATTGTTCAATAACAGGAATCAACTCATTTTGGATAGAATCGATGAGCGCTTGATAAGCAATTTTTGTTGTTGGTTCTAAGCGACTAACATGAAGGGAGACGAGTTCTTCATCCATAGCTTTACTGCCTTCCAGCCAAGCATTGTATATGGGGTCTATTTTTTCAATCGCTTTGGTTAAACTCCTATCCAATTGCTGGTTTGAGTCCATGGCTGTTGTTTCGGTATCAATATTGAGTAACTGGTATATTACCCGTAAATTGCTGTCGAGCGTGGTCCCTAAAAGGTAAGCCCCTCCGGACAGAAATACGATTGAGGCGACCATAGCCAAGCGGCTTTGGCGCAGTATGCGTTTTAGGTAAGTTTTGTTTTCACCAGCAAATTCCGCTTCGGGCAGAATCTGAGATTCAACTAAGAACCGAGTAAAGTAAGGGGTTTCAGATAGTTGAGTATGTTCTGAAGCAATAATCGGAAGGTTAAAGTAATTACTACAACTTTTGGCGAGCAAGTTGTATTTGCGTCCACCTTGAAGCGATGAAGAAAAAAATAGTTCCCTAAGATCTAAGTAGTAGGCACCACGATTGACATCGCTCAAGCGTTGAACCACATATTCGATTTCCTTTTGACATATTTCAAGCTGCTTTGGAAATGAAAGGATGGCTTGCTTTTCTTTGGTATCGTTTGAACCTGAGGTTGAATCCAGGGCGCTTTTTTCAATGACACGGACAAGGTTATTAAAGCTATCTCGATAATAGTCAATAAGAACACCTTTGGAGTCTTTCAACGCAATAGAGAGATACTCAACGTTATGTTTTAGTGGACTTAATTGAACGTACTCTTTAAAGCCTTGTAGCTTATCGAGCTTGGAGACAACCATATAGATTGGAAGGGCAGTATTGGTTCGATCACAGATAGAGGTAATACGCTCAATTAATGCCGTCAATGTATAATCGATTTGTTCTTCTTCGGAAATAATCAAAAATTCAAGATCAGTAAAGAATAGGCACCCTGCAAAAGGTTTGCGGGGCCGATTCTTGAGTATTTCTGTAATCAACGTTGTCCATAACAGTGTGTCAGATGCAGACACTTCTTGAAAAACTAACCTTTGATCAGGCTTAAGATAAACCGCTTCATCAGACTCATACCACTCAAAAAAATCGTTTTTAGCCGTCTTTGAATTATCGAGTGCTTTAATGGCACTTGAGCTAAACAAAAACTGTGTTTTACCGGCTGAACGATTGCCCAACATCAAGTAAATAGGCTTAGTTTTCGAATTGTTTAGAAGTGGTCGCAGCACTAAACTCAAGGCTTCTTCTTCAGTTTCGAGTTGTTGCTCACGGTGGTGTTTTCTTTTTCTAAAAAAAAGCAGTGCTTGATAGGCCAAAAATATTAGTGCGATGGTACCTATACCGATAAACCAAATGGCCTTAGTTATTGTATCTGGTGCCCAGAAGTGTGCGGCTGAGAGTCCACCAATAAACACTAAAGCAAGTACAGTAGATAAAAATATCGGATGACGTATTATATTTTTTAACATGATTATTCGGCCACAACTTTATCGAGTGATGTTTGGGTTTGCGTCGCCTTGAGTTGGGCGATTTTATGTAAATAGACGTTAACTAATACTAAGGAGCGTTCAAGTTCTTCAGGGTCATTGGTTTTCTCAGCATATTCAATTCGTCCAAGTAAAGGAAACAAAGAGTTGCTGTATTGATACGCTAGTTTGGTATTGGTGTCGCTAGCCTCTAGTTTTAAGTTGGCTATAGCGGTACGAGCACGTGAAAATCGGCTGCTAATATCATTAAAGTCTTGTTCCATCTTTTGTTCAAAACGAGCCAATTCTGCTGATAAAACCTGCACGGAAGAGGAATCTGAATAAAGTTTTTCAAGGTTATTGGTGATCGTGATTAAGCTAGGGAGCTGGGTTACCTTTTCCGGCGATTTCTCCAAATCAAACACCATGGTATCAATAGTACCTATAAGTGGTTGCTTAAGTTGTTCGATTATATCTCTATTCTCACTATTGAGATCTTGAGTAACTTGTAGCAGTATCGAAATATTATTTGACGCGATTTTCTGCTTATATTCTGCTAGAAGTTGATCTTTTGTCAGATAAAATGCACTTAAGGCAGAAATAAAAATGGCAACGACAACAGCAAGAACCCATATTGAGGATTGGTTTTTTTTAGCTTCAATGTTTGAAGCTATGGTTTGTGATTGATGAGCTTGGGGGTTGACTTTAACTGTTATTGCTCCAGGGGCAATGCTACTGGATACTTGAGCGGTCTCTTTTTGCTGCACAGCCTTTTTTTGCGCTGTTCGTTCTTGTTTTTCTTCTAGCTCTTTTACATCGTCGAGAAACTGGCCAAAAATACGTCTAATTCCGCCAAGTGAGGGCGCTTTATGCCCGTAATGGAGCCTCAATTCTTCCTCTATCCTAAGACAGATTCTGTGCCCAAGCTCGATTACGGCTTTGTCATCAACAGTTACTTTAAATTGTTTGACTCTTTTTTCACCATGCTCGGCCAACCATTCAAATGCGCCCATTCTTGCACTAGATTTGGAAACTTCTGGGTAAGATGTTGACCAATAAACCACGCATAAGTCCAAAATGGCATTGAGTGCATCAACGAACCCAGTAATGCCATCATTATGAGCAGAGGCGACGGCATAATAACAGCCACAACGTAAATCTTTACTCTTATTTTTTAGTATTTCTTTAGAGAGCTGTTGTACTTTTTTCCACGAGATTCGTCCTGTGACTTTATTGATATTGTTTATCTGCCGTTTTATCTCCTCAAAATCCTCAAGGTTGTTCGGGTTGACCCCACAGGGGGTCTGCTCGCTTATTGGCCGTCGAGCGAAGTCTGAAAAGTACATTAAATCCTACCCAAGTGACGCTTGTTATTATGGCTCAATCAAGTTTATAAAAAATTCTTAATTAAGATGTATTGTTATCAAAGGAAGGATTTTACGTGGGAGAAAAGTAATTTGTAGATAATATATTAATTAAAAATGATTAAAGTTTATTAAATGTGAACTCTGCCCATTAGTGCCAAAATTTAGATGATAGTTTTATTATTAATATTTGTCTTCTATGATAAGCGTGATGGCTAAATATACACTATGTTATAAACTAGATTGATTATTATAAGTTTTTCACATACTTAGTGTGTTATCTGAGCAGTCTGTATGAAATTTAGCCCAATAGTCATAATGTCCATTTTCCTAGAGAAAAAGAAGGTAATACTAGGAGAAAGGAAATAATTGTGTGGTTTTTTTTTTTGGCTATTGAGTTTGAAACTTACCCTGCTATTTTGCTCTCTCTTTTATTTATGTTTTTGCTTCAAACCTTTCGAGGATAAAGGATGAGTAAGTTAAGTCAGTGGGGCTTATTAGCTCTAGCTTGTACTATGTCGGCAGCGGTCAATGCAAAGGGAGAGCGCTACGGCGGCTCTGTGAGCATGTTAAGTATCGATTCCATCGAATATGAACAAGGAGAGAGCGGCACCACAGATTCGCTCCGTTTTGGTTTGGTGCATACACGGCCGATAGATGAAGATAATAACCGTTGGAGATGGTGGTTAGGGTTTAACTACTTGAGCGAGTCGGTTGATGCTCCTGCTAACGGAATTTATCAGGAAGTGACAAACTATGAGTTTAGAGTTGTTCCTCAGTACGCTTTAAGCAGTTGGTCGGTTTTCACGCCTTATATTGGTGTAGGACTGTCAGCAGCGTATAGCCAATACTCAAACCGTTGGCCTGTCGATAGTGCTGGGTTTAAGTATGGCTCGCAGCTTGATGATATTGATCAGTTTGAAGCCGGAGCCGTGGCGACAATAGGCACTGTCATTAAGCTCGGCAGTGACCCAGATGCTCATATTCAAATCATTCCTCAAGCTTCGTATATTTTGCCGATCTACAACGATGGTTTAGGTGGACTTGAACTTACTGTATCACTTCTATTTTAGAGGGGAATAGAGTTGTTAGAGCGCTTAGTCATAGTTGTATCAAAGCATCCTGAAGAATATACGGGAGCAAAATTTGTTGAGCTACCAGAAAACGGTGGTTCTATTGGTCGTAACCCTGGTTGTTCAATACCTTTAGTTGACCACAATCGTTATATATCAAGTACTCATTGTCTTGTTAGTATCTATGGTGATGCGTACTATATCAGTGATGTCAGCACCAATGGGTTGATCGTAAATGGTAATAAGTTGCTGAAAAATCAGCCTGTTCCTATTCATGAAGGGGATATTATAACTCTAGGGCAGTACGAGCTATCAGTGAGTGTCGAGCGAGAGGCTAATACCTTAGACATTGCTTGTGATATTACCCCAGATCGCGATAACAAAGATCCATTAGCAAATTTGGAAGAAATTGAGTTTGAATTAGAGCATGAAGGGACCTTAGAGGATATTTTCTTAGAAACTCAGTCAGACGACTTTGACTTGTCAGATCCCATTGCTCATCTCGAGTTTTCTCTCGAAAAAGATGATGATCACTTGATTAAAACAGAAACAACTGAAACTCAAAAAATGGTTTCGATCGATGAATCATCTCGTCAGCTAGTCGATGACAGCCTAAGTGTGTATTCCGAGTTCGATGCTCCAAATCTAATTCCAGAAGATTGGATGTCAGGGGATGATACTCGCACCATCGGAGCGGCTAGTTCAGCCAAAACAGCGGTAGGCGTTTCTTCCCCCAAAAATCCTCAAAAACAACTGACACCTTCTGTTAAACCTTCAAATCAAGAATGGGAAGAGTTGGCACCTCGATCTCAAGAAAACCAAGTCACCGAAAATGACAGAAAAGAGCTGTCAGATTACTCGGGGATCATAGGTGCTTTTAGGAAAGGACTAGGAATAACAGATGACTCTCTGTTGGAAGAAGACCCTCGTCTTTTTGAACAGATGGGGATGTGTTTACGTTTATGTATGAACAAACTTCAGCATGAATTGGTTGAAATTGAAGAATTGAAGCAATCGCCTGCTGCGACGGACACAGACCTGATCAGTTTAATGCTTGATCTCAATAAGCAAAGTATGTTGACACCCAACGAGCTTGTAGAACAGATGCTTGATGAAATTGGCGAACATAAATCCCTCTATGAACAGGCACTCAACAATTATGTCCAACAAAGTATTAGCCAGTACGATCCGATAGTGTTTGAACAAAAAAATGAGAATAAGGGCTTTTTGATTAAGCAAAAGCTGTGGGACTCCTACAAGTTGCATTATTTGGAGAGTTTGAAAGGCGTCCATGGTGTTGGAACAAAGAAACTTGTGCAAGAAAACTATAATAGGCTGCTAAAAGAAAAACATGCGTAAATTTATCTATTTTATAATCCTGTCTTGTTTGTCGGGCTGCTCAATGTGGGATCAATTTAAAGAATCTAGTGGAATTACGCCGGAAACCTCTTCTATTGAACTTATCATTGAGGCTTCCCCTCAACTCAATATACGACAAGAAGGCCAGCCTTCCCCTGTTATTTTGCGTATTCATGAGCTGACTTCTCCCGTTTTATTTCGCAATCTGGATTTCTTCGCTCTATTTGACAACGACAAGGCTTCTCTTGGTGATGAATATATCAAACGCTACGAATTTCAGCTAAAGCCAGGTGAGCAGCTTCACCAGGTACTGGAGCTGGACCCAGCGACAAGAGCATTAGGTTTTTCCGCAGCATTTCGGGACATCAATGGTTCGTCATGGCGAAAGGTTGAACTTATTGAAGAGAAATCTGAGTACTTCTTGAAACTCAAGCTAGAGGAAAGCGAACTATCGTTCGACTCTACGCGTGGAATTGAGCAAACTTACTTTTAAGGGGCAGTGAGATGTCACTATATAATCCAGTTGTGTGGCAAGATGGTATGTTTATGAAGCCACAGCATTTCCAACAATTAGACAGGTCTCAGTCTAAGCGCAGTAGCATGTTGTTTTCCGGCAGTTCACCTCTATACTGGGGAGTAAATCGGCTAGAAATCAACACTGAGCTTTTGACACAAGGCAAAATTGCGGTGACGAGTGCAGCAGGTATATTGCAAGATAAAACACCTTTTGACTTACCGCTGCTTGCTAATGTTCCAGAAGTGAAAGAGGTCGATCCATCGGTAACGGATAGAGTGATTTATCTTTGTTGCCCACTTCCATCTGAGAGGGAAGAGTTATTTGGGTCCGATAGAGATGATGCCCGTTACATAGTCAGTTATCAAGATGCCGTTGATTCTTGCTATGACAATGAAGATACAGCAAATATCGCCGTGGGTAAGCTCAAGTTCTGTTTAATGTATGAAGATGAGGATCGAAGTGCGTATACCGGTATCCCCATACTTAAAGTTTCTGAAGTCAAGGCGGACGGTAGCATCGTTCTAGATGATCGCTATATCCCTACTTGTATCGATATTAGAGCGTCGCATTTGTTGGCCAAGTTTACCAATGAGTTTGCTTCTATGTTAAAGCATAGGGCGGAGTCTATTGTAGAGCGGCTGGGAACTGTCGATCAGCAAGGCGTATCAACAGTATCGGATTTTATGCTTTTGCAGGCACTCAATCGTTATGAACCGTTGTTTTGGCATTTTTCTAGTGTAGAAGGCGTACATCCAGAATCTTTATATCGAATGCTATTGCAAGTAGAAGGTGAGCTATCCACCTTGTGTTCTACGGCACGCAGGCCTCCTGAGTTTGTTGAATATAATCACGGGGATTTGACGCTCTGCCTGTCTAAAATATTAGATCATGCGAAGCGTACTTTAAGCGTTATGTCTGAGCAAAGAGCAATACCGTTAACTCTTCAAGAACAAAGCTTTGGTATTCGGACAGCGGTTATCCCAGACAAAAAAGTTGTTGAGTCTGCTACGCTTATTTTGGCCGTTAAGGCAGACGTTACATTGGATATTCTTCACACACAGTTTGTTAGTCAAACTAAGATTGGTTCTATCGACAATATTCGTGATCTCATTAATCTTCAGCTACCTGGAATTGGGATTAAGCCAATGCCAGTCGTACCGCGTGCACTGCCTTATCATGCTGGTTATACCTATTTTGAGTTGGAAAGAGCAAGTGAAGAATGGGTAGCGTTGGAGAAAGCTTCGGCGATCGCAGTTCATGTGTCCGGTGAGTTCGCTAATTTGTCGCTACAGTTGTGGGCAGTGAGAGTATGAGCTACATAGATAACGATGTAACGGTTGTTTTGTTTCAGCCTGATCTGGGCAAGCCTATGGAGGTCATGCCAGCTCCAGATTTGTCTAGAAATATCGCGGTTAAAGATCCTAATATTGAAAAAATGGGCGTTAACCCACTTGTCGACCAGTTTTCATGGTTAATTGCCAGCCTTTCTTGTATGTCTTCCATTCCTTGGTTGGAAGATCCGCAACCATTCAGGGAGCAGATAGCAAGAGAAATTCGCAAAGGCGAGCGAAAATTGAATGAGATGGAGGTCGATAGGGCCTCAGTTTTGGTTATACGTTATTGCTTGTGTGCTGCTATCGATGAGGCAGTATGTCGCCAAGAGTGGGGAGCAAACAGTAATTGGAGTCAAAATAGCTTATTGGCTGAATTTCATAATGAAACGTCTGGTGGAGATAAGTTTTTTACCATATTGGAGCGGTTGAAAGCTGATCCTAGAAGGTATAGATATGTAATTGAGTTGCTTTATGTTCTTATCCAACTTGGCTTTAGGGGCAAGTACGGTAGAGAGGAAAGAGGGCAGGAAAAGCTCGCGGATATTGCCAATACCATTTATCGGTTAATCAAAGACGAAAGAATGGTAGAAAATGAGAAGGTTTCTTTGATTAATTTGAAAGCGAAATACTTAAAGCAGCCTTTAAAGCGCGTTATCCCGCCTAAAGTGACACTTGGTATATCAGCCTTGCTATTCTCTGTTATGTACCTAATCACCTACGTTATAATTGATACGAAATTCCAAAATTTGTTAAATAACTTTCAGTGAAACGCGACACGTTATCGTGTTTCACTTTCTCAGTATCATCTCACAAGGCACAACTGAAGTTTTCATCATTTGTGCCTTTTCTTTACAAAATATCACCAACAAAATTCATTTATCTTTCATCGAGTAAACTTAGGTAAAGCGGTTTCACATTTCTTATTTTCTAGTAACGTAATTATAAATTTCTCATCAAATCATCTTGCTCTAATACGACTTTAGTCGAAAATAAGTTTTATGAAAATAATTCATATCAAACATTACCTTACCTTATTTAATTATATAATTATAAATTGAAAACGATTACAAGATTAAACTAAGGTTTAATAGCATAATATATTAATAAAATGACTGATTATAATATAGTGAGTCGGAAGATAAGAATGATGAAATCGTAATAATTATTGAAAAATCCATAATAAACATTGACTTAGTATTTAAAATGGAAAGTGTTATTTAAATAAATTCAAACTAAAACAAATGCTTATGCAGAGTTAACATTGGGATAACATTTCATTTCATATGCGATCTCCTTCAATGTTATGCAACTAAAAATAAAAAGTATTTGAACTGTCATATTTTGCCTTTACTTTAAAACAACAAGAGCAAGGCTAGTTGTATCTTGGTTAATATGTAAGTTAATAACGTTAGTTGGCTTTATTTGAAGCATCGGTTAATAGCAGATAATTAAATGGAAAGGCTATTAATAATGGAGTCTCATACATGAAAAAACTCGCTTTAGTCACAGGATCGAAAGGTGGTATAGGTTCTGCTATTTCTTCGCAGTTAGTCGAGGACGGTTATCGCGTCATAGCAACATACTCTACAGGTAGTTATCAGAGTGCGTTGGATTGGTTTAACGAAAAGGAGTTTAGTCAAGACCAAGTTCGCTTGTTTGAACTTGATGTGACTAACACCGAGCAATGTGCAGAGCGGCTAATAAACCTCTTGCAAGAAGAAGGGACAGTTGATGTCGTCGTGAATAACGCTGGCATTACTCGTGATGCTGCGTTTAAGAAGATGACCCCTCTAGCGTGGAAAGAAGTGATAGACACAAATTTAAACAGTCTATTTAACGTAACACACCCTTTATTCGAGGCAATGTGTGAAAAAGGTAATGGTCGCATTATAAATATATCTTCTGTTAATGGCTTGAAAGGGCAGTTTGGTCAAGCAAACTATTCAGCAGCGAAAGCAGGAATGATTGGCTTTTCAAAGGCTCTGGCAGCCGAAGGTGCAAGAAGCGGTGTAACCGTTAATGTTGTGGCCCCTGGCTATACTGGTACGCCAATGGTTGAGCAAATGAAACCTGAGATATTGGAATCAATTAAAGCGCAAATTCCAATGAAAAGGCTGGCTACGCCCGAGGAGATTGCCCAGTCTGTATCGTTTTTGGTCAGTGACGCTGGCGCCTATATTACAGGTGAAACCTTATCTGTAAACGGCGGCTTATACATGCATTAATCTCGGTGGTGGTTATGGAAAACGTCTATATTGTTGCTGCAAAGCGAACGCCAATTGGTAACTTTGGTGGGGCACTAAAGGAATTATCAGCGGGGACTTTGGGCTCTGTGGCAATTAAAGCTGCGTTAGAAGCTGGAAATGTTAAACCCAGTCTCGTGGATGAAGTTATTGTTGGCAATGTGGTTGGCGCGGGGCAGGGCATGGGTATTGGACGCCAAGCTGCCATTTATGCCGATATTCCTCCTAGTGTGCCTGCCTATACAGTGAACATGGTTTGTGGAAGTGGCATGAAGGCGGTTATGGACGCTGTGAGCCACATTCGTAGTGGTGATGCTTCTGTAGTTGTTGCTGCAGGTGTTGAAGTTATGTCGCAAATTCCTTTTGGTGTGCCCAGTCAAATTCGTGATGGTCACAAAATGGGGCATATGAGTTTGACAGATTTGCTGATTAATGACGGCTTGACAGATGTATTTAACCAGTATCACATGGGGATGACAGCTGAAAATGTTGCGCGCAGAGTGGGGGTAACTCGTGAGCAGCAAGACGAATACGCCCTCTCAAGTCAAATGAAAGCTGTCGCGGCGATCGAAGCTGGTCGGTTTGAAAATGAAATCATTTCGGTCGAGGTTAAGCACCGGAAACAGATGATTAATTTTGCTACTGATGAGTACCCTAAAGCCGACACCTCGATTGAAGCTTTGGCAAAATTACGTCCTGCTTTTGATAAAGAGGGAACAGTGACTGCCGGAAACGCCTCGGGACTTAATGATGGTGCCAGTGCCATTATTGTCGCGAGTGAAAGTGCAGTTAAAGAGTATGGTCTCCAACCAATGGCCCAAATTGTAAGTTATGCTCAGTCGGGGCTAGAGCCAGAGATTATGGGGCTAGGTCCTGTAGAAGCCGTGACACAAGCATTGAGTAAAGCAGAGTTATCAGCTGACGATATTGATGTCTATGAACTTAATGAAGCTTTTGCTGCTCAAGCTTTAGGCGTGATTCATCAACTTGCCGAAGTCCACAATGTGCCTGCGGGTTCCATTTTGGAAAAAGCAAACGTCAATGGCGGAGCAATAGCGCTAGGCCATCCGCTTGGGGCTTCGGGGAATCGAATTTTAGTTTCTTTAGTCCATGAGCTTAACAGAAGACATGGCAACTATGGTGTTGCCTCGCTTTGCGTTGGCGGTGGCATGGGAACGGCAGTGGTTATTAAGTCAATCACTTAGGTTCAAACATTGAATCTAAGCCAATAGTAATGGAATTAACCTAGGAGCAAGAATATGTATACTGATTTCTTTAAATCTTTTACAGATCAAACAGAAAAAAGTTTAGAGCCTTATCTAAAATTCAATAAGCTTGTCACCAAGAATGTTGAGGTTTTAACTGAGCTTCAACTTAGTGCGATTCGTACCTACAGCGAGATGGGCCTGACTCAAATGAAGGCAGCGAGTGAAATTAAGGATGTAACATCGCTTGCCGCGTTTAATAGCCAGCAACTATCGGTTCTTTCAAAACTGTCACAGCAAATGATGGATGATAGCAATAAGTTACAGTCTATTGCGAAAGAATTCAAAGATGATGTTGACCAATTAACGACGGAAAACCTCAAAACAGTCACTCCCGCATAATACTGATTATTGTGCCGCTTCAGAGCGGCACTTTTTCCGATCATAGGAGTAGCAACATGTATCAACACTTCTTTTCGGACTACCTTGTGAAGCTTCAAGAAACCAATCAAAAATGGTGGGAAGATCTCGAACTAAGCAGGGCAGCCGTAAACTCCCCTCTCAACAAGGCAATGCAAGAAGTTAACTTCGAAGATACCTCTAAACTTTTCGAAAGTGCGGCAAATCAGCCAGCTGCACTATTACAAATTCAAGCTGAGTGGTGGCAGCAACAGCTTCAAATTTGGCAAAATGTTGCATTAGCACAAAATGGCGAAATAGTTGTAGAAGCAGAGAAGGGTGATAAGCGATTCTCTAATGAAGAATGGCAAAATGATATCTTCTATAATTTTATTAAGCAGTCATACCTGCTTTTTGGCCAAACGTATTTGAAAACCATTGATAGTATTGAAGGGCTTGATGAGAAAGCGAAAGAGCGGATTAGCTTTTTCTCTCGCCAAGCTATCAATGCTGTGTCACCAAGTAACTTTATTGCGACCAATCCTGAATTGTTGAAAATGACTCTAGAGCAAAACGGCAAGAACCTGCTGTCAGGGCTTGAACAGTTAAAAGAGGACGTAGAGTCGAGTGCGGACATCCTCAAGATCAGGATGACAAACAACAACTCGTTTCGCTTAGGAGATGATGTCGCAAATACTCCTGGTGATGTTGTTTATCGCAATGATCTTTTTGAGCTTATCCAGTACCGACCTCTTACAGAGGCCGTTCATGCTACGCCTCTACTCTTTGTTCCTCCATTTATCAATAAATACTACATTCTCGATCTTCGCGAGAAGAACTCTCTCGTTCGTTGGTTACTGGAACAGGGACACTCGGTATTTATGATGTCTTGGCGTAATCCAGGAAAAAATCAGAGCAAGGTTGAATTTGGAGATTACGTTACCGAAGGTGTCGCAAAAGCAGTGTCTGCAATTGAAGATATAACTGGTCAAGAACAGATTAATGCGGCTGGATATTGTATCGGTGGTACGGTGTTAGCGAGCACCATTGCGTATTACGCAGCTAAGAGAATGAAAAAACGCATCAAGAGTGCGACCTTTTTCACGACATTACTTGATTTCTCTCAGCCAGGAGAGGTTGGCGCCTATATTAACGATACCATCATTGATGCCATTGAAGCGCAGAATAATGCCAAAGGTTATATGGATGGGCGTTCACTAAGCGTCACTTTTAGCTTGCTTCGAGAAAACAGTCTGTATTGGAACTATTATGTAGACAACTATCTCAAGGGGCAGAGTCCAGTCGATTTTGATTTGCTCTATTGGAATAGTGATAGTACGAATGTCAGTGCTGCTTGCCATAACTTTTTGCTGCGTGAATTATATCTTAACAACAAGTTAGTTAAGGAAAAAGGCGTTAAAATTGGTGGAGTATGGATCGATCTTAATAAGATAAAAGTCCCGAGTTATTTTGTATCGACTAAGGAAGACCATATCGCTTTGTGGCAAGGAACATATCGTGGTGCGTTAAATGTGGGTGGCAACAAAACCTTTGTTTTGGGAGAATCTGGCCACATTGCTGGCATAATAAATCACCCTGACAAAACCAAGTATGGTTTTTGGACCAATGAAAGTTTAGATGAAAATGCCGATGAGTGGCTCGCTAATGCTAGCCACTCAGAAGGTTCATGGTGGACACACTGGCATCAATGGTTACTAAACTTTAGCCCGGAAGAGAGACGTGAGCCATTCAATATTGGTAGTGAACAGTTCTGCGTTTTGGGTTCCGCGCCTGGAAACTATGTTAAACAAGTACTTCCGATTGATGAAAGTGCGAGTTAGGCATTATTGCCGGAAACTAGGCCCTGAGTGAATGACTCAGGGCCTTTTTATTTTATTAAGGAAAAGTACCAAAGAGCATGGTAGCCAATTTGTTAATGATAGATATATTATTGTTTTTATAATAAAAATAAATGTGTAAAAAATTTTATAAAAGAGATTAACACCTGCCTGATTTATTCATGCATACTCATGTTTTTCCACTAAATAAGTAACTAATAATATGCAATGCTGATGCCTCTTGTTATTTTTTAACCAATAACTAGGGCACCTACCACAAGAAGTAAAGGACTCATTAAGCACTACACCAAGGACATCAGGGCTTTCTTGTTTGCGTTTGTTGATGCATGTAGTTACCCTTCAACCTAGGTAAAAACGATGTTGGAAATTGCAAAAGATGTATCGTTTGATACAGGCTTAGTTAAGTTTGAAAGCCAAGTCCAAGAGCTTATCCGATTACTCACTCTCGGTGTTGAAAAAATTGAATCAAAGCAATCCATTGGGCCTAAATTTTCTATCGAGCCCTTTGTCTATAATGATGAGCTAAGTCAGTGTGGCATTCCGAAATATGGCCAATCAGCAGAAGAGGTCATTTCAGCACTTAGCGAGATTGTTGAGGGAAGTCTTAGACCACAATCTATGAACGAGGTATACAATATGGTACCTCAACCCATTCCTGAAACTATCGCTGCTGCTTCGCTTATGCAGCTATACAATGTAAATGCCATCATGGATAGCTATGGTGGAAAATCGCTTCTTTTTGAGAGAAGTGGACCCCAATGGTTGGACACATAAACTAATTCCTTAAGTGGTTGATCCAGCTTATG
>NZ_BSPW01000005.1 GCF_030161235.1 Vibrio zhanjiangensis | reverse complement strand
GAATGTAAGGATACGACAGAGTCGAATGGTATTTATCCCGTCAAGATCCCTCAGTAATGACAATACTCACATTTAAATTCGAGATGTTTGTCCAAACATAATGGTTGATACAATCTCTCCAATCGAACCACTAAGTCTTTGAGCTGGAAATTCGCTTGTTCCAATTCAAGCTTGCCTGCTTCAATTTTTGAAAAATCGAGGATATCGTTTAATACATTGAGCATATGTTGACCCGCACTAATAAAAGTATCGACATATTCTTGCTGCTCTGGGTTAAGAGAAGTGTTCCCTAGTAATTCGCCGACACCCAAAATTCCGTTCATAGGCGTTCTTAATTCATGACTCATTGCCGCCAAAAATTGTGATTTGGCAATATTGGCCGCCTCTGCTTCAACGGCTTTAACCTTTAAAGAGGCTTCTAGTTCAACACGCTGAGTAATGTCTCGTTCCACTGCCATAAAACCCTCAACCTCACCTTCTTTGGTATACAAAGGCGTTAGCGCGATTTCAATCCAGTAGGGTTGGCCATTCTTGTTGTAATTCAGCAGCTCAAAAAAGCCTGAGGCTCGACGATCGATTGCATCGCGTATTTTGCGGGTCGTCTCTTGGTCTGTATTCTCACCCTGCAATATCTCGCTTGGTCGTTTACCCATCATTTCAGCTTGAGAGTACCCCGTTAAGCGTTCAAACGCACCATTCACCCATATTATTCTGGTCTCTAGGTCCGTAAATACCACAGCATCGCGCATATATTTCACCACTCGAGCTAGTTGCGCGGATTCGGCCTCTCTTGCTTTTAGTTCAACAGATTGTTCATAGAGCTGATGTTCAGACTCAGCCAATGCGCGAAACGGCGACACGAGTACTTTGCGACCAAAAATAAACATCACTACTAACGTGATGCTTGTGGCTATCGCCATCCCCCAAAAAAGGCTTTTAGTCAGGTTTGATTCCGCATCAGCCACCAACTGCGGAGAAACAGAATAGAGTAGCGATAGCTCAGTCCCCTCGATAGGAAATTTTGCCACTTGCCAAGTATTAGGCGGCGTCATTTGCCAATTCAGCCTATCTTGAGCAATACCAAACCAATGCATATTATCGGTACCGAGGCTTTCAAAGAAGTGACTTTCATCGAGTGGCGTTACGAGTATACCTAGCCCTTCAGCATAGCCATTATAAACAATCGGTGAGGTCAGTAATAAAAAATCACGCTCATTACACTTAAACAACGAATACGACACACCTTCCATTAAAGTGTTATTCTCAACACCAGAAGCTATGTATTCATTAACCACTTGAGGAAGTGTTTTTTCTTGATAGATCAATCCTCCAGAAAAGTCATAAATATTGACATCAGCATGCGCACCTGTGCTTTTGACCTTCGCAAGTTGATCAGCAAAGGCTTCTGGACTTGATACTCCATCCAATGTTGCCCCTTTTACAGCGGGATGTGATGTTATCCGTTCTAGCCTTTGTTCATGTAATTTTAGGAATTCAAACACATAACGTTCTATTGCAACAAACTTCACTTTTAGGCTTTCATCGATAAGAACCTGCGCCGTTTCACGTGCTTGATGTTGGACAAATGCAAAGCTGGCAAGCATAAATACACAAGCGCCAACTATGAGAAACACGCTAAATAGGTGCATGCCGTTTTTCTTATCAAACTTAAACATACTTTTAGCCAACCTTATCTGCGCTAAATTGCTTTGGGTAAAAGTTTGACTGCATCCTTCTCATCATACATTGCCATACAGTAGTCCTCGCTGCCCAAGGCTTCGTGAGCATCAAAATTATCTTCGCTAAAGGGTGTAAATGGATTTTGGTACGCTTTGAGCAAACCCTGTACACGCTCATTCATCGACTCTAAAGCGACCTTGACCGCTTTTCTGCTTGACTGAATATCATTGGTCAAATTGAGTTTATTTGTCGCTGTAATTAACACGCTAGCAATATCGTAACCATGGATAAAGCCAGCGGGGGCTTTGATGTTGGCGTCTTCAAAGTAAGCAGGAAACATTGTTTTGGCTTTTTCAAATACCGCCCGATTAAAATCGTTGCTTTCAGAGCTATAAAAATTGAAGCAGGATTGAATAAATCTGAGCTTCGCTTTTTCTCTCACCTCAAAAGGGACATTTTGCGCAAACTGACCACCGGTTATCCCCCAATGACTGTAGATAGGCAGTTCAATCCCCGTCTCTGATACACTCTCCACAATCAGTTTCCCTTCTCGGCTATTCGCGACTAAAAGAGCACAGTCTCCACCACTAGATTGCGCTTCTCGGATCAACATACGGGCATCGATATCTTTGATCCCCCAGTTAAACCAACTGGTTTTAACCTTGTTTTTCAGAGGTTCGGGGAGCGCAGCCATCATCGCTTTGTGATTCGATTTACCCCAACCAGTGTTTTCCAACAGCAGATGTGGCTGTTGACAATTTTGTTTTAATGCGTAGCTAACCAGCACGTTCCCTACTTTAGAATCATCGACAGACAAGCGAAATACGTAGTTGTCTTCTGCCGATGGGTAACGAGTAATCGGTGTACCCGCTGCCCATGGAACCAAGGTCAGGATTTTCGACTTGTTAATATACTCTCTATATTTAATAAGAGGTGGTGAGTGCAGCCCTGCTACATAGACTAAGCCTTGGCTGTCTTCTAAAAAGCGCTGCATATTCTTTTTACTTCTCAGCACATTTCCCCTGTGATCAGTGATGATAAACTCTACAGGTATGCCTGCAATCTTGTCACCGTGCTGAGAAAAAGCGACCTTTACGCCATGCTCTATTGATAAAGCAGACTCTAGATGTCCTGTTCTGTCAGCATCAAGATATATCCTGAACACTTCTGGCTGATTTGCGAGTGCAATAAGTGGTGCAAACAATACAAAAATAACCGTCCAAAACCATCTAGCCATAGCTTCCATCCATGTTTGTCAGATTTTGCTTCTATCTCAAGACTAGGAAAAGACCGTCATTTTTCCAATTGTTATGTGACTAGAACCCGTTATCATAAGACGGGTTTCAACAAAAAATACCTCATTTAAACGTATTGCTTAACGAATTCAATAAAAGCTCTATCTGCAATAGAAAGATAGCCATTTTTTCTCCAAGCAAGTGATAACCGAATGTGTACGGGATCTTCAAAAGGAATGGCAACAAGATCAGATTCGTTATCAGTCACAAGTTTGAGTAATGCAGTGATCGCGAACTCATGTTTAACTACACTCAGAATCAATGGCAATAGGTTGGTCTCGAAAGAAAACTTGATCTCTTTGTTACAAAGTCGCGCTTTTTCTTCAACAAAATTGCGATGAAAATAGCCAGGTTTAAACATCACGAGTTCATGGTCGAAAAATTCCTCAAAACAAATGAAACTCTGAGCGGACATTTCATGCTCTGCACCAACAACGGCAACCATTTCCTCATCAGACAAATAGTCCGTCTCCAAATCATCAGGAACATCATGCCCATCAATGACCCCAATATCGAGCTCTCCTTCCAAAAGCATCTGACGAATAGAGCGTGTGCCTGCATCAATTAAGGTAATTTTGAGATTTGGATAATGAGCCTTAAAAGCCATTAATATTTGTGGGAAAAAATACGACCCCATCATACTCGGAGCCCCAAGCCTAACGTCACCTTTCTCTAAACCTCTCAACTCATTAATGGCCAACTTAGCATCTTCAATATGTTGCAAAACACGCTTGGCGTGCTGGTATAAAACCTTTCCCTCATTGGTCAAAGAAACGTGACGATCGCCTCTGCGAAACAATTCAACACCCAATTGTTGCTCGAATTTTTTTATTGACATGCTAAGCGCTGGTTGCGCAATGTGGAGTGCACGTGCAGCCTGAGTGAAGTGTTTTAATTCAGCGACCACGACAAAATGTTTTAGGTGTCTCGTTTCCATTCTCACCCCATAAATAATACTTATCAGCTCAATATAGTTAATATATTTTATTAATCGAGAATACACTGATAGTTTGATCACAGTTACGGGTGGGTTTAGTAAGGCAGTTAACCGTATGATTGATATCGGCACTCAAGAATATCGTCGAGTGAACACCACTCTTGCACTGGGTTCTTTCGTTGTGTTCTGCAATCTCTACCTCTTCCAACCTATGCTACCTCATTTAGCTCAGCACTTCTCTGTAACGGAAACTCAAATAAATTGGGTGTTTGCTGCAACGACACTTATCCTCTCTGTAAGCTTAGTTCCATGGGCCGTCGCTTCCGAGGCGATTGGACGCAAATATGTTATGGTGCTGGGATTGCTTGCCATGCCAATCATTTCGATCGGTATGTTAATGTTCTCATCACTTTTAGGCCTGGTGCTCATGAGAGCAATGATGGGAATCGCCATTGCCGCATTTGCTTCTGTTGCGGTGGCTTATATGGCTGAAGAACTCTCACCTCAAGCCTTTGGTCAAGCCATTGGCGGTTACATCGCCGCAAATTCTTTGGGCGGAATTAGCGGTCGAATTATTGGCGGCATTCTTACTGACGCCTTTGGCTGGGAGCAAGCTGTGGTGTGTATGGCTATCGTCACCTTGATTGGAGCTCTTCTTGTGATGCTATTGCTGCCTAAACAAATACACTTTTCTCCTCAGCGGGGCATGTTGAGATATCATAATCGAGCAGTCATGAAGCATTTTGCAAACAAAACTATTATGCTCGCGATGCTCATCGGTGGTCTAAACTTCGCACTATTTGTCAACCTATATTCAGTCATGGGCTTTCGCTTGGTAGAGGCTCCGCATCTACTCCCGATAGGGCTAGCTTCACTCATCTTCCTCTGTTATCTGCCTGGAACAATTAGCTCAAAGTTGACCGCTATATGGACTCGTCGCTACCAAGCTATATCTGGCATAATTGTTGGTACGTCAATAAGCTTAGTCGGTATGCTCATCGCCTACTTTGACACTATACCTTTAATGATTGTTGGACTTTGCTTGATTAGCTTTGGCGCATTTTTCACTCACACTTTAGCCTATTCTTGGGTCAGTCAGAAGGCAACCTTTGCCAAGGCCACCGCAACCGCTTTATATTTAGTGCATTATTACGTTGGCGGTAGCTTGGGTGGTTTTTTACTTATCTACTGCTGGCAACATGGGGGATGGTTAGTGGTCATGTTTGGTGGAGCACCACTCTACCTTGCTATCTTTGCACTCTGCCATCAACTCAAAAAAGGTTCTGCCGTGAACGTCGAGGTAACTGAGCCTAAACGCTTACCCTAGTGAGTCAAATATGCTACCCTTGCCAGCCGCGATAACTCACGCAACATCAAAATGACAACAGTGAATTCAAATAATATTGTTCAACAAGTTAACCAGTGGCTCAATGACGTTGTTATTGGCCTTAATTTATGTCCATTTGCTGCCAAACCACAACGAAATAATCAAATCAAAATATTCATTAGCGAGGCCAGTGATGAGCAAAGACTTCTTGAAGATATATTGACTCAATTGATGGAGCTGGAACAAAAAACCGCAGAGCAATTAGAAACAACACTTGTTGTCGTGCCCAACATGTTGGCTGATTTTGATGATTATAATTTGTTCATTGATTGGGTCGAAGCCCTAATACGACAGCAAAATTGGCAAGGCGTTTTCCAGCTTGCTACTTTTCATCCTGATTATTGCTTCGCTGGCACTGAGCCTCACGATGCCGAAAACCTAACCAACCGTTCTCCATACCCTATTTTTCATCTCATCCGAGAAGACAGTATGGAAAAAGTACTTAAACATTACCCAAACCCAGAGTCGATACCTGAAACGAATATTACTAGAGTGGAAAGCCTATCCCCAGAAGAGAAAAGAAGCCTATTCCCCTATTTGCTTACGTAAATTTGTTCAAGTAAATTCGATTACCGCGCTTTGAATGCAAATTCAAACCTAAGAGAACTCAATATTGTTCTTAGCTAGTGACCGCAACAATACAATTACGTCCCTGATTTTTCGCGTCATATAAAGCACCATCTGCGCGATCAATCAGAAAATCAAGCAAGGTTTTCTTGCACTCAAAATCCTTTTTATTGCCAAAATCGAAGTGGCAAACGCCGATCGAAATGGTAATTGGTTGATTATCCAGAACCACTTCCGAAACTGACTGGTGTAATTTTCTAATTAGTTTTTCACTCTCTTCGACATCACGTTCGGGCAGCCAGACTACGAATTCCTCACCGCCAAATCGAGCGATGAAATCCTTGTCGTCCAGTCTTGATTTTAAGGCTTGAGCCGTTTTTTTCAGTACATCATCGCCAACTTGATGCCCATATTTATCGTTGACCTGTTTAAAATGATCAATGTCCAACACCGCTATTGAGCCTTTACCGTCCGAACGCAACATTTGTTCAATATCTGCGGGAATAATTTTGAACATACTGTGCCGATTGGCGACGCCTGTCAGCGCATCGTGATAGGCTTGATACTCAAGTTGACTGTTTAGCTCTTTTAGTCGCTGTTCTTGTTTGCGTCTTATGCGTTCAACCTCTATCCATGATGCCATGAGATGAAGTGCGTCTATATCTGCTTCTTCAAAGGCTCTGGGATAAGGTTGCGGGGAAGAAAAATTAAATGTGCCAAATATTTCACCGTCCACAAATATCGGTATGCCAATGTAAGACTCGAGTCCAAACGCCTGATAGGCTGGGTGTTTTGCATATTTATCATCATTTCCCATATTTTCGATCGCGACTAAGCCAAATGACTTACACGTTATTTGGCAGTAGGTTGCATTGAAATCGAATGTATCACCAGGATTGAGCTCGACATCTTCAGGGGTAACGCAATAAAGGACAGTGTACACGTCATTTTCAATGCGTGACAAAATACCAATATCAAGATTAAAACGCTCCAAACCCAGCATAATGAGTTGAATGATTTGGATATCAAATCCTTTCTCATAATCGTTAGTGATCTGATAAAGACGACGAATCACGGTTTCGCTTGTTGCAACCATTTCAACACCTATTCAGCTATCAGCAAATAAACGATATGTTTTATGCTGCTACCATTAGATTAGCACATGAAAATTCTGAGATCGGCGAGTATAGACGCTTTTATTTTTCCGCTTCAATGGCACCTTGAATGATGCTTTGATACTATTGAACAACTGTTATCGACGATTGGTTTCTTTCATGCATCTATCCAAACTTACCCAAGAAATTTTCGACCACCTTTATCGCGACATTACTGAATTTCGTACCACTTTCGACCTGCCTGTTAATCTCCCTGAGACGTTAGATAGTAAAGCCGACACCCTTCACACCTCTCTAGCCATTGAAGAGCTGACAGAACTTGCAGAAGCAGATTGCAAAACCGAACAAGCAGATGCCATTATCGACAGTGTATATGTTTTAATGGGTCGTTTAGTGCACATGGGAAGCGTAAAGATTGATTCTCATCTTGCGATTACTTATCTCATTGATTTATTGATCAATGTAGCAGAAAACAGAGGAATTGATTTTATTCCATGTTGGGATGAAGTTCATTCAAGCAATATGAGCAAAGTATGCCGAAATGAACAAGAATACGCTGATACAGAAGCTCATTATGCCCAACAAGGCATTAAGTTAATGGCGGTTCAAAAAGGGGATTATATTATCGCTAAGTGCGCAGAAGATTTTGTCTCTGAGTCGAAAACGATACGCCAAGGTAAAGTGTTAAAATCTGTTTATTATCGCCCTGCAGACCTCCGGCCGTTGACAGCATAAAAACTACGTGGTGCCACCTTAACATTGTGTATTCGATAAGGTGGCTTAATAATTGAGTTTGTTACGTAAAAATTAACACGGGTTTTTTGTTAACCTGAACTTTTTCAACACAGGTTTTGAATACTCGAGAGAGCTCTTCTGGTGCACATACTTGTTCCACACAACCAAAAGACTGCATCACACCATTTTCTAGCAATAATGCATAATCTGCGTATTGGAGCGTCCGATTGAGATCATGATTGGACATTATTACCGACACGCCTAAATCCGCAACCTTACGAATTAGTCGGTACAAAAACACTTCTTGTCCAATATCAAGTGCGGCAGCAGGTTCATCCAAAATCAACAAACTGGCACTAGAGTTAAGAGCTGGCCATATTTGCAAACAAATTGCACAAAGCCTTACCCGCTGCCATTCTCCACCAGATAACTGATGTATCGAGCGGTGTAGCTTGTCTGAAATTTCCAGTAACTCAGTTAGCTCTTTAACTGCTTGTTCTGAGGCTGCAGCATTTGGGAGCTGATAGGAAGGAAGAGATAATGACAAATAAAATGACACATCCAGATTAAATGCAGGTCGATCGCTTTGGCATAAAAATGCCCGATATCTTGCCAAAGTTTCTAGTGAGCTTGTTGCTACATTTAGGCCATCAATAAACACACTACCTTCAAATTCCAGCAAGCCCGCAATACAAGTTAGTAATGTGCTTTTCCCACTTCCATTTGGCCCAATAACATGGAGCACCTCTCCTTTATTTAGACTAAAAGATAGTGGCAGTAAGCGTGAACCTAAAAATATGTTATCAACGTGAACCATGATGTTTTACTAGCATCCAAATAAATATTGGTGCTCCTATACTTGTCGTCACCACTCCCAAAGGAAGCTCTGCTGAATCTAAAGCCGTACGCGCAATAATGTCTGCAAATACAACCAGTATCGCGCCCATTATCGCAGACACGGGTAATAAGTAGCGGTTTTCTGCTCCTAGAATTAATCGAACCATATGCGGAACAATCAAACCCACAAAGCCAATCACTCCTCCGAACGCCACTGCGCCGCCGACCAAAACAGACACCGCGAGTATTAACTTCCACCTTAGCGAGTCAACATCAACCCCAAGCTGTTTCGCATGCAGCTCCCCCATCATCAATTTGTCGAGGGTTTGACCTTTTATACACAACCAAACAACAACTGGTACGAGAAACAAAGTAAGAAGCTGATGGTACCAGCTTGTGCCACCAATGCCACCCATCAACCAGTACATCAGCTGTCGCATACTTAAGTCATCACTAAAATAAAATGCCCATGTGACAATGGCGCCCGTTAGAATGCCCAAGGTGAAACCAACTAATAACAATCGAGTCGTAGTGAGTTTCATCATAGTCGCAACACCAACCAAAAACATCGTAAACAACAAAGCACCAATGATGGCTGCGAGCATGAACCCCATCGGAGTCGCCCATGCTGGCACGAGGAACAAAAGCAGCACCATCACAACACTCGCGCCGCCAGAAACCCCTAATACCCCAGGCTCCGCAAGAACATTACCCAATAACACCTGTAATACTCCACCGGAGACCGCTAATGTGCTGCCTATGACCATCGCCGCCAGTAATCTGGGCAATCGTAACTCCCAAACTAGCTGCTTTTGAATACTCGAAAGATCTGAAAAAGGTGAGACAAAAATATCTCCAACCATAAGATGGATAGCGGAAACGCATGCAAGAATAAAAAGGAAGATCAATGCGTAGCGCTTCCAGCGACTATGTTGATGATCAAGTAATTGGCTTAAGTACATTAGAATCAAGCTTACACGTAAGCATGGCTGAATAGGTGAAGTAATTGATCAACCATACCTCGAAGCAACCTAAATAGAAAGTACTAGGTTAGATGATGATATTAATCGTAGACAAGTTGGTCAGATTCAAAGCGAGTTTTAACAGGGCATACCATCAGTGCCGCTCGCTGCCCAATAGCAACATGTCGATTTGGAAAAACAATCGCTTCGCCCTCATTTTTTGCCATTAGTGGTTTGTCTCCGTCATGGCCAAATACCTCACCGTGCTTAAATGCAGTAAAGTTTGCGACGTTATCATCAAATAGAAAGTCAAAATCGTCATTTAAACGGACTATGGTACGGCTCACCCTGTACATAACTGGCTGGCGAGGCAAGTGTTCTGACTCACTGGACGCAATCAAATCACGAGTGGCCAATTCAAATGCAGCAAGTCGGTCAAGATCATTGTCACCAATACGGGCAACCTTACCAAGTTCAACTGTCAGAGCCTGAGCGGCATAATTTTCAGCGCTATACCAACTAAATGTACTTGAGGGGGCATTGGAAAACATCATGGCGTCTAGATGTGCGCTAGCTGAAAAATCGATCAGTGCTTTACTTCGAACTGGATGCCGCGTTTTAGGACTGACACCGAAGGTATAATGCTTTGAAGAACGAATCGCACAGTGCAAATCCAAGTGCCATCGTTTATCTTGTGGCGTGTTCTGATAGAAAGTATCCACAACAGCTTTCAAGTTCTCAGCAATCACTCGTTCTTTAGTGTCAGGATATTCCTTATCATCAAATAAACGATTAAGATTCATTTCGATAAAACGCACATGCTCTTTGGTCGACTCAGGATGGGCAATAATAAACAACAAACGCTCTTTCACAGGTTGAAACCCAGTCTGAATATCTGAAATGATGTTATCCACTATTTCCATGGGCGCTGTTTCATTGCCATGAATACCGCAAGAAAGAATAATGTGTTTGCTACTGTCATCTAAAGTTGGTGGAATGACCTCTAAAATTCCACGTTCATGAAGTTTAAACAAGATACCATTTGCAACAGTTATCTCGCTAGCTAACATGGGGTTATCTAAATCTAGGCTGTCAAAAAGAAAAGATTGGCGAAAGAGGTTTTTCGTCATGCGCTACTCCTTTATTGCACAGCGAGCATGTTAATAAATTGTGTAAGGGAATTATGTTGACATGATCTCAATTATTAAGAGAGAAGTCATGCTTAGTACTAAAATTTTGCCATATCAGCGCGGGAAAACCCTAGATGAGAAAGTTTGTTACTCACCCTCAGCACTTTGTCAATGAGATAGTGAAACGGCTCACTGGCCATCATATCATATTTCTGGTGAATTAAACTTGGGTAAACAACATTAAAGTCATTTCCCTCCATACGTAGTCCTATCGTCTAATATTTCACCAAAAAGGGATAAAGTGGACGGTTTTATCATTTTGATACTCAAATTGACGACAAAATTAAGACATTGCTGCTTTATTTGCTATCTTTTGAGTTAGTTACAAGCTCATCAACCTATAACCTATTGAAATACTTAGTGCAGCCAATTTGCTGGTACAGAGTCTGCTTAAGAAACTGAGCAAAGTTTGATAGTACAAGGAGGTTTGTATGTTTGCTAATCAACAATCGAAGAAACAAAAACACCCTAAATCCACATCTAAGACTCCTAAAAGCGTTCCTTTTTCACTCACATAATCAATGATGTTTTGTTAGGCCTCATTAGCGAGGCCTAACAAAAACGCCTAAGCTCAAATATTGATCACAGATTTTTATCATCTAATGATAGATTCTCTACCAAAGAAAGAGTTGTTAGAGGCTGAATCATTGTCTGAAGAAAAGGAGCGCGCAATCATAATTGCAGGTGCAACAGGCTTAATAGGCACCGAGCTCATCAAGCAAATGCTAGAAGCCGACCCGATTTCGCATATATACGCCCTAAGCAGGCGACCTGTGCCATTTTTTCATCCCAAACTTGAAGTCATCATGGATTCTCAATTACAGGTAAAAGAGTGGCAGCCCAATAGCCCTTCACCTAAATATGGTTTTATTTGTCTTGGGACAACGATCAAACAAGCGGGTTCTAAGAAGGAACTTGAACGTATTGACTATCACTTAGTTTGCGAAGTTGCTCAGACAATGAAGAGTTTGGGCGTTACACATATCGCTGTTGCATCAAGTTATGGCGCTTCACCTCATGCGTTATCGCATTATCTACGTTGTAAGGGAAAAGCTGAGATAGCCATAGAGCAGATGGGATTTGAACACATCACCTTTGTTCGCCCTGGTCCCTTGGTTGGTTTAAGAGATACGCCCCGTAACGATGAAACCGTGCTTCAATTGGTACTCAAATCAATACGTCCTTTAATGCTTGGTAAGCTAGCAAAACTTATCCCAATTCAAGCAAGCGAAGTTGCCAAAGCCATGCAATATAGTGTGTTTTCAAGTGCCAAGCACAAAATATGCACACTTGATAGCATTCAAATGAGAAATCTCATTAACCAATATCAGTGACCAGCATAGTCATCTTGGTGAGCCTCAAAATGTAAGTCTTATCTCTTAATAACAAATAGTTATATTTCATACCCAATTGTCATTTCATTGCGACTTAACAAATCATTATCGTTCATTACAGCATCAAATATTGTCATAAGATTTTTTAATAAAGGTTACTTTCTATGTCATTCTCATCTATCGCTTCTTTGGCGATATTTGTCGCGATTTTGTTTTTTATCATGCGGCAACAAAACAAAGAAAACAGTTTATCGAGGTTAGTTCTACTCGGCTTAGTTACCGGAAGCTTATTCGGGCTTATGTTACAACTGCTATTTAGTCAGGAAACTCCCGTTATCAGTCAAACACTTGAGTGGATAAATATTGTTGGTAGTGGCTATGTGGGCCTGCTCAAAATGGTCGTCATGCCACTTGTGTTGGTCTCTATGATTTCTGCTGTCGTTAAGTTAGAAAAAGGAGGCTCACTGGGTAAAATTTCTGGCTTAACCATCTCAATCCTGTTAGCGACGACTGCGATTTCGGCTCTGATAGGTATTATTGTCACTCAAGCGTTCGGGCTTACCGCACAGGGATTAATTGAGGGCACAAGGGAAACAGCCCGAATTGCCATTTTGGAGAATAAAGCAGGTGCTGTTAGCGACCTCACCATACCCCAAATGCTAATCAGCTTTATTCCTACTAACCCGTTTGCAGACCTCACAGGAGCACGCTCAACATCCATTATCGCTGTGGTCATTTTTGGTGTACTCACTGGAATCGCCGCACGTAAAGTCATGATCGAAAAGCAAGAATTGGAAGGCCCAATAAGCTTATTTGTCGATGCTACCCAATCTATCATCATGCGCCTTGTAAAAATGATTATGGCCCTGACACCCTATGGCATCGCAGCGCTTATGGCAAAAGTTGTCGCGACTTCGAGTGCCAATGATATTCTCAATCTACTAGGCTTTATTGTCGCTTCTTACGTCGCTATTGCTCTGATGTTCGTCGTGCATGGGGTGCTAATGTCGTTTGTTGGTGTGAGCCCAAAGAGTTATTTTCAAAAAATTTGGCCTGTTCTAACTTTTGCGTTCACCTCTCGAAGTTCAGCGGCAACCATCCCTCTCAATGTGGAGGCACAGATCAATAAACTAAACGTGCCGCCTGCCATTGCCAACCTATCAGCCTCATTTGGAGCCACTATTGGCCAAAATGGTTGTGCTGGTATCTACCCAGCAATGCTTGCTGTGATGGTCGCACCTACCGTGGGTATTGACCCAACAGATATACACTTTATTTTATCTCTTATTGCGATCATAGTAGTCAGTTCATTTGGTATTGCGGGCGTGGGAGGCGGTGCTACCTTTGCCGCATTAATTGTCCTTCCGGCCATGGGGCTCCCTGTTACTATCGCAGCTTTACTCATATCGATTGAACCTTTAATTGATATGGCACGCACCGCTTTAAATGTCTCTGGCGCTATGACCGCGGGCACAATTACTAGTCGATTGATCGGCAAAAATTTTAGCGATAAAGAGCTCGAGACTCGACAAGCCTAACATCCAATACTTAGCCTCAAGTGTTCGCTTGAGGCTCTTCTAAACTCATTTTAATCAATAATACATACCTGTTTCATCTTAATATAATGCTGTTCACATAAATATGACCTATTCTCGATATATAAACCCTAACTGTGCGCCAAACGATACCGTGTATGATGCGTCGAACAATTTATATAACAGCATTAGTTGTACTGTCTTTTGTTTCGAGAGCAGCCCTTCCTCTGTCTGATCCATGGGCAGACCTTAAATTTATGACCGAAGAATACCCTCCACTGAATTTTGTCGATACCGATGGGACTTTGACTGGGCTTTCTGTTGAAGTGCTGCTCGGGATAGCCAGACATGCTAAATCAGGTCTTAGCCGAGAGGATATTGCGGTATTGCCTTGGGCAAGAGCCTATAAGGACACACTTAACCGAAAAGGCAGCGTGTTGTTTGCCACGTCGAGAAAGCCAGAGCGAGAGTCTTTGTTTTTGTGGGTAGGGCCAATATCACAAGGTACGCCATCCTTCCTAATTGCGAGAAAGACCAGCAAAGTGAACATTATCTCAAGCCAAGATTTGGCTCAATATCGTATCGGAGTTATACGAGGAGACAGCTTAGAAAAACGCGTCGAGAAACTGGGGGTACCGGACGAAAACATCATACGCTCACATGACGCAGCGCTACTCGCACAGCAACTTGTCAAAGGCCGTATCGACCTTTGGGCGACCAACTGGAAAGGCGCTGAAGCACAGTTAAAAGTACTGAATGTATCCACTAGACTTGTTGAGCGGGTGTATCAATTTCAGTTCAATGACAACTACTTCGCGGTCAACAAAAGTACGCCTATCGAGGTTGTCAACCAAATGCAAGCCGCGCTGGATACGTTTAAAAAAACGCCTGAATATCGTTCTCTGGTGAAAAAGTTTAAGTAAACAGCATCAATAGCTAGATCTCAACCAATGCCGATGTCCTTTCCGCCTCCAAAGTCTGCCGTTTCATTGCATCTCCTAATCACTATCACCAGTAATATAGTTGTTAACAGATACCAGTCACGTCAGAAAACTGCGGTCTTCACTAACCATCTGATATACAATACTCATGGTGAAATATCTCAAATAGAGCAATCAACGAATGAATAACAAAGAACAACCAACATTTTTCTTCTTCGATTATGAGACTTGGGGGACAAGCCCAGCGCTTGATAGACCATGTCAGTTTGCAGGCGTGCGCACTGATATGGACTTTAATATTGTTGGTGAACCTCTGGTTATTTATTGTAAGCCCCCTTCTGATTATCTTCCTTCACCAGAAGCCGCCTTAATCACTGGAATTACCCCACAAACTGCATTAAAACAGGGACTACCAGAACCCGAGTTTATCGCTCAGATACACCAACAGTTATCGGTACCTCATACGACTAGCTTGGGCTACAACAATATCCGATTTGATGACGAAGTCACTCGCTATACCTGTTATCGTAATTTTATCGATCCATATGCTTGGAGCTGGCAAAACGGGAACTCGCGTTGGGACTTGCTTGATGTTATGCGTGCATGCCACGCACTTCGACCTGAAGGTATCCATTGGCCTGAAAATGAGGAAGGTTTTACCAGTTTTAAACTCGAACATCTCTCAGTTGCTAATGGTATTGAACATGAAAATGCGCATGATGCTATGGCTGATGTTATCGCGACCATTGAGATGGCAAAAAAAATCAAATCCGCTCAACCTAAGCTGTTTGATTACTTCTTGAACATGCGTCATAAGCGGAAACTTAATGAACTTATTGATATCATCAACATGACGCCACTTATGCACGTATCAGGCATGTTAGGTAGAGAGTGCCAGTACACCAGTTGGGTTGTACCACTAGCTTGGCATCCAACCAATCAAAATGCCGTAATTGTGATAGATTTAGCCAAAGATCCCCAACCACTTCTCGATCTGAATGTTGAACAGCTCAATCAACGGTTATACACAAGGCACACTGAACTAGGGCCACACGAGCTTCCAGTCCCCATTAAGCTTATTCATTTAAATAAATGCCCAATTTTGGCCCCTGCAAAAACACTCACCGCTGAAAATGCAGCAACTATTGGTATCAATCGTGAGCTTTGCTTACAACATCTAGATATCATCAAAAAACATCCAGAGATCCGTGAAAAACTTGTCTCACTTTATGCATTGGAACGAGAATATGGTGATAATAAGGACGTTGATTCACAGCTGTACGACGGTTTTTTTTCACCGGCAGACCGAACTTCAATGAACATTATTAGAGAAACAGCCCCTGAATGTTTAGGTTCATTAGATATTTCCTATAATGATCAACGTATTAAGCCACTTTTGTTTCGATACCGAGCTAGAAACTTCCCTTCAACATTAAGCGAAACTGAACAACACCAATGGGCTGCACATTGTCAAGACTACTTTGGTTGTCGTATCGAAGACTATATGCTCAATTTGGAAAACTTAGTTCATGAATATGAGAGTGACGAAAGTAAAATTACTATTTTAAAATCCGTGTACCAATACGTCGAGAAGTTGGTCTCTTAGACAAATCACTACCTGTGTCCTAACTAAACAAAGCTTGCTTAACAACTCAAAATAATAATTCGGTCATAGCAGGTTAATCATTACACTAGGCAAGAGCGTCTGGTGTATTTGTGTTTATAGTTAAGTTGTAATTGTTGATCAGGACGTATCATGACAAAAACGCTACTCAAGTATGCCATCTCCATGGGGCTAATCTTTGCATGCTTAATTGTAGGCAGTGAGATTCAATCTTTACTGGGTACTTCTATACCAAGCAGTATTATCGGCATGCTAATCTTATTTGGCCTCCTCGCCACAGGAATCATACCTTCTGAGTGGGTGCGTCCAAGTGCAACAATTTTCATCCGCTACATGGTATTGCTATTTGTTCCCGTGAGTGTCGGTCTAATGGAACATTTCGATATGCTCTATGCCAACGCTTTACCTGTGCTAGCAAGTGTTATCGGAGGCAGTTTTGTTGTCCTAGTTACACTGGCGTTGATGCTCGATCGGCTACTTCGAGAAGGAAACAAATAATGTGGTTAATTTTTACTGTGGTGGTTTTTTTCTCCGCTCGATGGCTTTGTCAAAAAGTAAGAAACCCTTTAATGAATCCGCTTCTTGTCAGTCTAATTGTCATCATTCCTTGTCTAATTTATCTTGAGATACCTTTTGATGCCTATTATGAAGATAACCAGTGGATAAACTATCTACTTCAACCAGCTGTAGTTGCACTTGCTTATCCTTTGTATGAACAACTGCCACAAATACGTTCAAACTGGCGTATTATCATGTTGTCATGTAGCGTCGGAAGCGCCATGTCAATGTTTACAACAACGCTTATTGCTTCATATTTGCACGCTGATCTAACCCTAGTAGCCAGTTTACTCGGAAAATCTGTGACGACGCCGATTGCTATGGAAATATCAAGCCATCTCGGTGGCGAGCCATCAATTGCAGCCATTTTAGTTATGCTTGCAGGGTTATTTGGCGCAATAGGTGCCTACCCTATATACAATCTACTAAAAATTTCCCATCCAATTGCGAGAGGTTTGACCATGGGCACGGTTTCCCACGCTCTTGGTACTGCGACATGCGCAGAAAAAAATGGCCAAGATGCCGCATTTAGCTCTCTTGCACTGGTTCTATGTGGTGTCATCACGTCTATTATTTCTCCAATGTTCTTTGCTTTTGCGCTTTGGGTAGCCACATAGCGAGACACCAAACAAATAAGTTTTAATAATTAGGTAGAGTTCACTCTTTATAGATATGCAATCGATAACATGTGTGAAGTCACCCATACCATGAAATATACATTTTTGTTACACCAATAATAGTGATTTAGATCACTGTATTTTTTCCAATGTCACATAAAATAAACTGCCGCATCTGACTCCGTTAAGATGATACGTAACATTTCGGCTTGTAGATGCTCAATAATGTTAAAACAAGGATTCATTATGAGAAACCGCCTCGAGCATGCACTCGCTGAAGCTCCTACCAATATTGCAGGCTTTCTATCTCCTCTCGTACTTGCCGATGACTTTGGTGCCACATTATCAAAAGACCAATATTCCAAGCTATTACAAATATCTGGCCTGAACGATAGTGAACTTAAAGTTGCCCTACTTCCATTTGCAGCAGCCTATGCTCATGCGAGTATTTCAAATTTTTATGTTGGTGCTATAGCCGAAGGACTATCAGGAAAGCTTTATTTTGGAGCAAACATGGAAATTGCTGGCACCCAGCTTGGTCAGACTGTACATGCCGAGCAATCTGCAATAAGTCATGCATGGATGAAAGGTGAGCAAGGCATTGTTGACATCACCATCAATTTCAGTCCTTGTGGTCATTGCCGCCAGTTTATGAATGAATTGGCAACGGCAGAACAACTCTTAGTCCAGCTCCCCAGCATAGGCAAACGATCACTTCAAAGTTACCTTCCTGACTCTTTTGGTCCTTCGGATCTTGGCATCAAATCGGGTCTAATGGCACCTATTGATCACGGTAATGTCTCCGAAGAAAAAGATGAGATGATCACCCTAGCACTCAGTGCTCTGAATAAAAGTTATGCGCCCTATACCAAAAACTACAGTGGTGTCTGCATTAAGATGAAAAGCGGTAAAATCTATCAGGGCTCTTATGCTGAAAACGCTGCATTTAATCCCAGCTTGCCACCACTACAAGTGGCACTGAGTCAGATTCTTCTCGCTGGGCATTCTTTTGAGCAAATAGAATCCGCAACATTGGTAGAAATGCTTGAAGGTAGCTGTAGTCACTTAGAAACGACCCAATCAACATTAGAAGCGATTAACCCCGACATTCCTCTCACCTATTTAGCTATTTGATATGTTTGTCCATCTCATAGGTGCCTTTAGGGCACCTTTCGAGTTAAATATCAAAAAATGGCGTAGGATCAATTTCCAAGTCACATGGCGCTATGGCCTTATCAATCGTGTAGCGCTTGTCCTTTAGGTCAACAAACTTTACATCCATGAACCGTTTATATTTACGCGAGTAAAAGCACTTAACTTCCGGTTTAAGCGGCTCATTCACATTTGACGTCCAAACGATACCGATTCTACCATCATTCAACTCAACAATCGCGCCAACTGGATATACACCTACACAATTAATAAATTTATAGACTAAGTCTTTATCAAGATGAAAAGGTGTCAGTGTAAGAAGAACTTTAAATGCATCAGCAGAGCTCATCCCTTCCTTGTAACAACGATCTGCAGTCAGCGCATCATATATATCAACAATACAACTCATGCGACCATGTAGAGGAATCTCATCTCCTTTTAGGCCATTAGGGTACCCATTGCCATCAAGTTTCTCATGATGCATCAGGCACACATCTCGGCTAACTTGACTGATACCAGACACCTCGGAAATGATTTGTTCTGCGTAAACTTGGTGTAACTTCATATGCTCAAACTCTTCAGGCGTAAGTTTACCTTGCTTTTGTAACACCTTGTTATCCACTTTAATTTTGCCAACATCATGAATGATACCCCCTATTGCCATTTGCTTTAGCATCTCACTCGACAAACCAATGAATTTGCCAAATGTGACGAGCAACGTTGCCACATTGACCGAATGTTCGAGCAAATATTCATCTTTGTTTCGCAAAGCAGAGACACAGTGAAGAGCATCTGTATCATCCAAAGCTTCAGTAATAAGATCTTCAGCCCACCGCTCTAAATCGGGAATAATAAGAGAGGTATTGTCAAAGGTTTCATTTAGCAATTTATTTGCCAATTCGCGAGCATCACGAATTATCTTCACGGCTGTCGATTGACGAACTTTTCGATTGGGTAGCTGACGTTTTGCTGCTGTCGATAGTTGAGTGATCGTATCCGATGCATTATCGACAACCGGCTTAAACACGCTGCCTTTAGTCGAAAGGCTCTGATCTACCCAAGCAAATTTAATTCCATTGCTTTGCAACTGCTTAATCGCTTTGCTAGAAGACACCCTACCAGCATGTGCAAGATGAACCCGTTCACTGTCTTCAATGGCCGTCACAAACATCCCAACAGTGAGCGTAGTTATAGGAATCTTAATCGAGTTATCAGGATCAAATTTCATCTAATCACGTCGCCAATCAACAATAATGACATAAATGTAATTTAAATTATAAACTCAATTTATTTAGCTCACTGGAAAGTTATCCTCGTTGCTTTGAAGCAGATGTCAAAAGAGAGATTCGCACTCGTTTTTGAGTGTCTAAATAGTGCATGTTTACCAGAGATAAAAGCTCAGCAAATGCCTCTTCTGCTGAGCTAAACGTGATGCTATCAAGATATCTTCCAAAGTACATCATTCATTACTACTGCACAAGCAGGTGGCAGTACCAAAGTCTGCAAAGCGACTGGTAAACTGCGTTCCATTTGGTTTGGGGTCATCGTAGTTTACTTTGATAACCTTCGGTAACCCAGAAGAAGCATCGATTAAATTTATTGATTGATCTGAGTTAATGGTCAGTAACACATCATTTGTAAAACGATTTGGCTCTTCCCAGTACCAAACTTGCGTATTAGGTGCGTAGTCATCACTGCATTGATCACTAAGTCTCAATTGGTCACCTGCAGTATCTAAACATAGGTCCAAATTTGCTACACTGCGATAACGCTTTTCTTGATCGTAGACGAAAGCTTGGGATTTACTCCCCTCTACACACTTTTTGAATGACAGTTGGTAGTTGGATTCAGCTGTCAAACACATTGCGTCATTTTGGCTCAAATAGACCGATTTTATTGTTACAGCGTCACTACCCAAAAACCACGGGCTATCCCAATCAACCAAAATAGAAAACTCATCGGTATAAGCTCGTTTCTCGTAATTTCGGTCTTCTCGCCAATTAGGATTCGGACCAGATGAAAAGAGCTTGTTGGAGATGATGTATCTTCTGCCTAAGAACATTCGATTTTGTCCAAATAGGGCCAAGGTATTTACTTGTGAACGAATACTTATTGTTGAAAAGCCACTCACCTGAGGCTTTGCTGCTATTTTGGCAACAAAATCGGGTCTAAGACCCTGCAACGAGAGTGGATTTCTATCTCTTAGCTTGCTAAAGTCCCACGGAAAGTCTTTTGAGTTAGCCCAGTCCCAACACCAGCCGTCTGCTGTACCCAAACTGCAAAAACCTTCTTCTGGCTCTAAATGAGATCCATAAGTGTTATTGAGATAGTTAAGCTGATACCCATCTCTGTATGCATGAGTTTTTAATCCAAATTGCTTACTACTATTTATGCTGTACTTATTGGTTAACTGATATTCAATATCTTGAATGGGAAGTTTTGGAGCAAGCCCCAGGCCTAGCTTAATGGAAGAGGTGGTCTCTTTCTCAATCCTAGTGTCTGTTTGGTCCTGCATCCTAGGCTCGAGATCGTTTAGGTAAATATCACCATTATCAAGACGATCACTCTCATTAACTTTTATATCTATGCTAGTTGAGTCTATATACTCCCGATAAACATAGCTAGTGTGGATATTATATTTCCAAGATGCATAAATGTCTTCTTCGTCACCCATATTTACGCCTGCGCCTTCATCTAAGGTAATTTCTACGAACTTATCTTTATCACCAAACTTATAAAAATAAGGTGACTTTCGATAATATCTAACCTTAAACTTTAGGTTTGTATTTCCCTTTTCTTGTCTACCGATAGGAAACCTTCTATGGAAAGCAAACTCAATGACTTGAGAATTACTAACATTGGCAGTGGATCTTTGGATCTTTGACGTCTTCTGAGGTATTGCATAAATAATGCTCGAGATATAATCTAACTCTTTTTCTTCCATTATATATATTTGACGAGCTTTGATATCTTTAGGACTTGTGATAAGTGTGTAAGGAGAACTAAATCCAATGCCTAAAATAGTGCTGGTAAATGCTTGTCTTTCATGAATGGAAATGCTTGCCAAGTCCAAGAAATAATAATTACATTTGTCAGGATATTGTTTTTCATAACCAAACAATGTGCACCTATCAATATCAAGGAGAGTATGATTGAGATCTGCATTTGCTTGGTTGGTAAATAATAATACAGAAAAAAGACCAATAAGCCGATTAAGATAATTTTTTGTCATAATTTACTCTTATACAACTGACTATACAGTATCGAATATAATGACAAAAACAAATCTAGCAACAATTATTTAACATTGCAGATCACATCCAAACAAAGTGATTTTATTACAACATTATAATTAGATATGATTGTACTTAGCTAGAATAAATAACAACATTAATTATATATGAATTAATAATTTTGAATTATACTGCATAACAATTCATTAATTCTTGATAAAGAAATGCCATTCTATTCATTATTGGCTATCCTTAACTTTATACATCATCAATCCCAAAATGGGTCACTATATTCAGTGACCCACATAAATTAAGTTGTAATCGTTAACTTTCTAGCAAATAGACTTCTTCTGCAAACTTAGAGAGGCCATATTTTATAACTCGAGGATGAGATTGATCAGCCTCATCACGATGTAGCTTCGATATTTTATATTCAGGGAACAGCCTATTGACTTCGTTTTCTGTTACCGAAAACGGAGGACCAGCCATCTCTTCTTGGTGATATTCTGTAGTGATAAGCAAAATGCGCCCTCCAGAATTTAGTAACTCTTTGATTCGTCGTGCATAATCACACCTCATGGGCTCAGGCAATGCCACCAAAGCCGCCCGATCATAAACTAAATCGACAGACTCCAAAGGTGCGGTAAAAATATCCCCAGTATAAATGGATATCTCATCAAACTGGTGCAAGTCATGTTGACCCGTTACCGAAGTCACCATAGGAGTGTAAAAGTGCTCGGCAAAAAAAGAGCGAACGGCAATCTCACTTAATTCAACGCCTTGTACATGTTCATGCTTTGATGCAAGCCAAATCAGGTCCTCAGTTTTCCCACATAAGGGAACAAAGACCTTATCTTCGCGATCGGGATTGGTCTCAGACCAAAACTCTATCAGTAATGGATTGACATCATCAAGGTGAAAACCAATTTTATTTGCCGCCCAGCGACTATGCCAAAACTCGGGATCTTTCATCTTGTTACTCTTTTTCATTTTGGAGATCTCTAGCGTATCTGAATCGCTGATTGAGTGGTATCTCTTTAGCTGCAAAATTCGTTCAGATTAGGTTCAGGTTAGAAGCTTATAATTGTCGCTAGTGAATAAGAAACATGTGTGTAAGTAAATCATATTTAATGAGATTTACTTCAAATAATGGCATTGATCTTTTTGTATAGGTTGTTTTTGTTTCAATCCCACCACATGTAAAGAGATGAGATAAGTACTTCTTGGTGACTGAGCTTTTACCCCACCCTTTAAATCCCAAGAAGCGATAAATCTAAGGAGAGTAAATGAGCTTATTTTTGCGAACCACTGCACTTATGCTTTTGCTGCTCGGCCGCGCGCCCGCTTTCGCTGCGATACAAACGTCACCCAATGGCGAAGGAAACTGCCCTACAGACCAAAATCAAGTTTGCTCTAAAGCGTTCAAACATAATCTCAGTGGTTTATATAGTGTTCAAACAACCTCAGCCAATCCCATCCAACCCTATTCTGATTTCGATGTGCTTTATAGCAAAGCCCACCAAGCTCAAGCAGAGCTTGAATTGATCTGCAAAAGTACGGCTATGCTGACATCAACTCAAGCGTATTTTTCAGGTATAAAATCTTCTCAACGCGCAAGTGAAAAAATAGCTCATGAGCTTGATGGTCAAGTGGAGCGGATAACAGACCTTGCCAGAGCGACACTGGTAGCAAACGATATCGAAGGCTTAATGTCTATTTATGAAGTACTTAATCGCGAAACAACCATAGTCAAAGTAAAAAACCGCTTTAAAAAACCAACGGCTTCAGGCTATCGCGATCTCAATCTGCTTGTGCAGCTACCTAAAACCAATTTAGTGGCAGAGGTACAGCTACATCTTAAAGCCATTGCTGATGTAAAAAATGGTCCCGAGCATGACTTATATGAACGAATCCAAACTATTGAACGTCAAGCAGCAGCGCAACGTCGCAGCCTAAGCGAGTTTGAATTGGCTCAAGTTCGTTCTATGCGTATGGAATCAAAAGCACTCTATCAAGACGCATGGCAGCCATACATCACGACACATCTAAGTGCAGCCTAACTTCATCGTTCTCCAGCCCCAGAGGCTGGAGATAAGGAAAAAGATATGACACCACCACAACTCGCATTTTTGAATCAATACCTAGACTCTTTACCTTTGGAGCAACGTCAGGACATCACAAACCCAATTGCTGAACATTTTTGCAGCGATGAATTTAATGCGAATCGATGTGCCAAGCTTATAAACCAAGGCATAAAACAAGCCTCTTGCAGTCTCAAAGAGGCTTATGACATCGAAAACGAACCTCTGCCCGAAGTGGGCCGGTTAAGTGTCGTCCTAAATTGGAATCAAGAGCCAGTATGTATTATCAGGCTCAACAAGGTGTGCATTTGTCCATTCAATAAAGTGACCGAAGAATTTGCCCGTTTGGAAGGAGAAGGCGACTTAAGTTACCAATGGTGGCGCGATGCGCATATAAAATTTTTCACCAACTATGCCAATGAAGTCGGTGCGACATTTAATTTGGATTCAGAACTCGTGTTAGAGCACTTTGAAAAAGTCTATCCTTTATAAGATGTTTACTTTTCCACATCTCCAAAATTTTGCTCATATTTGGAGATTTTGGAACCTTACTGGTTAATGACAAGAAACCCAAGAAGGAAAACACTGGAAACCTAAACTAACCTTATATCAGTATTATAAGAATTAGAATAGGCACTATGAATGGCATAAAAACACTTTGCTTTTTTATTTTTGCATTACCTACATTTTTGGTGTGTGCCGCGAAGCTTAACGATTATGGGCCGGCACAAAGTTACACCCAATCACCCTTTCATACCAACAGTTTATCACCGCAACTTCGTTCTGGTTTCTCAATGGATGAAAACCAGTTAGAAGCGTTTGGAACAGGAACCATTTCTAGTATCTGGGCGGTTACCCCAGATTATGAGCTTGATTACTATCAAAACCAAATAGCCGTGGGGAGTCGATGGCAATTGCACCAAGACTGGCAACTCGAATTAAACTATCGGTGGAACTATGCTGGTAACAACCATTTAGACCAACTCACTATCTCATTTCATGACTGGTTCAATATCGACCAGAATGGACGAGAGGATGTAGCCAAAAACCGATTTATTATTGATATCCCAGAATATGGTATTGATCTCGAAAATTTCCGTGGTGAAAGTCTTAGCCATGCACTAACCAGTTATTTACAGTATCAAGTCGTCACCAAAGAGCATCATGGTTTATCGATTGGGTTATCCGTGTATTACAATAATACGAACAGCGGTATTTTCGCCTCTTCTGAATTTGAGCAAGGTATTCAAATCAACTACGGATATCGCCGGAATAAGCATTCACTGGATGCAATTGTGGCATTAACTTTCCGAAATACGCCAACGGTGTTTAAAGATATGCCCTATCGTTCGAGCACTTGGACGGTTGGAAGCAGTTACCGCTATCAGCTTTTTGAAAGACATCACTTGATAGGACAACTTGCTGTGCACGAGGGGGTATCAAGTGGTGAGGATGAGTTTTCTAAACCTTCGACTGAATTTACCTTTGGCTATCGTTACCTGCTTGACAGCTCAGCAATAGAGCTGACAATAATCGAAAATATGTTTAATGCAGATAACAGTACCGATATAGCATTTGGTATTGGCTATCGATACCGTTTTGGCTCACAAAGCGAGAGAGATTCTCAACAACCCTAGACCGACAAAATTTGAGTTAATGCTGAGCGTATTTCTGCATCATTTGCATCCTTGTGTAATGAGAAAGAGATGTATTGATCCCCTCTAAAACTCATGGCTCTATCTACCTCGGCCAAACAGTGAACGGTATCAGCATCCAAGATAAAGGACAACTCGATTTCTTTTTTATTAAGTAGGCTATTATTTATAAACTCAATCTCTTGATAACACCCAGACTTTGATGAAAAGCTACCACCGTTCAAGTAACCTTTTTCAACGTCCGCTTTAGTCATAGTAAAGCCAGAACTTTCAATGGCTGAAATAAGCTTTGCAACGACAGGTAGAGGCTTTATTTCAACGAAATCTCGATCTTTAGGGTCAATAGCAAAGTCAATATCAAGACTTGTTTCTAGCCATACATGACATTGATTTTTCCGTGCTTTTAGAGCTGTAATTGGCGTTTCTGGGTCGAGTTTGAATTGAAACGGCACTTGTTTTATTGCACCAGCCTCAATCGTAAAAGGCTGTACAGCTTCCAATGTACCTAGAACAAATGGCTGGTAACGAGTACCGCTGTCCCCTTCTATTTTCACTTCTGTACAAAGCTTCAAGTTAATTGCATCAACTTGTTGGGCAACATCACCCCCTTGAATGTTTACACTACCTTGCAGTGTGTCCCCTTGTATATACGAAACGCTATCGAGTACCGTATCCACTTGTGCAGCCCCAATACCTAATGATGCTTTCAACTGACCAAACATAGTTTTACCTTCTTATAATCTTGATATTGCTTGATTATCCTGCTTCAAAACTCATCCGCAAGTGATTTATTTAACTAAAACATCAGCAAGCTGGCAATAATCCAGTGTTGCAATTTAGTCAAAAATAAATCAACATTTGTATAGTCAAATAATCATTCAATAAGCAACCATGAGCCAATCCCCTTTATATCTGCAAATAAAGCGTTATATTATTGATAATATCGAGTCTGCTAAGTGGCCTATCGGACATCGTATTCCAACAGAATTAGAACTGACCGAACAGTTCAAAGTAAGCCGTATGACGGTCAATAAAGCGGTGAGAGATCTTGTTGCTGAAGGAAAACTTTCCAGAAAACCGAGGCTTGGTACTTTCGTCTGTATCGCCGACGACAAAGCAGAATCCCCGTTACTCGATATTCAGAATATTGCTGAAGAGGTGAGACTTCGTGGCAAAACTTACTCGAGTAAAGTGATCAAACAAATCGCCTTACGAGCAGATGATTCAATCGCAACTAAACTTGGAATAATGTTGGGAAGCCCAATTTTTTATAGCGAAATCATTCATTTGGAAGACAACTTCCCGATTCAATATGAACTACGTTGGGTCAATAGTCTTTACATACCGGGCTATCTCGATCAAGATTTTAGCCAAATCACCCCCAACCAATATCTTTCTGATAATTGCCCGTTAAGTGCAATAGAACACACTGTCGAAGCGGTTGCCGCAGATGATACCGTTCGCAGCGCCTTAAAAATGGGACTTAATGAGCCTTGTTTGTTACTCAATCGTAGAACTTGGAGTGAGGATAAACTCGTAAGCTCCGCACTTTTATATCATCCAGGTACACGCTATAAATTGAGCTCTAAAATCTTACTTACATAACAAAATAAAACTCTTCTGATCACAATTTATCAACAATGTTCTTGATCAAATTCTCGGTCTGAATGAATATTTGTATATACATTTGTGATTATGGACAACAGCATGATAGATGGTAACGGTAATTCAACTTCTTACAGTCAAAAACAAGAGTTGCTACTGACCAACGCCAGAATCGTTACCATGGTTTCCGGCAGTCAAGGATACTTAGTTTCCCAGCCGACAGATTTGTATGTTAAAGCAGGAAAACTTCACGCTTTGCCAAATCAACTTCCCGCAGATACACCGATTTACGACTGTAAGTACAAACTCGTTACGCCCGGATTTATTGATTGCCACACACATCTCGTCTATGCAGGCAATCGAGCCAATGAGTTTGAGATGCGTCTAAATGGTATGCCCTACTCGGAAATTGCTAGACAAGGGGGCGGTATTCTCGCTACCGTTAAGGCAACAAGAGCGGCCACCCAAAATGAATTGGTGGAATACGCACTACCTCGCCTTGATGGACTGATTCGCTCTGGCGTCACCACGGTTGAAATCAAGTCAGGCTATGGACTGACCTTAAAAGACGAAATTAAAATGTTGCGCGCGGCTAAAGCGTTGCAAGACAGAAGAAAAGTTAACGTTGTTACGACATTGCTTGCCGCACATGCAGTCCCTCCTGAATATCAAGGCAAATCAGATGACTACATTCGACTGATATGCGAGGAAATAATTCCGATGGTTGCTGAAGAAAGGCTTGCGTCTAGTGTTGATGTCTTTTGTGAGTCGATTGGCTTTAACTTGCAGCAAACAGAAAAAGTTTTCATCACCGCCAAACAATACGGCCTAAATGTTAAGGGCCATACTGAGCAGCTATCAAATTTAGGCGGGACAGCCCTAACCGCTAAGTACAAAGGACTTTCAGCGGATCATATTGAATATTTAGATGGGGAAGGCGTTAGCGCCTTAGCAAACTCTGATACTGTGGCGACCTTACTACCTGGTGCCTTTTACTTTCTAAAAGAAACTCAGCTCCCTCCAATCAAACTGCTGCGTCAACGTAAGATACCCATGGCAATCGCAACGGATGTGAACCCAGGCACCTCACCTTTCTCAGATTTGACTATGATGATGAATATGAGCTGCACACTTTTTGGACTGACACCTGAAGAAGCACTACGTGGCGTTACCTGTCATGCAGCAAAAGCGCTTGGACTGGCAAAAGTTAAAGGCCAAATCCAACATGGCTTTGACGCAGATCTCGCTATTTGGGACGTAGAACATCCGGCAGACTTTAGCTATCAGCAGGGCATCGCGAGACTAACAGCTCGAGTAGTAAATGGAGAAGTTGAACATGTCTAAACTACCGACAACGAATCAAGATTTTCATTGGCAAGGGCGTCACGACCAAGAAGATGGTGCCTTGGGTAAACGTGTTCATCACATCATTAAACAACTTCAAGTCAAAGATCTTGAACCGTATCATAATGCAGTCAGTATATTGGGCTTTGCTTGTGACGCTGGTGTTGCACGTAATAAAGGACGAATAGGTGCGAGGAAAGCGCCTGATTTAATTCGGCGTGCATTGGCGAATATGGCGTGGCATAAGGAAAGTGTCGTCATTGATCTGGGCAACATAGTCTGTGAAGACGATTTGCTTGAACAACATCAATCTCACTGCGCTGACGTTATTGCAGCAGCTCTGCATTCCACTCCAGTCATCACTTTGGGTGGTGGCCATGAAGTAGCCTGGGCATCTTTTCTAGGGCTAGCACGCTATTTTGAATATCTCAACCCCGCTAAAGCACCCAAAATTGGCATTATTAACTTCGATGCGCACTTCGATTTACGCGCATTTGAAAGCAGCAATGCGGATGTCAAACCGAGCTCTGGAACGCCTTTTAATCAAATACATGATTATTGCCTCAAACACGATTGGCCATTTCACTATGCCTGCTTGGGGGTCAGTCGTGCAAGCAACACCCAAGCGTTATTTGAACGCGCTAAAGACCTCAACGTGTGGTTTGTCGAAGATAAAGACTTAGCGCATCTAAATCATATCTATCATCTCACACAACTACAGCATTTTATTGATAAATGCGACTACATCTATCTTACCATAGATCTCGACGTATTCCCCGCCTCAACAGCACCTGGCGTTAGTGCTCCAGCAGCAAGAGGGGTCAGCATGGATACGATAGCGTTATTTTTGGACAGGATTTTACATTACAAACAAAAGTTGGTCATTGCAGATATTGCCGAATACAACCCAACTTACGACGTCGACAGCCAAACTGCACGACTTGCTGCCAGACTCTGTTGGGACATAGCGAACGCTTTCTCAGAAAAATAACCTACAACGATACCGCGGCATCACTAACGCAGAAGCATTGCTTTTGCGTCAACCGCATTCACCTTGATAACGTGAAAACAAGGAGTTAACTCATGACGGAACGTCAAGCAGAAAATATTCGCCTCGATACTAGCCGTACGATCCACGCCCCTCAAGGGACAAAATTAAGAGCGAAGTCATGGCTAACAGAGGCGCCACTTCGTATGTTAATGAACAACTTAGATCCTGATGTTGCTGAACATCCTCATGCACTGGTTGTATACGGCGGAATTGGACGTGCCGCTCGAAATTGGGAATGTTTCGACAAAATCGTAGAAGTTCTTGAAAGACTGGAAGACGATCAGACATTACTTGTTCAATCAGGCAAGCCTGTCGGGGTTTTTCCAACCCACAAGAATGCGCCAAGAGTATTAATTGCCAACTCAAATATCGTCCCTCACTGGGCCAACTGGGAGCATTTTAACGAATTGGATAAACAAGGTCTTATGATGTACGGGCAAATGACCGCAGGGAGCTGGATCTATATCGGCTCACAAGGCATTGTCCAAGGTACTTACGAAACCTTTGTCTCGGTTGCGAAAAAAAATTTTGCTGGTGAGACCAAAAACCGCTGGGTTCTAACAGGTGGCCTTGGAGGGATGGGAGGCGCACAGCCTTTGGCAGCAACTATGGCTGGATTCTCGATGATTGCAGTTGAATGCGATGAATCGCGTATAGATTATCGCTTACGTACTGGCTACGTCGATAAAAAAGCCACAAGCCTAGATGAAGCCCTCGCAATGATTTATGAATCAGATGAGCCTATTTCTGTAGGTCTGCACGCTAATGCTGCTGACGTATTCCCAGAGCTTGTAGAACGAAACATAACCCCTGACGTCGTCACCGATCAAACATCTGCCCACGACCCACTCAATGGATATTTGCCCATTGGTTGGTCGATGAAGCATGCTGAAGAAATGCGGCAACAAGATCCCGCGGCTGTGGTGAAAGCGGCAAAAGAGTCCATGGCCATCCAAGTTAGAGCAATGCTCGAACTTCAGACACGTGGCGCCGCGACTCTTGATTATGGTAACAATATTCGTCAAATGGCTCTTGAAGAAGGCGTTGAGAATGCCTTTGACTTTCCGGGTTTTGTTCCCGCCTACATTCGCCCTTTATTCTGCCAAGGTATTGGGCCATTTCGCTGGGCTGCCCTATCAGGAGATCCCGAAGACATCTATAAAACCGATCAAAAAGTCAAAGAGCTGATTCCAGATAATCCCCACCTTCACAACTGGTTAGATATGGCCCGTGAACGTATCCAGTTCCAAGGTTTACCCGCCCGCATTTGTTGGGTTGGTCTTAAAGATCGTGAGCGCTTGGGTCAAGCCTTCAATGAAATGGTAAAAAATGGCGAACTCAAGGCTCCGATCGTCATTGGAAGAGATCATTTAGACTCCGGCTCCGTTGCCAGCCCGAATAGAGAAACTGAGGGAATGCTGGATGGCTCTGATGCAGTATCAGACTGGCCATTGCTCAACGCGCTGCTCAATACTGCTGGTGGCGCAACATGGGTATCCCTACATCATGGTGGAGGTGTTGGTATGGGCTTTTCGCAACACTCTGGAATGGTCATCTGCTGCGATGGTACCGATGACGCGTCACAACGTATAGCTCGGGTTCTGCATAACGATCCCGCCACAGGTGTGATGCGTCACGCCGATGCTGGTTATGACATTGCCAAACAATGCGCTGCAGAGCAAGGCTTAGACCTTCCGATGCTCAATGAAGAACTCAGCAAAATTAAGTAATCAAGGTTGATGCAAGGAAAAATAAAGATGTTCACTTTAACGCTAAAACCAGGAAATGTTAGTTTAAAACAACTGCGTGAGGTAAGTCGCTCCGCCGTCGAACTTTCACTTGATCCAGAGGCAATTCCTGCGATTAACGAAAGCACAAAAATTGTTCAGCAAGTCATTGCAGAAAATCGCACCGTCTATGGTATTAATACAGGATTTGGGCTACTTGCAAATACTCGCATTGCACCAGAAGATCTTGAAACACTTCAAAAAAGCATTGTTCTCTCGCACGCTGCTGGTATCGGTGAATTGATGTCGGATGAAACCGTAAGACTTATGATGTTACTTAAAGTAAACAGTCTCGCGAGAGGGTTTTCAGGGATACGCCTATCTGTCATACAGGCCTTGATAGATCTCATCAATGCTGAGGTTTATCCGTGTGTACCTAAAAAAGGGTCAGTCGGTGCTTCTGGAGACTTAGCACCTTTAGCCCATATGAGCACCGTACTATTGGGAGAAGGACAAGCGCGGCACAAAGGCAAAATAATCTCAGGTTTGGAGGCAATGAAAGTAGCCGGTCTTACGCCCATCACTCTGGCTCCCAAGGAAGGTCTGGCATTATTAAACGGCACCCAAGCTTCAACGGCTTTTGCTCTAGAGGGACTGTTTGCGGCTGAAGATTTATTTGCATCTGCAATCACATGCGGTGCTATGTCAGTTGAAGCTGCGCTAGGAAGTCGCCGTCCGTTTGACCCACGTATTCATCGAGTACGAGGACACCGTGGACAAATGGATGCGGCACTTGCATACCGTGAACTGCTCGATGCAAAAAGCGAAATTGGTGACTCTCATACTGGCTGTGAAAAAGTACAAGACCCCTATTCACTTCGTTGTCAACCACAGGTTATGGGCGCTTGCTTGCAACAGATCCGAAATGCAGCAGATATTCTAGAGGTTGAAGCAAATTCAGTCTCTGATAATCCATTGGTTTTTGCCGATGATGGCGACATCATATCGGGTGGAAATTTTCATGCTGAGCCAGTTGCCATGGCAGCAGACAATCTCGCTCTTGCCATTGCCGAAATTGGCAGCTTGTCTGAACGACGCATGGCCTTGCTCATTGATAGCGCGCTCAGTAAGTTACCTCCTTTCCTTGTCGACAACGGAGGTGTCAACTCAGGTTTTATGATCGCGCAGGTCACTTCAGCTGCATTAGCCAGTGAAAACAAAACGTTAGCTCATCCTGCGTCTGTTGACAGCTTGCCCACGTCAGCAAACCAAGAAGATCATGTTTCTATGGCAACCTTTGCAGGTCGACGCCTAGGTGATATGGCAGAAAACACACGAGGCATATTAGCCGTTGAATATCTTGCAGCAGCTCAAGGACTTGATTTCAGAGCACCGCATAAATCATCAGAGAAAGTTGAACAAGCGAAACACATCTTACGCGAAAAAGTGTCTTTTTATGATAAGGACCGCTACTTTGCGCCAGATATTGAGCAAGCAAACCACCTTCTGAAACTTGCTGTTCACAATCACTTACTGCCCGACAGTATTTTGCCTAGCGTATAATAATTCACCGATAAATGGCCATCGGCTGAGCAATTTGCTCAGCCGATTATTATTACAAACAGCGCAATGCTGAACGAGAACGAACCGCTACCTCTTCACCACTATAACTATCATAAACATGAATATCTGGATCTGCACTTACATATTTAGCCGGGTTTTTCACCTCTCTAAGCTTGATAAAGTTCTGGTTGGCTGAAACACGCTCAATAGCCTCTACTCGAAAATAAGTATTGGGCTTGGCCATCACTTCCGCTTCATAGTCTTTAAATGTGTAGGCATTGATAGCACGACCTGACGATTTGAGTTCGATTTTAAATTGAGCAGCCGAGCGACCTTCAATGGCTCCTGCAGAAGAAAAGTTAAACGCAACATTTGGTATGGTTGAGGTCGACAAAAATGCTCTTTCATAGAGAATATCTCCAATATTCAGTCTATCTAACAAGCTATTCTTAATTGACGAACCACGGTAAACCGTACCTTTGTAGTTTGGCAATTTATTGAGTGCGCTACGGATATTGGACACACTCGACTTGATGGAGTCATCAAACATAGGTCCCAAATAACGCTCAGGCTCTCCCTTTCTCATATACTCATTAATCACATCGTAATCAACTCGGCCATAACGCTTGATTGAACTGTATTCGGCAGGCAGCATTTTCCTTTCTGCTTTAGCGTTGTGAGCAATCGACCACTGCATTAAGTCTTGAGCTTGTTGCCGCACTTCTACCTCGGTTAACTTACGGCCTTTAAACTCGGTAAAATCTTCTGCAGCCACAGCGCTTTGCCATGAAAATGAGAATAACAAAGCAAATAGGAGTGTTTTTAAATTGGATGCTAGCCTATTTAGATATAAACGTGTAAATGTAGAAGGTATGTTGAAATCCTTAATTGTATCCATAACTTTATTCATCCTCTTCTAGCGCCAATATTCGGGGTTGGTTGAGCTAAGTTCACAACCGATATTGAGTTCATTTTGTTTCATTACGGAAAAGCGAATCGTGCTAAATAATTTGAACTGTTGACGAGTAAGGCTATCGAACCACTCATAAAAAGGAGTAAGCCAGTACAAGCCTTCGTCTGCCGAGACTTGCATTAAAGCATCTTTAAGTGGTGGATAAACAATCAAACAACTCCGGCCCGGCATATCAGTAAACTTGGTATTAACTTGCATTAACCTGTCAATTTTATTTCCTAGCTCTGAATTTGAGTCAAACAAAGCATCAATAGAAAAATGCAAACGAGTGTCATAACTCATCTCATCATAATCGCTGGTAGTGTAGTAATAACTTTGACTCTCATTATCCATATTCTGATGCGTATCCAACGTCATGTAACGTAGAAGGTGAGCCGGAAGTGGTTCAGAGAAGAGACCCGTTACGCCCAGTTCTTGGGGTGAATAGTGACCAGATGACGTATTCTGTGCGTGAACAATAGCAATATAGCGCTGGAAGTCACCAATCTGACTATTTAGCCATTCCTCATCGTGCAGTTTGGCTGTATTGGTCGCCTCAGCAATTTGTGCTTTGACTATTCCTTTCGCAAGAGGAAGTGCCGATGCTAAATTGGTGATATCGAGATTCGAGTTCCTAAGCGCAGAAGCAATCAACGGTGCGTGTTTATCTAGATCAAAACTATCAGGATAAATATAGCTATAAAATCCCTTGAGATGATTGGCTTGCCACTCACTTTCCAAAGCTGCTGGAATGAGGCTTTTAAGCTTGTTCATTCGCTTATTGTGCACATAGTAACCATCGTCTTTGTTTTTTGCATACCAGCTTGCTATCTGGTGTAAAGAGGAGTCTCTTGAAAGGTGTTCTTTGTTCAAATACTCTTCAGACCATCCTGCACACCCATTTCCTCCCCCACACTCAGGCTCTATTGCTGATGATGAGTCAAACAACCAGCGTAACACTTGCGCTTTATCTTGGTGAGCTTTCTGAACAATTCGTTGTTTCTGCGAAAAATTCAGGATTTGCCGTTCAAGCCAGTTTTCTTCGCGCTGTGCATTCCAACCGTTTTCAATCAAGTTATCTAATGTGCTTTCAAAGACACGTGTTATCTCATCTTTATCTGGCATCAACATTGTCGATATCACGGCATCTTTTGATGAATCATATCTCTCAATTTCAGCAGGAATCCATGTGTATTGAGTGCAGCCTCTAAAGTTAGGGTCTCCTCCCAAAATACCTATCTTGGTACACTTTTGATAACCTTCCTGAAGCACAAAGTATTTTTGCCGACGCTCAGTTGTGGTCACAGGACGGCCAAAAATACTGCGAGACATCTCATCCATAGCCAAATAGTCTGCTTGCTCAATAAAGTAGTTATGAGCCGCCTCAACGGAACCTGACTCAAACACACTCTCTATCGCCTTTCGACCTTCAGAGCGCATTTGTTCAATTAAGCCTGCTTTTAGCTGTTCTAAGTTAACAGCTGCGGTCTCAACAATACTAATTTTGGCATTAAGAACTTGCTGATATAGGCGATGCAAAGATTGTCGAACCAATCCTTCGACGCTTTCACTACGTAGGCGATTGAGCAGACCAAGCGCAGAATCTAACTGACTTTGCTGGCAATGCTGTAGATTGGCAAGAGCACGACTGGCTTGCTGCGCGGACGGTATCAATGGTAGCGGCGCATTCATACCGTCTTGCTCTGGATAAAGGGCAAGCAATGTCTCGACTTCAGTGTGACATGATGATGCAAAATCCGCGGCAAAAAGCTTTTTCCCCGCTCTTTCCAGTGAGATCTTACTATATATCGACTTGTGCGTTTCCTCTTCTAATCCATCAATCAATGTTTCAGCCAACTTAGCTTGAGCTAACACTGACTCTTGGTAATATTGTTGGTATTTCAACGCTAGGTCTGTTGCGAAGCCTTTTGCTATTCCCTCAAGCATCGCTTGCTGGCCTCGAGACAAATCCGCCCAATGTTGTTTGTCCTTTTTGTCTTGTTGCGTAACAATATCGTTATGTACCTTGAAACTATAGTGTTCTCCAGCTGCGACCCTGTTCCAACGTGAGACCAGTATTTGACGATCGATTTCTCGTTCTGGCAGCTTGAGTACACCAAACCAATCAATGAGACTCATAACGGTTGTAAAGCGGTCATAGCTGGTATTCGTTTCGTCTTTAAACGACTGTGCAACATCGTTAGCCCATAAGCCAACCATAACGGCGTCACCCACTGGTCCCAGAACCTCGAGTGCTCCTTTTGCCGCACCTATAGTTGAACGACCTATTGTCTTTAACAAACCAGTTGCCTCTTCGGCTTCAAGAGTGATAGCACTGGATGGACCAGTTTCAAGCAATGATGAGGTCCGTGGGAATATATCTTCTGCTTCTGATAACGAAGGTTTAACATCCGATTTATGTAATGGGCTGGACGTAAATAATTCTTCTGGTGTTAAGTCCTCACTGAACCTTTGATAGTTCGATTTACGTATTTGATGCAGCTCATCACCTTCAAGTACCCCATATTCCTCTCCTATGGTGCAGACCTGAAAGGCGGTTGCATAGGAAGACGCGAAAGCACACAACAGTGCCAGTTGTCTCAACTTCATTTGATTTTCCTAACTAGATTTGAATAGATTTCTTCGCTCGCGCTAACAAATCAATCAGCTTCCTTACTGAAACTTCCCATAACAGACGAACTTATTGCGTTTGTATTAATTTCAAAAAAACAACAGAGTGCTTGAGAAGTAAAAAGGATCACGATGGGATATTGAGACACAAAAATGCCTAGAAAATTTTAATATTACAATGTGATACCTATTCAAAAATTTGTTATTTTGGCTAAGCTAAAGATGGTTTAAATAGTTGTTATGATTTATTTGATCCTCAAAATTTAATATCAAAGAAATATGAGATTTTCTTCAATTAATATTTATAGTCTTAGTATGTAGGTTTTATAAAATTCAGCTTAACTGAACTAATTTGGTAAGTTTATGATTTTCATACAGACGTACCGCCTCAAACAATCATCCGCAAATGCCTGTTATAAATAGCTTTTTCAAATGACCAATATATCAGCGCCATCACAAATCCAATTGAATTTAGCGAAATAAACGTTGAGAAAGTCTATACTTCTGTCTATATAAATTTGTGACTCATATGAACAACATTTGATTTATTAACTATCGAATTGCCCTCACATTTCATAAACTATTTAAATCAATTAACTTATAACACATTAATCAAAGGTATAATAAGTCACAAGTAATAATTATGTTTGATATTCTGCACATTTTTGAGAAAGTTTTTTCATAAGATTGGCAAAGAGCAACTTTTGTGCGGGTTGCTCCCTGTATCCCCAGATAGTGGTGTCACCAATGCAACCTGTCACTGGATGGACCATTGAACTGAAAACCTCATATATAATTCAACTCAGTTTTGGCTAATTAGCGTAAGTTATGTTTTTAGAACCCTATTTTTCTAGCAATGGCAATCAGTTCGAGTTTACCCGCCAACAGGCAAGTCATTTTGCCAAGGTAGTCGCTGGTGACTTCAATCCAATTCATGATGAAGATAACAAGCGCTTCTGTGTACCGGGAGATCTTCTATTCGCTGTACTGCTGAAAAAACAAGGTGTCAGCCAGAAAATGCGTTTTGATTTTTCAGGAATGGTCAGTGATGGCATCGCTCTGCATATCGAAAAAAAATGCGACAGGCAGGCAAGCGTGGTTGATGCTAATGGTAAAGAGTACTTGCAAATGGATCGTGAGGGGGAGATAAATCAAGACCCCGCTTTTGTTGAGCATGTGGTCACCAACTATGTTCAGTTTTCAGGAATGAACTTTCCCCATATCATGGTTCCACTCATGCAAGAACAACAAATGATGATCAATTGCCAACGACCATTAGTTATCTATGAAAGCATGGAAGTGGAATTCTCGCGTTTAGACATCTGCAACCCAGAAGTTGAATTTAATAGCGCAACTTTTGATGTTGACGGTAAGCGAGGTGTAGTTACGCTAAACTTTGACTTTAAACAAGGCGTTGACATTGTTGGGAAAGGGATAAAGAGAATGGTCGCTAGCGGCCTAAAAGAATACAGTCAAGACGATATCGATGGGCTAGTATCTCGTTTCAACGAACGTAAAAAAACCTTTCTAGCACAGCTCAACCAAGCAGCTTAAACGAGCAAAAGAAAAGTTCCACAAACATGTGGGACTTATCTTTTATATCCAACGCCTAACACGCTGCTTATAATCCACATAGGTTGCTCCAAATAACTCCTCTAAAGCCTCTTCCTCCGGCAAAATTTGAAATCGATTAATGTAGAATATAAAAGTAGATGTAATCAGCATACTTAAAATATTTTGCTGCCAATAAGCAAAACCAAACAGCAAAACGAACATACTTAAGTACATTGGATTTCTAGTAAACGAAAATACACCTGTATCAACAACCTTTGACGCTTGCTTTACCTGAATAGGATGAATAGTTGTCTTCGCTTTTCTAAACTCATAAACACCCGCAAAACCAATAAGTGCCGATACTACAAGGCACGCTATCAATACGATGTGAGCAAACGGCAAATGAACAGACAAGGTTTTAAATTCATTGCTGGTAAATTTAACCGCTAAACACAAAATGATAAAAACAAGTGGTGGAGGAAGCTTTCGTTCAAGACTTTTCATATTCCATACCGACCTGACTGCCTTATATAAAAAAATAGCCCAGCACAGTGTGCTGGGCCAGATCATTCACACAATCTTTAGTAATGCTTGCAGTGGGTGCTGCATTTTGGTGCTATCAAACCGCTTAACCTGACTTCGACAAGAATAACCCGTAACAAGGCATCGATCTTTAGGCAACTGCTCTATCTGGGGTTTCCAACTTAAACCATAGATATCTCGAGACATGTCAAGTTTATCGACCTCATGGCCAAATGTACCCGCCATACCGCAGCAGCCAACCGGTACGGTATTGAGAGTTGCCCCAAAATGAGTGAATATCCTGCCCCATTCTTTTTCAGCATTGGGCATTTTTGTCTTTTCAGTACAATGAGAAAACAAATACCAAGGTTCCGCTGGTTTCGAAGCAGTAGCTTCAAACTCTTCGAGTCTCGGTTCTAGCCACTCGTGAACATTGAGAACTTTGAAATCCCCTCGTTTTTCTCCCAAGACTTCGTTGTATTCATCTCTGTAACAAAGGACAAGTGCAGGGTCAACACCAACCATGGGTAGGTTGCAGTTAGCGACTTGACGCAAAAAGTCCGCTGTAGTTTCGGCTGTATGCGCAAATCGCTTCAAAAAACCCTTAACGTGTTGAGCTTTGCCATTAGGCTTAAATGGCAGTAAAACGGGCGTTTTTCCAAGTTTAATAAGCAGTTTTGCAAAGTCTTCTACGACATCCGCATCGTAATAGCTGGTGAACGGATCTTGCACAATAACCACATGATTAGCCTTATCATCAGCAGATAGGCGTGTCAGTTCGTCCAAATTAAATCTTTTATAGATGCTCATTCTTGCGTCAAGCGTCGGTACTGACATCAAAGGAAGATCAGTATAGCCAACCACAGAAGTGGTCAATTTCTGCACCCAATTCTGACTCAAAACCCCGTTAACAAAATGTGGTGTTTTCGCCATGAGTGGCAGCAATGATTCGATATTCGCAACAAGATAATCTTTCACTGGACGTTGATAGCGAGAATAATAAATATTTAAAAAACGAGAACGAAAGCTTGGTACATCAACTTTAATAGGACACTGAGTCGCACAGGCTTTGCATGCCAAACAGCCATTCATTGCTTCCAATACTTCATGAGAAAAGTCATAGTCTTTATGTCTAGAGAGCGTATTACGTACTCGTCCAATCATTGACTTTACTGATACTGTACCTGACAGTATTTGTTTCTCCATATCAAGAATATCTACGCCCTGTTCGGTGAGCTGCCTTAACCACTCCCTGACTAAACCCGCCCGACCTTTTGGTGAGTGGCGTCTATCTGCTGTAACCTTCATTGAAGGGCACATTGGTGATGCTTTGTCGTAGTTAAAACATAAACCGTTGCCGTTACACTCCATCGCTTGCTTGAAGCTGTCTCGGACTTCCACATCGATTTGGCGATCGTAATACCCTCGTTTAACTGCTGCGACCTTAACCAGCTCCGCTTGGCTATCAAGTGGTGTACAGATTTTTCCCGGATTCATTTTATTATGAGGATCAAAAGCAGCTTTAACACGCCTCAATTCGGTAAATAATTCATCGCCAAAAAACTCAGGACCATATTCAGAGCGAAACCCCTTACCGTGCTCTCCCCACATCAAACCACCGTATTTGGACACCAGTTTCACCACTTGATCCGAGATTTCATGCATGAGGGTTTCTTGTTTAGGATCGCATAAATCAAGAGCAGGACGCACATGTAATACGCCGGCATCAACATGACCGAACATACCGTAGGAGAGAGAATGAGCATCGAGTAGTTGTCGAAATTCAGCAATAAAATCGGCTAGGTTTTCTGGAGGAACGCAGGTGTCTTCGGCAAAAGCAACAGGCTTAGCACGCCCTTTGGTTGCCCCAAGCAAGCCGACCGCTTTTTTACGCATGTTATAGATACGACCAATGCTCGCGAGATCACGACACACCTGATAGCCGATTACACCTGCCTGCTCTGACGCAATCATTTCATCAAGTCTTTGTGTCAACGCGTTGAGTTGCTGATCGATTTCCTTAGCATCATGCCCAGCATATTCGACCATGTTAATGCCTTGCATCTCTTTGCCAGGGACATCCGTCAGCAAATCACTCACCGTATGCCACACAATATCTTGCTTAGCCAAATTCAACACTTTTGAGTCGATAGTTTCCACGGATAATGCGTTAGCTTGAACCATCAAAGGTGCATTACGCAGTGCCGAATCAAAACTGTTGTATTTAACATTAACTAAAATTCTGACCTTAGGAATGGGAGTAAGGTTGAGTTTAGCCTCAGTAATAAAAGCCAGTGAACCTTCTGCACCACAGAGTACTCGAGTAATATCGAACGAATCTTTTTCCTCATTGATGGCATTGCTGAGATCATAACCCGTTAAAAATCGATTCAGTGGTGGGAACTTCGCTTTGATTTTCTGACGTTTTTCACGGCAAATCTGCTCTGTTATCTTTAACGCACGACTGGCGTAATCTTCTTGCTTTGGCTCGCCTTGAGATAGATCCGATTCGAGCAGTGAGCCATCGATAAGCACAGCTTGGACAGACAAAACATGATCGGATGTTTTTCCGTATTTTAGTGAGCCTTGTCCGGAGGCATCTGTGTTTATCATACCTCCTATCGTCGCACGGTTACTGGTGGAGAGATCTGGTGAAAAGAAGTAGCCATAAGGCCTAATGACATCATTTAACTGATCTTTGATCACACCAGTTTGTACTCTTACCCACCCTTGCTCTTGATTGATTTCGAGCACTTTATTCATGTGACGAGACAAATCAACCATAATGCCACGATTGAGAGATTGGCCATTAGTACCGGTTCCACCTCCACGCGGAGAAAAGGTAATGCGCTCATATTTTTCCTGAGTACTTAGCTTACCTATTAAAACAACGTCTTGTGTCGATTTAGGGTGAACCACAGACTGTGGTAACTGTTGATAAACGCTATTGTCAGTCGCCACAGCCAACCGACTAGAATACTGACTTTCAATATCTCCTTCAAAGCCTGCATTTTTGAGTGCTTCGAGAAAATTGAGAACAACCGGATCGACATCAGATTGAGAATGTAATCTTGGTAACATTTGCTTCCTGCCCCTGCCTTACTGTTCCTAACAGTAAAGGGTCCCAATAAATGGATAATATTTTATGATTTTCGTCACTTTACAACATTTGAAACGGCGAATAAAACAGAAATACGATTTCAACATGGCACTAATCTAATTTCTTATCCACACTTAGTCATTATGAGTTAGTTAGTACGTATTTTTTACAAGAGAGCCATCAATGAAAAAAAATCAAATCATCACCACAGAAGACATTCTTTTAAAACTCTGTCAATCCGTATCAAGCATACTCAGTGAGGCAACCGACTCTGACATCCATTATTCTGCAATGGTGCAAAAAATCACCAAAACAGGGCTCAAACCAGACTTTGGTTGTTTCGTCCTGTTTGATGGCGGTTTCTCTGGATTGGTGGTCATCAACTTCACTTCAAAAGCGGCACTAGAAATTTATACCAACTATATGCGTCACATGGGCATGCCTGAAGAGGAACTTGCAACATTACACACCTCAGATGAGGTTGCAGACGTGTTGGGTGAGCTCATGAACCAAATTGTCGGCGGCTTTACCAACCAAATCAGAAAAGACCTCCAGACCCATATTACGCAAAACCAACCTAAAATGCTGACCTTAAATAAACAGGTCATCTTGTCAGTAGACACCAATCTGGATCGCCCTCAAGCACGCAGAGTGACGTTTTCTACCGAGAAAGGCAACATTTTCTATTTAGAGCTCGCCATGGATAAAACTGAGTTTATTCAACTCGAAGAGTTTGAGTCTCACGAAGAAGAAAGCCCAGATTCCATTCTCGAACAGGCCTTAATGAATGTGAAAGAAGAGAAAGAAAAGAAAGATAAATCAAACTCACAAGCCTCAGATTTAATGGATGACCTAGGCATTTAATCCTTAAACCCATCAATATTCAGCCGCTCAATCCGAGCGGCTAACTCGTTTTTCTATAGTCATATTCTCATTTCAAGAGTTTCGTTTTAGTGTCAGAAGAGTTAAAATAATCGACTTATTTGCAAAATGGTAAGAATCTCTGGTTGTCGATGGATAAACAAAAAGCCCTAAAAAAGATTGCGAAATGTCTTGAACTTGGTAACTCTGCTAATGTAAATGAAGCCGCGAATGCGATAAAAATGGCGCATCGTCTCATGCTCAAATACGGCTTAGATAAAGATGATATTGAATTCATCAAAATGGGCAAAACTCAATCGACACATCTTCTTCCCTCCAGTATTAGCTCTACCTTGCTGCGTATTATTCGTGGTATCAACACAAAATTTGGTGTTGAAGCTGTGCTCACCAATCACAAAGGGCTAAAAAGAGCCGAGTTTATTGGCGAAGCAGACCGGGCTATATTTGCAGCTTTTGCCTTTGATATTGTTTATCGCGAACTAAACGAACAGTCAGGCAAATTTCGTAACAGCTTCGCCGGTACTGGCACATCCAATGCTGAAGTCACTCGCCGTGTTAACTCGTTCGTCTCCGGTTGGGTCGAAGGTGCACTTGAAAAATTGCCAATGATCAACCCAGATGAAGAATCGTGCAAAAAAATTGACGATTATATCGACAAAGAATTTAAGAACATAGATAGAGAAACGTTCAAAAAGCAGCTTAAGGAAGCAATGAAAAACTTGACCGCTGATTATGAAGTCGGCCTCAAGAAAGGTCGTTCTGTATCTGTTAGCCGCCCTATTAACGGGACACAGGCTCCCAAAAAGCTCAGTAAAAAATCTCCGTAGTTTACGAAAGGTGGTCAAATACCAACCACTTATGTCTGAAGCTAGCAAATATTCAGTAAATTGATGCATGATTAATTGACATAAATATCAACCAAGGCATTAATTGGTTTGGTACCGAAATTTGCACACTGGTACACCCCAAAAATGACCATACATGGAGATGTTTTGTGAATAAATTAGCTTTAGCAGTGGTGGTAACTGCCTTGCTCTCTGGTTGCCAAGCAACCCAACGCGAAAATGCAACAACCGGTGAAAGCGAGACAAACTCAGCGACTAAAGGGGCACTAATGGGTGCACTTGCGGGTGCTGCTGTAGGCCTAGCCACTGGTGATGACGCAACCGAACGTCGCCAACATGCGTTAATTGGCGCTGCTGGTGGGGCTGCCATTGGTGGTGGTGTAGGTTATTACTTCGATCAACAAGAAGCAGCATTGAGAAAAGAGCTATTAAACTCTGGTGTCCAAGTTGAGCGCGTGGGTGAAAATCAGCTTATGCTCCGTATGGAAAATGGCATTGGCTTTCAATCAAACGATTACAACCTTGATTCAAGCATCCACAAAACCCTCCAAGGTGTGGCCAAAATCTTGGTTGAATACCCTGATACTAGCTTAGTTATCGAAGGTCATACTGATAGTACTGGTAGTGATACGACAAACCAAGTGCTCTCTGAGCGAAGAGCTGAATCCGTACGCTCTTATCTCATCTCGCAAGGCGTTGCCTCTGGTAGAGCCATTGCTCGCGGTAACGGCGAACGTTTTCCTATTTGCTCTAACGACACTACTGAAGGGCGAGCTTGTAACCGTCGAGTGGAAATCAAAATCCTGCCACTCAAATAAAAGGCATCGATCTGACTTATTACTGTCTTTTTCTCATTATTAGAGAAATACATTACACTATAGGTCAGGTCGGTCAGCTTAATTCGCAAGGAATGCCTTGAAATTTGTCAGCTTTTCATTGCTATTGTTCTGCACTTTTTGTGGAGCACAATCTATTGACGCTTTAACAACCAAAGCGCAGAACAATGACGTTCAGGCTCAAATTCAGCTTGCTGAAAGATATCTAACCACTTCCTCTGCAACTTCTCGCGTTGACGCTCTGTATTGGTTTGAACAAGCAGCCAACAATGGCAGCTCTCAGGCTGCTGCGCGACTAGCCACTCTTTACCTTGAGGAAGGTGCTTCAAAACGAGACATTCAAGAGGCCATATATTGGTTAACTCGACTCGCCCTAGAAGGCAGTACAGAGGCACAAATTAATTTAGGTAAAGTCTATGAGAGTTTACCTGAGTTACCCAAGAGTCTAGATTTAGCCGAAGTATGGTATCGCACGGCATTGGCGGGCAACAAGCAGGCAGAGGAGGCTTATGCTGTTGTACTCGAAAAAAAATTTAATGCTCAAAGAGCCAAGCAAATATCCTCAATAGAGCAATTAGAAATTCAGTTTAATGATCTTAGTCTTAAGCTCGATCCCATCGCTAAACAAGTCTTTGGTTCATCGGTAAATAACGACAGCCTAATCTATACGCTTCTAGGTTTCTCTCTCCTCCTTATTATGGTTATCATTTGGTATAAGATGAAGTTACGTAACCTTTCTCTTCAAGTAGGAAAATTTGGTACAGACACAGATACCGAGAAACGTGATCTACAGGCTCAGTTAGCAGAAAAAAGCCACCAGCTTACTCAGCAGAAAAAGCAGTTAGAGACCCTATATCGACAATTCAAAAAAATTCAATCTTCACAGCAACACACTACGACTAAATCGGCCCCCGTCACTCCAGCAAAAGATCAAAAGCTTTCCCTCGCCTGCGCTTTATTTGGCTTTCAGATCAATGCTATTCCGAACGAAAAGAACATCAAAATTCGCTACAAACAACTATGCAAAATTTATCATCCTGATCTGAAAGGTAGTGATGAAGAGATGAAGCGCCTCAATGGTGCACTTAAAATTATTCTTCACCATGTCAATGCCCCACTGCAAAGATAATTTGATGCTCTCATCCTACAAAATCTCAACTTCATAACCTGCTCACTGACGTAATCGATTTCTATCCCAATTCAAATAACAAATAGTTAACTTTTATTTATTGGGTATGTAATAATCCGCGCCGAAAATGACACCGCTGAATAGCTCTAGGAGAGTAGGATGTTTACTATCGAAGGTGTATGCGACTGGTGCAAGAAACTAAGCCTATTAACTAAACATGAATATATAGACGGGCTTTGCCATCACTCATGTGAAAAGTGCAATGACATTGCAAGAGCGGATGTTCGCCAATTTAATTTTGCCGAACTTCAACAACAAGAAAAAAACCGCCAGATACCAAACTAGACATACCCACTATTCGTTCAAAATCATGGTGCGTACATACCAAATAAAAGTATGTACGCTCTCTCACTTAGTATGCCAATAGGTTCAATCTGCTTTCACTAAATCTTAAACGAGACAAGGACATATCCCTTTCTCGACTCTGAGTTAAGTCCACAGATTTAATATAGGGTACGCTGTTATTCTCTTCAGATCTCTCCCACATCTGTATATAAGCTTCTGCAGAATTCATAATCCCTTCGTACACCCGTGTAGAGCTTCGCTCTCGTATATCTTGAATATGATCAGCAAGCATACCGTAATGTGCCATCCCTTCTTGATTAAAATCAAACACGCGATTGCCTGATACTTGCTTGCTAAACACTAAACCAAACTCTGAGACAAAAGGATATTTAAGAGGATGACTAGATACATCAGGTCTTGGGCCCGGCTGGGTACCTAAGCCATTCATATCTGTGCCTACCCCGACTCCTGCAAGGTATGGCGTTTTGTCTAACTCATCAAGATACCTAGATACCTTTATTTGCATTTGGTAAGCATCTCCATTGTATGGACCCACAAAGCCTCCAGCGTGAATCAAGCGCTTAGTATTATTATGTAGCCCACCATTTCTTGATGTATTCATCCAGCTATGGGATGAAATCACGCCGCTGTATTGCCGTTGCTCGACAATATCCATCACGGTCGTTGCCGTATCTACGCTCATATGATCCATCTCAATCAACATCTTTTTGTCAATCATTCTATTGACTAGATACTCTCCCAATGGACTTAAGCCGTGCTGATTACAATGCAGAATGCTTTCATCATATTGAGGGTTTAAGTGAGCGGCATCGAGGATTTCCTTTATAAAGGGAAGTTGCCCAATCAAAGGAAAACCGGGGTAAAAACGCTTATCCGTACCTGTCTGTGCGTCACACTCTTTAGTCTCGAAAAAGTATCCTGTAGAAAGCAGCTGGCCGATATTAATAAACTCATGTTCAACCCGAGAGCCTGCAATTTGGTTGTCAAATTTATGAGTTGGGAAAACCACTCTCACACCAAAGTCATAAAGCTCATTGAGTCCCATCTCTATCGTTGCTCGATTGCAGACATCCTTTTTACCACAATTTAGGGTTTCAGACGCCTCAACCCCCATTAGCACCGCCATTTTTCCTTCTGCAATCACTTGCCGAGCTTCGCTAGGTGACGTGACCAAGCGGAAAAAACCTTTACCTATACCCCCCGATTGAGCATCTATGTAGTCTTGCATTTGTTGAAGTCTTTCGATCTGTAGCCGTATGCTGTCCATAGTGTTACAGCTATTCGGATCTATCCAGCTACCAGGGTTGACCGTTGATTGAACATGACAAAGGACTTCATTTTCCACCAAATGACTGACCATCAACCGAAGCCCAGACAAATACGCCCGTTCAATCCATTTGTAGTAGTACCCCATATGGCTCATTTCTTTATGATTTGGCCAAAAAGGAAAGTCAGGCCAGCCTCGAGTATCGTACCTGTATGCAATATCGTTGAAAGCCAGTAGATTACCAATTATATCAAGTGAACCATTGGGGCCATGAGACTCTTCACTATCTTTTAGCGCGACTTCTACACCCCACGGGTGAAACGGCTTACCATGCATCATTTTTCCGCCCATAAACTCATAAGATGTGATATGAGTATGAGGATCCACGTACCCTCGAATAGGCTGATTCACGTCGCCGGTTAACACAGTACGATCCCCTGCAACATTTACCTCTACTTCTGGAAAAACTTTACATCCAGTTTGCTCAACCAGTAGAAATTCGCTCTCACTATTTTTGTCCTTTGGATTGAGCAAATTAAAAAAATACAGCCCACCATCGTTCCAGTTATGCCTTAGCCCCATTTTTAGTGCTTTGTTATAGAGCCGAAAACGATACTCACCGCTATAGACTGATGACGAAACTACCCACTCCGCGAACGTCCCTACATATCGCCCTGCACTTACCTGTGCAGGTAAATGACTGGCAAGAAAACGTCCATCTCTGTCGGTCAGAAAATAGGTTGAAAATGATGTCGGCTTCATGTAAAACCGCTCAGCTTGGTCTACAGTCACTGGTTCAAACTGATAAATCAGACCCTCATTAACAGGCCCTCCTTTATCGTATTTGGTTAGAAATGTTCCATTTTGGGTAGATTGGATGGAATAGCACCCTTGTGCTAGTTGATTTACTACTTCGTTGGTATGTTCGGCATAAGTATTCGCAGAAACAGCAACAGCGCAAAATACCAAGCCAGAGCAGAGAGTCTTTTTCATGATGCTCTTTTCCTTGTTATTTGCAATAAGCCTTACTACTGACGTTGAGGTTGATACTCAAAATAAAAAATGTGACTTAAATCGTATCAACATTAACAAAATAGTCAGAAAAAGACACAAGTTCCAGAAGCGGGTCAATTTAATGGGGTTATTGGGGTTAATATGTCATATCGCATAATATCCACTATCAGCGTCGAAAGTGGATAGCCCCTCGCGTTATACTAAGGGGCTTAAGTACTTTAACAATGGATAAGACAAACTCTATTGACGCTGTATTCAGCACGAACTAATCAACGGTATTCATCAAATTTTTTCTTTCAGAGAGTAAATTTTGGATCACACCACCTGTAATTGCAGATACCAAAGCAAGTAACTTACCATCGATGTAGTAAGACAGAATAGCGATCACTAAAACAAAGACCAATACATACAAAACGTTCAATCTTTTAATTGAATTCATTTTTTTGTTCAGCAGCAATAACTGTTCTTTCTCAAGTTCGATTTCACTCGAGGTTTCAAACTCATTAATGTCAGCTAGCTGACTGAGGAACTTGGTTTCACTTTTGATAAGGTTTGTCTTTATCGCTTCAATATCAATGATTTGATTTCTGATTTCTGAACTCAAGCGACTCAAACGGTGCGACATAGTGTCATAGAACACTTCATTAATTGTCGTCACCGCCAGCAGCTTAATGTCTTCATCTTTTTGAACAAAAATGGCGTTGTAAAGGTCTGGTGACACCTCTTCGATAACATTATCTAGATTAAGCTCATTCATTATCAAGTTCCCTTAAATGCTGTTTCGCTCATTAATCAAACTATTTATGACACCACCAGATATTGCTGAAACTAATGCTAAAACCGATTTATCTAGGTAGAAAGCACCGACAATAACAATAACTAAACAAAGTATGATGTAAAAATAGTTCGTAGAAATCACACTCTGCCTAATGAGCATCGCCATGTATTTCTTCTGCAAACGGATAGAGATCTTGTTCTTAATCTTGCGGCGAATCTGATTCTTCTTGTAATCCCTTATATCTTCTTCACAACTTGCCAAAAGAACGCCGTCAGGATCGTCAAGAATCCGCTGTTCAAACACTTTAATCACTTTGCGCTCGCTGCGGGAATCTATACATAAGTTTTTTCGAATAACTCGAATTAACTCATTGTAAAAAGGAGATTTATCATCAAATATGACCTGATTCGTAATAGGTGCATATTTACGGATGAATTCAACCGCCTGTGGATTTGTAATTGAGTTCATAACTGCCCCTCCCTGATTCAGTTTAGTTACAAACAAAATTATTACCAAAAAACAAAATAAATGAGACACATGTCACATATGAGATATGACCAGAAAAAAATTTTAACATTAAAATAAAAGCATATAAATCAATAACTTATAGCTATATCTATTCCGGTTTCATCTTAAAAATAATTTATTTTCCTCGTCGCTAATTTACTAACAAGTAGGCACATATCCAACCTTTACCAGCCTATTTCACTCACTACTTGCACCTATTGTGGCCAAATAAAGCCCGTTGACTCAAAGCCTCAGGGCTTGGTTATATCAGTCAATTAAGCAGTCATAGATGCTGTGTACTGGATACGGAATCTTGGTGACTCGGTAAACGTTTTGGTAGGAGGATCGCCGCCGCGACAAATGCTATACCAATAATAATGGCGATCCATGGAGTCTCAGTTGGATTCGCTAGTGCAGCTTTGCCACCGAGTATTGCTTGGAACAAGCCAAAGGCAGCTAAATACTCATAGAGGGCTGAAAACACTCCAGCACCAAGTAGACCACCGACAACAAAGAACAGCGCATCTTTTCGCCCAGCACCTAAATTGGTTACTCCTGTTCCAGGGCACATTCCGGACAAAGCCCAACCAATCCCTAGCAAGACACCACCTAGGATAACACCCAAATACATCCCTTTGACACTGAGATGCGATGGATCAAAAACACCAAGAGCGATACCAGAAAAATATACTGTTGAAGACAAGCCAATGGCCAAAATGATTGTCTTGGCAAGGCTAAGATCACGTAATGTCAGCATATCAACAATTTTATCTGCGTGAGTGGCTCCAACTCGGTACAAAGTATAACCAAACAAGGAACCTAATATAACCGCGAGTACTAGATTCATGACGCATCTCCTTTTCTACTGTAAACAATAATCGCAGTAGGTACTGCCGCAGCAAATGCAGCTAAAGCAAAAAGATAGCCACTCACTGAAGTTTGCATCATTCCACTCATCATATGGCCAGAGGTACATCCTCCTGCCATTCTTGCACCAAATAGCGCTAGAAATCCTCCAACAAAGCAGATCCAATATCGTGCCGCAGCATTATCACCAAATCTATTCACATGCACTTCGGGTAGGTCTGGCATCCTGTGCTTACGTGAAGCAATAAAACCACCCAAGATCATACTAAGGACAAAAATGAAGCCGTAATTCATGGGCTCCGCTGCTGATTTTGCGTATTTGCCACCAGATTTTGCTAAGTAAGCATTACTGCTGTTGTAGCCACTTTTACTGGTTGCATCCTGATATATCAAGCCGTCATCAAAAACGTCCATTACCACGGCGTCCAAAATGACAAACTGCGTTGATACACCTATTGGTTTCACAAGCACTATGGCGAGAAGAAATACCGACGCCAATGCTACACCACCCATCTTCCAATCAAGAGTCATGTTGTTCTCCTTCAAACCACATTCATCTTAATTATATTAAAATAAACTAAATTAGCAAATACTAATTTACCTTGGGTGACCACGTTAAGTTGATTCAAATTGCATTGTGTCAGACATTTCTAGCATAACTACCAAAAAAACTCAGCAATTGCGGCTATGTTCGCTTATCGAAATGTGGCAGAGCATTCGGTCCTTTCGGGTATTTTAATCTCGTGAGATTCTATATCCTCACCAACGTCAATCATGACTGCTCCAATTCTATTGGTTTTTGCAAGTACTTTACTGTGATGATCAAATCCATAGGATGTAGATGGGCTCATCGTTTGAGTTGTACCTTTTACCTTGGTCTTAATAAATGAATGACCATGACCACATATAATATGTTTAATATTGGTATTATTTAATACAGATTGAGCCACTTCATTTTGGTTCTCTAATCCTATTTTATTAAACCAATCCGTGCCATTTTCAAAAATTGGCTGATGTATTACTATAACAGTTTCTTTTTTGGCATTTTTAATTTTTTGTATGTCATGATCACTTACCCGACCCGCCCCTAACATCATTTCCTTTTTCGGTTTTTTACTAGAGTCAATAAAGATGAAATTAAATTTATCTATTGATAAATACTCATCTATTTTAATTGATGTATCAATGAAAGCAGACTTCATCATTTCTATATCATCGTGATTCCCCGCTATTGCATATATATTGGATGAAGCAATATTATTAGATATTAATTCGGAAAAAACCTGATATTACTCTATTGATGGACTTTCACAAATGTCTCCAGTTATAAATAGATAATCAAACTTTATTTTATTAATAAAGCTTAATATATATTCTAGATCTTCTATACTATTAATTTTGCTTTTGTTGAAATGACAATCACTTATTTGAACTATACTTTTCATTATTAATAATCTCAATTAAAAAAGCCGTTGGTAAAACCAATATTAACTGGCATACTATTTTCTTTATTGTAGCAGTGATTATCTGTATATTTAATTTTTCTATAATCTTCTTCATATGTGACCCAAGTCAATATTTTATCTAAATAAATCATTTAACATCCAAATGAAAAATTTAACATCGAGATAATAAACAATTTATTTATTATCTCAAGGTATTGATCATATTTTAACGTAAAGAATACTAGTGCCGAGAGTGGCGTAAGATCCCTCGCTTTCGAATTGCCTTCTGTCGCTGGAACAATGCTGGACGGGAACTATATTATCTTAGTGAGCTGAATGAAAATATCAGCTAGTTTTACGCTATTATTTTCAGACAAGGAATTTTATTATGCGTAATGTAATTTTTTACACCTTATATTTGGTGGCCGTCTTTACGCTCATCAGCGCTACATACTACTTTCTAGATATCACTCAACCTTATCTTGTTGGGACTGCTTATGAATAGCTACCTAACTGATTGCCAAGACTTACTAAATAAATTTTAATCCTTTTGCTACTTCCCAACGAAAGTATGGTCTTTGGTCTTCCATGCGTTCTATCTCTGCACCAAGCTTTTTATAGAAGTCATGTGCTCTTGTGTTGTGGGGACTGGCTGTCCAGGCAATGTGAGACACCAAATCAGAATCAGCCAGGTCTCTAATCGCTACCATAAGTTGATTCCCATAACCTTTCGATCGTTCCTCTACTAATACCAATAAGTCATCTAGCCAAATAGATGCATACCCGCTAAAAGAGGAATATCGATAGTGAAACAATGCGAACCCTAATACTTTTTCTTCACACTCAATCAATAAAGCATAGGCATAAGGAGTGTCTGAGAACAACGCACGCTCAAGTTTTTCTTCTGTGGTGGACACTTCACCAAAGTACCCTTTCATACTTCGATCAAATTCAGCTTTGAGCTTGATAAGCTCAACAAGCGTCTTCACATCTTTCTTCATCGCTTTTCTAATCATTACAGCACCAAACCACACTATGTTGATAACCACCCAATCTACTTCATATCTGTATTCTTTACCCATTCCAATAGCTCCAAAATTGAAGACGGGTCAAATTTTTGCATTATTTAAGTAACCACATGAAATTAATAATTATTTGTCTTGTTCCTAGTCATAATGTTCCTCGTATTTAATCTGGAACATCGCTTGTTAAGAGGTGAGAAGCACGAGTGATTTATTGTCTCACATATGGCATTTATTCAATTGAACTGGAAACAATATTTATGATTAAAAACATTACTATCGCACTAGGAGCTGGATTTGTTGGCAGTGTCGCTAATGTCGCAGCAATTTACCTTATCAATCCATTACAAGGTCTGGCTTCGCCAGATCACCTTTTTGTCTACAAACAAGTATTTTGGGGGGGATTATGGGCATTGCTTTATTGTATTCCTTGGTTTCAAAAAATGTGGCCGATCAGAGGTATCGTAGTTGGCCTTGCGGCGAGTCTATGTACATTTTTTGTTTTTCAAGCCATACCCGTTACTCCAGTCAATCTTATCAAAGCCTTTGTGGTTAATGCGATTGCTTGGGGGATGCTTTCTTCCTACCTCTATCAAAATGCTTCAGTTGGTACAGCTGAGCGTAAGGCTTTAAAGACCACATAATGAACAACCCATGGTGCGGCAACAGTGCAATATGGGTTGCTTTTGGATACAAGAGCAATAAAAGCTAGTCCACTTAGCTCAGAACGGCGTCCGGTTGGTTTTCTGGCGCCGCATCAATAAAAGCGGGAAGCTCCCTCAATGAAGCCGTAAGTTCTCGTATTACAGGAAAGCGGCTTAGATCAACATTAAAGCGTTCGGCGTTATAAACTTGCGGTACGAGACAAACATCAACCAAGCTGACTTCATTACCCACACAATATATGCCTTTTGTTCGAGCCAGCTTTTGTTCTAATGCCTCAAAACCTAGAGTAATCCAATGCCTGTACCAATTTGATTTGTCTGACTCTTCAACAGAGAGCTCACCCGTCAAATATTGCAAAACTCTTAGGTTATTAAGCGGATGAATATCTACTGCAATATCCTGAGCTAAGGCTTTAACGAGGTAACGTCTCTGCCTATCGAGCGGTGTCAATAGTACGGTTGGATAGGCCTCATCAAGATAGTCCGCGATAGCCAACGATTGATTCAGCTGCATGTCACCATCAACCAAGACTGGTACAAGCTGACTTGGATTCAGAGACTTGAAATCACTTGCATGCTGCTCACCACCATTTTTGACCAAGTGTACGGATTTTTGTTGATACTCAAGTCCTTTGAGATTTAATGCAATCCTTACTCGATACGCTGCCGATGAACGCCAATAACCATAAAGAGTGATATTGGACATCAGTATTTCACCACTTTTTGCTCTATCGAGCCAAAAATTGAATCACCTGCTTTGTCCCTCATTTCAATCTTTATGGTGTCGCCAAACTGCATAAATTGCGTAGCCGGTTTGCCATCTCGAATGGTTTCAATCATTCGTACTTCTGCAATGCATGAGTATCCCACCCCACCTTCTTTTATTGAAGTGCCATACTCTGTACCTTGTTTGTTGGATACCGTACCAGACCCAATGATTGCCCCAGCGGATAAAGGCCTAGTCATAGCAGCGTGCGCTACTAACTGAGGAAATTCAAACGTCATATCGACACCCGCATTCGGGCAACCAAAAGCTTCTCCGTTGTAGTAAGAGAGTAAAGGTAAGCAAACTTTGCCACCATCCCACGCATCACCTAGCTCATCAGGTGTAACGGCAACAGGCGAGAATACCGAAGAAGGTTTCGATTGAAAAAAACCAAATCCTTTAGCAAGCTCGTTAGGAATTAAGCCTCGCAGCGACACATCATTCACTAACATAACAAGGCGAATCGAATTAGCCGCTTGCTTAAGGCTTGCACCCATAGGTACATCGTCAGTGATCACAGCAACTTCACCTTCAAAATCGATTCCCCACTCTTCACTTCCAACAGGAATGTCATCGCGTGGGCCAATAAATGCATCAGAGCCTCCTTGGTACATCAAGGCATCTGTCCAAAAACTAGGTGGCATTTCAGCACCACGAGCCTTACGCACTAATTCGACGTGATTTACATAAGCACTGCCATCGGCCCATTGATAGGCTCGTGGCAAAGGCGATTCACATGCATCTTGCTCAAACGGCATAGCATCAAGCACGCGTCCTTCATTTAAGGCAAGATAAACTTCATTAAGCTGGGACTCTACCTTATCCCAATGATCAAGAGCAAATTGGAGCGTTGGTGCAATATCTTTGACTGCCGAACACACGCTAAGGTCTCGACTTACAACCACAAGCTGACCGTCACGGGCTCCATTTTTTAGGGTGGCTAACTTCATTATGATTCCCTTAATTATTTCTCTGGATGTGATTTCCAGCTGTAAACGTATTCCTGATTTTCAACCAATTGTGCTTCATCACTAAAACTAAGCGCATGGCGAGTGTCAATCATTACCGCAACTTCATCAGTAAATTTCTTTTTGTACTCTCGTCCTGCCTTAAATGCTTTCGGATGTGGGCCATGCGTGAAACCCGCTGGGTGAAAAGTCACCATCCCAGCTTCGATATTATCTCGACTGAAAAAATCACCGGCGTGATAGAAAAGCACTTCGTCATAATCATCATTGTTATGATAAAACGGTACCTTAAGCGCCCCAGGATCGCTTTCAATTGGCCTCGGCACAAAAGTACAAACAACAAAACCTGCACCAACAAATGTTGTATGAGCAGAAGGTGGCAAATGATATCGATGTGACATTAAGGGCCTGATATCACGCCAGTTAAGCTTCACGACGGCCAAATCACCGTGCCAACCAACAGCATCAAGGGGGTTGAAAGGATAAGTAATCACACTCACCTGACCATGCCTTTTGACTTGGACTTGAGTTTGCTGCTCTGAATACTGATCTTTGAACCTCTGGTTGATTGAGGGTACCTCCAAGACCGCCGGATCGAAAACCGCATGATTTCCTACCATACCTTTATCGGGCAGCGAGTAGGCTGAATCGGTATTTTCAATCATTAAAATGAACATAGGTTCTAGAGGTTCGATACGCCAATTCGTTGAGCGTGGAATAACAACATAATCCCCTTCACTCACTTCTAGGTGACCATAGTCACTGTACAAATTCGCTTGACCTTGATGTATAAACAATAGTTCGTCGCCATCGGCATTACGCACCAAAAAATCCATTTTTTCATCAAGGCGCCAAGTACGAATCTTACAATCGTTATTAAATAGGAGATCAGGTACTGCCCACGGAGAAATCTGCGCTGCTTTTTCAACTAAGTTGAAATTGAAAGCTCTAGGCCGCAGATCGCCCTCCCATTCAATCCAACCCGTAGGGGCGTGTTGATGATGAAAATGTGAGGCAGGGCCGAAGAAACCACTTCGGCCTGTTTCACGCTCGAAAATTGCCTCTTCCGGAAAGTCTGCGTGCGCCTGCTTGGAGCACACTCCCTCCCGGTGAGGGAATGTCATCCACTTATGCATCGCTCAATACTCCTCGGCGAATTTGATCTTCTTCAATCGACTCAAATAAGGCCTTAAAGTTACCTTCACCAAATCCTTCATTTCCTTTGCGCTGAATGATTTCAAAGAAAACAGGGCCAATCACTGTTTGAGTAAAAATTTGCAGCAAGATACCATCTTTTAAGGGCGCTCCGTCAATGAGGATTTGCAGTTCCTTTAACCTATCAACATCTTCCGTGTGACCTTCAACTCGAGAGTTTACTTTCTCATAATATGTGTCAGGCGTTGGCATAAACTCCATGCCTCGGTCACGTAACGTTTGCACAGTCTGGTAGATATCATTTGTCGACATTGCGATATGCTGAATACCTTCACCATTGTATTCGCGAATGAACTCTTCAATTTGTGATTTGTCGTCAGAAGATTCATTGATCGGAATACGAATTTTACCGCAAGGTGCTGTCATTGCGCGGCTGACCAAACCTGTCAGTTTACCTTCAATATCAAAGTAGCGAATTTCACGGAAGTTACCGATGCGCTCATAAAAACCTGCCCAAGTGTCCATATTGCCTTGTTTGACATTGTGTGTGAGGTGGTCAATTTCAAACATGCCTACATCTGCTTTTTTCAATCTCTCATCGGCATCATCATAGAAATTGAAATCAACGTCATAAATACTCTTCTTACCGTAGCGATCAACAAAATACAGTAAACTTTGACCGATGCCATAAACGGCTGGAATGCTCAGTTCCATTGGACCAATTTCCGTCTTATACTCTTCTGCCCCATTTTCAAGCGCGTGGTTGAGTGCAACTGCAGCATCTTTGACACGAAATGCCATACCACAGACTGACGGGCCATGAACTTTGGCAAACTCTTCAGCTTGACTGTGAGGCTGAGCGTTAATGATGAAACTGATGTCACCCTGACGATATAACCATGCTTCTTTTGAGCGATGCTTAGCAATTTCTGCAAACCCCAAAGAAACAAACAAGGCTTTCAGTTGACCAATCCCCTCTTCTGTCGCGGCTGTGTATTCGACAAATTCAAATCCATCGGTTCCGAGTGGGTTATATTCTTGAGTCATTGCTTTTTCCTCTGTGATTCATTGATGTCCCTTCCTAATAACTTGTACTAACTTTGACGTTAAGGGAATAAACTGTAATCAAATGACCAAGTCTGGAAAAAACGTGATTTTTGTAAACAAAACGTAACATGGCGTGGTTTTGTCAAAAAACTTCATGAAGAAGAGGAAAATGCAGACCAATTATGTAACATTTTCTTTACAACCAACTCTTCTGTACTTGTTCTATAATTGGCTATTCAATAATGCGATTTGCTCAGTCAGCTTGTTGCCCCAATCATTAACAAGAATGTCAATTTCATTGGTGGTTGCTGTGCCGGAGTTTATGATTCGTATCGCTATATCTATATACTCAGTGTCATTTGGGTAGTAGTATCGTGCAACATCAGCACATCGACTTAATTCCGTATGCCAACTGTTATCTTGGTGTGCATAGAGTGTATAAGCACTACGCAAAATCTTTTTGGCTAGCATTTTCCCAATGCTATTTTGACTGTCGTGTTCCAGCTTTGATCGCTGCTCTGTCATAAAGATATCAAGATCATTATTCAGTGCTAGAGCAATATTTATGCTTGGTTTTTGGCGCGCAAACTGTTGAGATAAGTCTCTTCCCCATACGCAGCAACAACAATGCTTTAGCCAAAAGTGCCACCGATAGACTTCATCTGGACTGAGAACTTGCTCCAAGTAACCTGGATCGAAATCTATCTTAGATAGCTTTGGCGCTTGAGCTTCCAACTGCGTCTTAATCGAGAATAATTCATCGACAATTTTTGGCTCCAACGGATACCTGAATACTAGTGAAATGTCTAAATCAGACACATACTCTTGCGCGTTTCCTCTCGCGACGCTGCCATATAAGTATACGCTGTGTAACTGGTTGCCAAATGTGGCTTCAAGAGTTTGAATGGTATTTTCTAGATATGGCTTAAACTCCGGCTGAAGGTAGTCCAATGAACAAGGATTAATGATAAAACCTTTGCTATCCAAACCGTTAATCCACTCATCAGACATACTATTCCTCCATTTTAGTGACAAACTAATTATAAATATTGCTCCATAACAAAGTTGGTCAGAAACTGTCCTCGCATTTCAACTTGTTGTTCACGTACAACTTTAAACCCCATACGCTCATAAAAAGGACGGGCTGTAATGCTAACTTCAGAATAAAGTCTTGAAATACCCCGACGCTGAGCTTGTTGTTTGACATGCTCCATCAGTGCACGCCCAACACCTTGCCCTTGACACTCATGATGGCAAAAGAAATGGTCAATCAACCCAGAGTCTTGCAGATCCGCATAGCCTGCAACCTGCCCATTAATTTCTGCAATATAGGGTTTGATTCGCGACATTGTTTCATGCCATTTTTTCATGTCCCAATCATCAGGAGCCCATGCCTCAACTTGCTGCTGAGAGTAATGTGCTCGATTAATATTACGAACAGTGAGGAAAAAAACCTCCCACAGCGCCTGTGTATCTTCAGGGTTATATTGGCGAATTGGTATCATTACTTACTCTTGTTGAATCTAACGAACATTGGGTCATGATGAATTATTAATTCATATAATTCAATAGATTATCATATATCTATGGGCTTTATTAAAGCGAGTAGCATTCAACGGCGCTTTGTGTAGATGTTATCAATTGACAGGCTCGCGGCATATGCTCTCGCTAAACCATTGTGCAATAGCATGCGCCCGAGCTAGGTCCTCATCTTCATCGACGGGAAGGTAACCAAAACCACGAAATACCAAGTTCATATAATCGGCGGTCAGCTTAAAGGGTTCAATAAAGCATTCCGGTAACTCTTGCTCATAACCAGTCGCCAGTACTGAAATCTCTTTTCCTTCTAGCTTTCGGCCAAGTGACTGTTCTATTGTCAATAAATCTGACAAGCGATCGAAAAAAACTTTAAGCTGAGCAGACATAGCATACCAATATACAGGGGAAGCAAATACGATGTGATCGTAACGGTTTAACATACGGATCAATGGGATAAAGTCGTCGTTACGATTTTCATGGAAGCTGTCATAATAGGAAAGCTTATAATCCAGTAAGTCAAATACCTTAGCTTGGGTTTGATCAACAAACTGACTGATCAAATCTCTCGTACTGCCATCCGTTTTCGACGTACCTAAAACTACTGCTATCTTCATTGGAAACCCCTCCAATAATGTCAGCTAGCCCAAACGTTTACAAAAATGCCCACAATCGCAACATCAATACCCGTGTTAATAAAAACACCGCAAAACCAAGAAGTATAAATACTAAAAAGCCGACTCTTTACCTTTGGTAAAATGTTCAATATTTAGACTACTACATTTTGGGCAATGATCCTGTGAACTGACGCTTTTTTCAGCACATTATGCATTCTAAAAGTCAGTATTTAGCATTCCTGCCGCTTCAAGGCTCGTTTAGACAATCTGAACGTGATAAAACAGGAGTATCAGGCGTAAACAGTATTGCCCAATCAATATTGGGCAATAGCGGCCTGACGTGATCGACTTAGCCAAAACGGGATTATATTTAGGCGAGTCGGTTTGGATGGAAGTGTTGCTTTACAGTCGAGGAACGAACATCTTGCGCTTGAGATTCGGGAATTCGGCGATGATGATGCTCACGTGAGTAAGAAACTCCTGCCCCATGATAACCAGTTACATCAGGCTGCTCAAAACCTTCGCTTTTCAGCTTATTACTCAGAGTTTGAGCAAAGGGCTCAGCAATCACTTCTTTGGACCCAAACAGCCCTAAAAATCCTGTTCTTTGAGTGACGGGCTGCGCTGCTCGTTGAAGATCTTTATCGTGAAAAGATTTAGGGGATGTGGTATCAGCGCTATAGCAAGCTGTAACACGAATATCGCTGAACGATTTTGATAGTCCCCCTTCGCTTAGCTGTTTAGCAAGATCGCCAGCAGTTACCATACCTTTAGCACACGCTTGATCAGCCGCAAGAATATTCATCCCAGCCCCACCATGGCCAATAATATACAGCTTATCTTTATTAGCTTGCAATTTAGATAATTGCCCTTGACCTTCATTACTCTGTATATCGAGTCGCTTAAGTACATCAATTTGCTGCTTTATTTGGAGATTGGCATTGACCAATTTGTCAAATTCTGTTGGCCCCATTTGTTGCCTTATTTGCTCACGCGTTGCACCCGTTTGTTGCATGATATTATTTATTTCACCATCAAATTTGGCCAATTTTGATAGGTGATGAATTCTTTCGTTCCTATACTGTTCGAGCAGCACTTTTTCCCCATTGTTACGACTGATTACTGGGTAAAGATCTTTGCCCTGATTCGCTCTCGACAAATTTTTCCCCAAACTTTGAATAATGATATCTTCCGCAGCAAATGGAGCATAGATAAACCCTTGCTTAGCCTGAGAGGGTGACATGCTGAGGTTACTCGTTGTTACTCCTGTTACTTCACCATGCTGTATTGCTGATGAGTGGCTGGTAGAAACTGTTGAAGAAGCTGCAACACCATGATTAGATTGAATTCCAGTCATAACTTAGTCTCCCAATTGAAGCGCTTGTTGAAGTACGGCTAATTTGTTTGCAAATCCTCGAAAAACGATCTCTAAGCCATTTTCCTCCACTAATAGTTGTGAATTGACCAAAGCTTTTAGCTCGTACCCATTTTCACCAAGACCCAAAGTGACTTGACCACCTTCGATACCTTCAATTGGCGAGATCATTAAAGCAAGAACAGAGGCGGCATGATCCATCAGCTTGTGATCGGTCAATCCTGGTAATTGACTCCAAAACCATAGGCCGCTATTCATCCGCGATAACATAACGTCTGGTAATCCTTGAATCTGAATAGCCAATGTATTTTCGGCGTGTAGATCTCGAAGTGTTGATGGTGATAGTCCTATGCTCACCAAAAAATTACTAATCAATCTTTCCAGTTCTTGCTGTAGAACCGGCGGTGAGCTCAAAGCGTGAATTGCAGGGGTCATAGGATTATCTCCATGGTGAAAAATGTCGTATTTCAGGCTACAGAGTCCCCCCAAAATTCAATATCTAAACTCACATTATTCTTATTGGAACTGGTCTGACCTAAACCACTTACAACTTATCATTACTGTACATTCTTGCTGATAGCGATTTAAAGACACTATCCCTAGCTATGTAAACCTTACTACCAGATCAATCTCTGAAGGTTTGGCTTAAAAAGAACATAGCAACCATTCAATATGTCAAGTGAAAAACGCCAATCAATATAGAGTGATAAAAAATAACAAAAATTGATCAGCTAAAGCATCTTTATTTGCTCGTCATGTATCTATAAAATAGCGTGCATTATCGATTAAATTTGGAAGCACCATGGCAAAGCTATCGCTGCAAGAACAAATGTTGAAAGCCGGTTTAGTGAATGAAAAAAAACTAAAAAAGGCGAAGAAAGGTTCCAAAAAGTCACGCGTTCAAGCCCGTGAAGTTAAAGCCGCTGTTGAAGAGCAAAAGCGCCAGCAGCAAGAACGTGATAAGGCACTCAGTACCGAACAAAATGAGCAGCGCCTCAACAAAGAAATCCAATCACAAATAAAGCAGCTCATTGAAATGAATAAGCTTGACCTTAGTGGCGGTGACATTAAGTACAATTTTACCGATGGTACCTTGGTGAAGTCTCTGTATGTCGATAGCCTAATGCGTGAGCAACTTATCAAAGGGATATTGGCTATTGCACGCTTTGGTGAAGGTTATGCGGTCATTCCTAGTGTGGTGGCAAACAAAATTTCACAGCGCGATAGCGACTCCATTATCGAATTAAAAGAGCCAGAATCTGATATCCCGGCAGAAGATGATCCATATGCTGATTTTGTGGTACCAGATGATCTGATGTGGTGATCGATTGTGCCACTCATACATGAGTGGCTGATTCCCCCATCTCACCTCGTAAGCCGATAAGATTTCCAAAGGGATCTGACATCAGGTACGAGTAAGCGGTGCCACTGGATTATGCAAAAGACTCTATTGCCCATAGGTGAGGTAATGGTATCCACCAAACTCGTCCATATGCTGTGATTGACTGACAAAGCCTTGAGATTGATAGAACTTTAATGCTGATTTATTTGGCCGCATACACTTAAGGCTTAGCCTAGTGTAGCGAGGTTTTACGAAATCGAGTAACTTGACACCAATGCCTTTTCTCAAATATTCAGGAGAAACATACAGATGATGGATAAAACCCTCGGGTTCCCAAATCGAAATAAAACCCACTGGTTTACCTTTGTGCAAGGCTACCCATATCTGCTCACCTTCCACATCCTTATCAAAGTCAATAAGACAAAACTGCTTGGTATCTAACCACTCAAAGGTCACTTGCCTTGAAGACAGATAAATCTGTCGTAACACTGGCAGAAAGCCTTCATGATAAAGGCTAATTTTTAGATCATCTAACAATCCCTTTCTCCAACACCAACTATATTGTGATTTTTAAAATAAACTAGGACGTTTCACTCCAAACTGCGAATTCATTGCCACTGGGTTCAAGGAAATGAAACCGACATCCTCCTGGGAACTCAAATATCGGACGAACAATCATTCCTCCGTTATTCTGAACCTTATCTAGGGTCGCTTTAATATCGGCGCTATAAAATACCAATAGCGCTCCGCCAGATTCAGTTTGGCTACAGGCATCTGACTGATAGAAACCACCATCCAGACCTTGATTTGAGAACGCTGTATATTCTGGGCCGTAGTCGATAAAATCCCAACCAAAGACAACTGAGAAAAAATGTTTCGTTGAGTTCAGGTCTTTAGCTCCGAACTCAACATAATTCAATTTTTCATGTTGATTCATTTTGCAATCCTTTGTAGTTTCCAATGCTAAAAGCAACATCGCCAGAATCTGTTTGTTGAGTCTTAGGCTTACTCTTCAATACCATACGGTAAGACTCTGTTATATAGTGTTTTAACTCATCATCTCGATACCAACTCGTATCAATTTGTTGAATCCACTTAGCACCGCGATTCGCCGCATATGGCGCAGTAGTGTAACCTTTGTGCTCTTTCAAAAACTCATAATTTGCATCTGACGTCCTAAAGCTAAAAGCAGGTTTCCCACTGCGACCTCGCCCCGCAACAGCAAATATCTTCCCATCTATTTTCCATACATAGCTGTTACCACCTTGAACGGCATGAGTGGTATCCGGTAAGGAGCGACAAAACGCATTAAACTGCTCGTAATCCAAAGTAAAATCCTCTTAACTTAATGACTCGTTCTAACAGCAAGGCTTGGCAAAAACATTAGACAGAAAGAAGAATTACGCGCTGTAAACACTTAAACTATACACTAACAGGCAATTGATTAAATAGAAACTCTGCCCTTATTGCTACTAAAGTTTTAGGCACTTCAATCAGTGGATAACCAAAACTGGTATATGGCTTTACCATTTGATAATACGTCATTGCCGCTAGGCAAACGTCCTGCTTTCGTTCCGTATCATTTTCATACACTTCTTCCCATGGAGAAAAATGACAACCTTGCAGTAATACATACGTTCATTACATCGATTTATCAAAGTGCTAGATAGGAAGATTTACTCAAGTTGACGCTGTCAGTAACAATGTAAAATACTAAGGTCATAAAACGATATGCATGAACCCGGTTCGCTTCGCTGATTAATAAATTCTTGAGCGAGCGAGAGATCTCGGCATTCAGACATAAAAGTTAGATATCGAAGGCATATAAATCACAAATAGCACACCATGTGATAAAACTTGTCATCTTCCTTTTCAACAATAAAATTTAATCGCTGATATAGCTGGTAAGCTGGGCTAGTTTTGAAGACTTTAAGCCTGAGTGTTTTTTCGCCGTCGAGACTAGCCAAACGCTTAACTTCAATTAGTGCTAAAGCACCGAGACCTTTGTTTTGATAGTTCTCAACGATTTGCAAGTCCCTCAAATAATAGCCATCATCATCGCTGTCCACACGAATAGCACCAATAAGCCTACCATCAGACAAAATATCGATGTTCTTAAGTGAAGCAATTTTTTGCTTTATTGTATCGGCTTGCCAAGTTACTCCATGATGTTGATAGTATGGGCGCATATTGATGTATGTGATTTCCGCAGATCTTAGCAAGTCTGAGGTGTTTTCGAATGTAATCACCATTTCTCCTGACAGTTAACAAGCATTATATAAGAATTTTAGAGTGGCTGCGTTTCACATGAAAATGGTACAACCTATTGAGGCCTCATCCGATATTCAAGACGCCGCTTTCACAAAATGTGCAGGATATTCTTGGCGGATATGGCGCTGTTCTTCAACCATATTTTTAAACGTCGGACCTTGTTTCAACTTGAGAACCACTTCTCCATTATCAAAACGTAATACAGCGCCTTTAACCTCAATTTGTTCTTTGCAGTGCAGTTCAAGAGTCCCCGACATCAAAAGGCCTTTGTACCAGTCAGTAAACATGTGCATCACCACACGCAGCCCACCTTCCGAAAGTTCAGTGACATAGAAAGTCTGATCGTACAAGCGGACACAGGGCCTAGCGTTTCTTGGGTATTTCAAGCGATAAAATTCTCGTTTTTGCTCTAGATCATTCATAAACTGCCTCCTACCACATCAAACTACCTTAGCTTGGCCCCATCTCCCGACATTAAGGTTTCACAAAGTCATATACATTATATCGATGATTCCGGTGAAAACTTTAATCACCACTCACTTTTAAGCTCTGGAACTAAACGAGGATAACAGGTAACTGAACGTATCCAGAACGCTTAAAATCACGAGTTTTGATAGGCTTTGATTAGCACTGAGGTATCCATTCGCCCAAGGCCTAACTTCTGAAGAGACGCATACATATTATCGACCTCTTCTGTCATTGGTAGAGTGACATTTTTGCTTTGTGCTTCTTGCAAACAGATACCGAGATCTTTTCTCATCCAGTCAATTGCAAAACCAAAGTCAAACTTATCTTGTGACATTGTCACGGCGCGATTTTCCATCTGCCATGAACCAGCAGCACCATGCTGTAAAACATTCACCACCTTTTCTATATCTAAATCAGCAGATTGGGCAAGCTGAAGTGCTTCACTTAAACCTTGTAAAATACCAGCGATGCATATTTGATTCACCATTTTGCAGCGCTGACCCTGTCCGTTATCACCCAGCAAAACGGCTTGTTTTGCATAAGCATCAAAAACAGGCGACAAAGTATCAAAGGCTTTTTGACTTCCACCACACATGATCGTCAATGCACCATTTTCTGCACCAGCTTGACCACCAGATACAGGAGCATCAACAAAGTAAACACCTTTCGCCTCACAAGCTTTCGCTAGTTGCTCAGCCAGTTCCGCTGAGGTTGTTGTGTGATCAACAAGAACAGCCCCTGGTTTAAGAGCAGCAAGCACTCCCTCCTCTCCAAGCACAACACTTCGAACATCATCATCATTCCCTACACATACCGCGACAATATCGCAGTCTTGTGCTGCCATATAAGGCGTAGAGAAGCATTTACCTTGATACTGTGTTACCCATTTCTCTGCTTTTGCTTGAGTACGGTTGTAAACTCTTGTATCAAAACCCGCATTCGCAAGGTGTCCGGCCATAGGGAATCCCATCACACCCAAACCAATAAATGCCACCTTCTCTATCGTCATAATTACGTATCCTAGTTTATAAACAAACTCAACTAATTGAGTATGATATCACATCAGGTTTTGATGTCACTGACAGGCCTAAAAGAAGACAACTATTTGGAGCCTTTTACCTAACTAACACGGGTTTCTGTCATAGAATCACAGCGCAATTTTTTACAGCAAAGTGCTTTTGAGTTATAAGCATAGGCAAGCCCTAATTCTCCAACTAAGGAGTGGTATTGAAACTCAATTTTAACACCCAAGATGCAAGCCAGATATTCGTTGGAGCTTTTGCGCTCGCTGTTCCCGTGTCGTTTTCTGAAGAGGCATGGAAATTGGGCGAAACACTCCCTACTATCAACCTTTGGATGTTATTTGGCCTATCGGTTGTGTTTTTAACCCTTTACACATACGAAAGTGTATTTCAACGTAACATTAACAAGCGACGAAGTGTATTTTTATTTAGAGTCGTCACCGCCTATCTTATGGCTGCTTTTGTCGTCGCTCTTGTTCTGTGCTGTCTCGATAAGTTTCCTATCTCAGACGATCCCATAACCGCATTTAAGCGGGTAGTAGTGATCACAATGCCAGCATCAATGGGCGCTATCGTTGTGGATAGCTTTGATAAAGAGTAATTGAAACAATTTATGAGGATGGAGGGGGCTGATGCAGTACTTTAACCACCCCCCTTTTGCAACATTAAACTATTGGGATAACTAATAATATTGCCTGTTTCATGACGCAGCAATACGTGGAACATCGTAATATCAACAATAATGCCACTAATGTCCTCATCTTTCTCACATACCCTAATTCTATCGCCAATGCGATATGGGAAAACAAAAAAGATAAGTACACTTGCTGAAACATTACTCAGTATTGACCACTGAGCAAAAAGAGCAACACCCAATACGGCAAAGATTGAAGACAAAAAGAGTGAAATGTCTCCATACCCTATCCCGAGCAATAGAACAAACAACGCAGAAAATAAACCAAAGGTTGATATATTGAAAGCTTTGACAATAAATTTAGTTCGCGCCAATGTGACTCGCTTCTTATCTGCTACTCTGACAAGAGATCGCTGTCCAATACGGCGAAGAACAATATAAATAACTAACAATAACAACGCCAAAGCTATTTGCTCTAACACCGGATGGGCTTGGATCCACGCTATCATTAAATAAACCTCAATATCCTCAATAGTAAAATTTCCACAAGCACTATCGCTACTATGCTAACGCATAAAAATGTGAACGCTAAGGGCTCACTTTCGCCAGGAATACCTGCTACATTAACCCCAAGCAATCCAGTAAAAAAACTAGCAGGTAGGAAAATACCAGCAATAACTGAAAACAGATACGTATTTCTATTCATCGCCTGAGTTTGTACTTGATCTATATGCATTAAGTTGTGCCCAATCTGCTCCAGATAAAAGTCGATCGACTCATTTAGGCGCATCACCATATCCAGGCCATTTTTAAAATGATGCTTTTTTAAGCTAAGTTCAGGTAGATCAGCTTGCAACAGATCATCTAACGCATAACGCTGAGGTTTAAGGTAGCGGCGAACACGCAGCAAACGAGATTGCAATGCATTTAATGCTTCCAAATCTTGAACCTTAGGGGAGTCATAAGCATTAAGTTGTTCTTCTATTGGTGTTAAGAAAGTATCAATAGCACCGTTGATACCTGCGATAATAGAAACGAGTAAATCCGGTATGTTACTTGGACCTCGCTGATTTTGCAGAGCAGAAAGAATGTTGGAAACCGCTTTTGAAGGCAGCTTTCGTGTAGAGATTAACGCTCCGCGATACCAGAGAAGCCGGATACTTAACATATCATCAGGCTCAGAGCCTTCATTCAAATTAATCCCCCGTAAGATAAACAGAAAACAATCATCACTATAGGCTTCAAAACGAGGGCGAGTATCATCAGCAAGTAAAGAGGAGATCAGCGGTTCTGGCAATGATTGGGTATTCAACCACGCATCAAGACCTTTTGCGTCGCGCTGAAAGTGATACCAGTGTTCTGATTTCAACCCAGCTGAAATGTCATCGACGGGTTGGGCGGTTTTTGCACTCAAATCCCAAGCCGCTATTAAAAAATCACTCATATTCTAGTTCCTCTAGCGCGTTAGTTTGGCCGAGCAATGCTCCAAGTTAGAGGTTTAATTGACTAAGATTCAACTGTCAACCAATACACACCGATGTACATACTTATCATCGAAAATTTAGCAATACATATAACCAGCGCATCATGCCTTTTCTTTATCGGAACACAAACTTCATAAATCCCACCCCAAAAATAATTAGATGACTAACAATAATACTCATAAAGAATTTAGTAAATTTTCCATATAATCAGATGAAAACTTGAAAAATAGTGACTGATAAACAATAATTAATATTTAGAGGTCAAATCTTTTTAAGCGTAACAACATTGACCTGAGAAAAAATACATCACTATAGGAAAGATAAATGTCTCATAGAGTAGAAAAGGTCGGTGGTTCATCAATGATCGCCTTCGACTCAGTCTTAAAGAACATTATCTTACGACCTAAAGAAAAGAGTCTTTACAACAGAATTGTTGTTGTAACGGCATATCAGGGGATAACCGATGCTCTTTTGGAGTCGACAAATTCAAGAGAGCTTGGGGTTTATCAGAGAATCTTATGTGGGGATAACTCTTGGGAGGCTGCGTTAGCAAGTATCACTCAGCGACTGTTACTACTCAACGACAACTTATTTGCCGACCCAATACTTCGTATCCAAGCCGATGATTTTATTCAAGATCGAGTATCTCAAACACGCCAATGGATTCATGAACACCTATCGAACATGCATCTCGACACTATAGTTCATGAGGATAGCTCTGCATTGATAAGAGAGAGGCTAGCCTCCATTGGAGAAGCTCACAGCGCATTTAATACTGTGCTAAAAGCGAAACGTTACGGGGTGAAAGCACGATTTCTTGATTTACTAGGAGCCCCTGAAAAACCAAGAGGCCCGCTCGACAAACAAATAAAAACCAGTCTCGAAGAACTAAATTTGGACAATGAATTACCCGTGGTGGCCGGATGTGCATCAAACAGCACGATTGACTCTTTTCAAACGGATCGGAGATATGGTGATCTCACTCTGAGTAAAATTGCTGTGCTTACCAAAGCGAAGCAAGCCATTATCTATAAACCCCATCATCTAAGCACAGGAGATCCTGATCTCGTTGGTGTTGACCACTCTTCACCACTCGGACAATCAAATTACCAAGTAGCCCAAGAAATTGTGAGCTTGACCAATGACGTGGTTCACCCAAGCGCTATTAAAGAACTTTCTAATCAAGATATAAACTTAAATGTAAAATGTACCTTTGACCCAGAACACCCAGGTACAGTGATAAGTAACAACTACCAATCTGAGGACAATCACATCGATGTGATTACAGGTAAGCAAGATGTTTATGCGTTAAAAGTTGAAATTAATGATTGCTCGCAATATTTAGACAAACTATTTGCCCTACTGGCTACCTCAAACATTAATATGCTTTATAGTGATATGAAAGGTCGAATCCTTAGTTCCTATTTTAACTGTCTGCCGGCTGAATCAGGACTTGTATTAGGAAAAGTCAAAAAGTTGCTGCCCGATGTTGAAGTATCCATACAAAAAGTTGCGCTTATTTCCGTCATAGGCACGAATATCATGGCCAATCGAAGTTTACATCTCGGATGTTCCGCTTTAGAAAAACAAGGGATAGTTCCTGATGCTATTCACATATGTGGCAATGATAGCAGTATTAAATTTGTTGTGGCTTGCTCTCAGTATCGCGCATCAACTTGTGCCCTACACCATGCATTCTTTCAATAGGAATGAAGTGGTAAACAACTACGAACTTCTGATTTTTCCCTACAACCTAATAAACAAAAAGGCCCTATTTCAACACATATAAAAACAGGACCCAGTGAAAGGTATAGAGGCTACTTATTATATCTTCAGTAGCCCGAAAAGTGTTCTAATGAGGAGAGTCGCATGGATCATAACCAAACTCCGACTGCTGATATATATCTGAAAGAGCCTTTTCTTTCTTTGGCTTAGCTAAACGTTTTTTCGCTTTGTCATTGCCCGTTTTCTGCAACTCCAACGCTTTTTCGTGTGCTTTAGCCGAGCGAACAAACTCTGGATTATTGAGCGCGACTTGGCGCAGGCGATTAACACGTTCAAGGGTATCCCACAACATAATTCACCTCCAATAACTGGTTTTATATACAGTATAGATATCCTCACTAATAACTCAAGAAAAAATACTGGTTATTTAACCAATTACACTTTAGTTCATATATGCATTAAACATCCACATTATTTTTTCTTGTTCGCGAATATAATCACCCATTAGTGCCGCGGTCCCCTCATAGAAGTGGACCCCAATGGTTGGACACATAAACTAATTCCTTAAGTGGTTGATCCAGCTTATG
>NZ_BSPW01000004.1 GCF_030161235.1 Vibrio zhanjiangensis | reverse complement strand
AATGTAAGGATACGACAGAGTCGAATGGTATTTATCCCGTCAAGATCCCTCAGTAATGACAAAGTGCCCTTTACTCATGCTGGCGTAATGATTGCGCCGCCTGTTCATTAATTTGATCATAGATGGAAACAGAAGATGGAATTTGGAATTACCTTTAAAGGCTTTGTCAGCCCAAATCGTGCGCGAAATTTGGTTCGTCAAGCGGAGGAGGCAGGCTTTAGCTACTGCTGGTTTTATGATTCACACATACTGTGGCGTGAGTCTTTTGTGGCGATGGCTATGTGTATGGAGCACACCAAAACCATGCGTTTTGGCCCATGCGTGACCAACCCCAATATTCGAGATTGGTCTTTAGCCGCGAGCTTGTACGGAAGTTTAGCGCTGCAAAGTGAAGGGCGTTTTGATCTTGGCTTAGGACGTGGTGACTCCTCGATGCGCGTTATGGGCAAAAAGCCAGCGCCGTTAGCTCGCTTAGTGGAATTTACCCATAAAGTAAAAGCCATGGTCAAAGGGGAAAAGTCAGTAAGCTATGATGAATGCGCTTCGGAAGTAAAATTCCCTTGGGCGGTCGGTTACGATCTACCGGTATGGATTGCTGCCTACGGGCCAAAGGCACTGGCGACAGCAGGTGAGCATGGCGATGGTTTAATCCTTCAGCTTGCGGAGCCAAGTTTAGTGAAATGGTTTACGGACCAAACGCTAGAAGCTGGAAAGAAAGCAGGCAAGGACATGAGTCACTTTAAAGTTCAGGCCGCGGCTCCCGCTTACTTTGGCGACAGACAAGAGTGTTTGGATAAAACGCGCTGGTTCCCGGCTATGGTAGGAAATCACGTTGCTGATATTGTAGAGCAGTATGGCACTGATTCAGGGTTAGTTCCCAAGAGTCTGACTGACTACATAGAAAAGCGTAAAGGTTACGATTACTCTAAACACGGGCAAAGCGACAATCCTTATCTGGAGTTTATCTCCGATGACATTATCGAAAGCTTCTCTGTACTGGGCACCCCAGATGACCATATCGCTAAAATTAAGCAGCTTGAAGAAGTGGGCGTCACTCAGTTTAATATCTATCTGGATAACGGTGACGAAGAGAACATCATTGCCCAATATGGCCAGCATATTATTCCAGAATTTAGTCAGTGATTACTGGACTTTTAGGCCTTTATTTATGATACAAAACAGCCAGTGATAGTGACTGGCTGTTTTAGTAAAATGGGCATTACTTGCTGTTTAGGTAGTCCAACACCACTTCATGGTGGTCTTTGGTCTTGAACTTATTAAACACATGCTCAATGATACCTTCTTCGTTAATCAGGAAGCTGATGCGATGCAGGCCATCAAATGTTTTACCCATAAATTTTTTCTCACCCCAGACACCGAATTGTTCAGCCACTGCATGATCTTCATCCGAGAGTAGAGTGAAGTTGAGGTTGTCCCGTTCGATAAATTTACCCAGACGTTTGACGGGATCGATACTGACTCCGAGTACCACGACATTATGCTTATCTAATTCTGCTTTTACGTCACGTAAACCTTGTGCTTGAACTGTGCACCCTGGAGTCATTGCTTTTGGATAGAAATAAAACAGTACCTTTTTACCTGCAAAGTCACTGAGTGAAACTGTTTTATCATCTTGATCTTGCAGTGAAAAAGCAGGGGCCTTAGCGCCAGCAGTTAGCGTGTTCATTGATTTTCCTTCTATTGACTGTTTTTGATGAAATTGAGTGAGCCCAGCACATCAAGGCTTGCGCATAACTTTTCAAACTCTTCGCTTAATTGCATTAAGTTATAGTGGGCATCGACTTTTGCAGTGATAGCAATATGAAATTGGTTGTTTTCAGATTGGGTCTTATCTTTAGGTATGGTTTGCGCGCTCAATGACGAAAGTCCTATACTCCTATCGGCAAAAAACTGAGTGAATTTCTCCGTGATACCGACTTTATCATCTGACTCTACGAAGACTTCTACATGATAAGAGCTATCCATCTGAGTATGCTCAGAAGTACGTTTCATTATCGTAATCAGATCAAGCTCTTGACCCAGTAATGGCAGCCTTGTCTCTACACGAGTAATGTTGGCGTTATTGCCAGAAACAAGCATAATCAAGGTGAATTCATTGCCAAAAAGAGCGATGCGACTACCAACAATATTACATCCAGACGTTGTGACCAGTTGTACAACGTGGTTACATACCCCTGGTCGATCTGTGCCTACCGCTGTTATCACAAGATGTTGAGTCATAATATCACTAATGAGTTATTGTTATGATTGTTAATCAAATAGCTTAGCATAGTTATACTAGAGAAAAATGTGATTTATGACCTTGGTCTGACACCGATTGCGAGCTTAATTTGGCAAAGTTCTAACATCTGGTAAATATTCATTCAAATAGGTGATTTAAGCGGCTTTAATCCCTTGTGTTTCTTAATCGCCTTACAGTAACATGCAATCAGTATCTATATTCGGGAGAAAGACATGTTTTCGGGAAGTATTGTAGCGCTAATTACCCCCTTTACCCATGATGGCGAAGTTGACTATGTTAGCCTGAAGAAATTGGTCGATTTTCACGTTCAAGCAGGCTCAACAGGCATAGTTGCTGTTGGCACAACAGGAGAATCGGCAACCTTAACCGTTGAAGAGCATGTCAAGGTTGTGAGTAAGACAGTAGAGTTTGCCGATGGGCGCATACCTGTCATTGCCGGAACAGGCGCGAATGCGACACATGAGTCGGTCACGTTCAGTAGGCTACTTAACAATTCAGGTATTTCAGGTTGCTTAAGTGTCACACCCTATTACAACAAACCAACTCAGGAAGGCTTGTATCAACACTATAAAGCCATTGCAGAAGAAAGTGATGTCCCTCAAATTCTGTATAATGTCCCTGGTCGAACGGCGGTTGACTTGCTGCCTGAAACGGTGGCTCGTTTGGCTGAAATTGAAAACATCGTAGCACTTAAAGATGCCACAGGTGATTTAAGCCGAATTGACATTCATCGTGAACTTTGTGGCAAAGATTTTATCTTACTAAGTGGTGATGATTCGACAGGCTTGGAGTTTGTTAAGCGTGGTGGTCAGGGTGTGATCTCTGTAACGAACAATATTGCTGCAGCGGATATGGCAACAATGATGAAACTTGCGCTTGAAGGTAACTTCGAGGAGGCTGAAGCGATTAACCAACGCTTGATGACTTTGCATAAAAACTTGTTTGTTGAGTCTAGTCCGATTCCAGTGAAATGGGCGGCACATAAAATGGGCTTGATAGAATGTGGTGATTTACGCTTGCCGTTAACCGAATTATCGGAATCAGCTCGCCCAATAGTGATGCAAGCCATGGCAGATGCGCGTATCGACTAAATTAATATGAATTGCCGAAGATTGCTTCGGCATTTACTTATCAGGAGTTTCAATGAAATTGTCTCATCAGCTAGTCGTGAGTTCGCTAGCTGTTTTTGTTTTGAGTGCTTGCTCTGGCAGTGCGACTCAGCGCCGTCAAGCTAAAGATGACTTTGACTACCTAAATACTCAGCCATTGACTGAATGGAAAGAAGTGACCGGTGCGGAAATCCGAACTTACCCTAACTATCAAATACCATCGGGAGAATTTTCCGGTGGCATAGGTAAAGATGTTGATATCAGGCCTCCTCAGCAGGTACTTGAGCTGATCCCAGGAGCTCGCACTGAACGCCATGCAGGTGAGGTAATACTCTGGTTGCTCAAAAAAGACGAGCAGGATAAGGTCTGGCAAACAGTTCAAACTATGCTGAAAGAACGTAAAGTCGCTATCCGTGAGCAAAGTGATGATCGTATCGAAACTGATTGGGTCACATGGGTTTCTGAAGATGAAGATGGAGAAATTGGTTCACGCTATGAAATCACAAAGATGGCGGCCAATAACCGCTATGGTTTTAAGATTTCTCTGATTGATTGGCGTGAAGCGGGAAAAAGCAAACCGGTCTCTTTGACGAACAAAGAGCGCTACAACGTCTTAATGACCAATTTGGTGACGGCTCGTTACGATCTTGAAGCTCGTCAAGAAGCAGAGCGTCGAGCAGAGGCATTGGTTAAGAATATTCCAATTACTATGGGTACGGATCGCAGTGGGTTCCCTGTGATCATTGCGCGATCCCCATACAATGTACTTTGGTCTCGTTTGCCTAAGCTATTGCCAGCAATGGGTTTTACTATCGAGGATAGAAATCAGTCTCAAGGCACAGTAAAAGCAAAATATGCTGAGCCCAATGATGAGTTCTGGACTCAAATTGGTGTTAAGCCAATCAACTTGCCGGCGGGCAAATATACTTTCCTATTTGGGGATTTAGGTAACCGTACATCGATCAATGTAACGAATTCTGCGGGTAAACCAGTAGAAGAGAAATTGTTGAAAGATATGGTTCCTGTCTTGTCAGCCGTTGCGGATAAGCACACTGACTAACAATACCGAGTGCTGAGAATGAAAAAAGCTGACTTAGGGTCAGCTTTTTTATTGTTTAGGTTAGAGAACCATTGCGGCAATCCAGCCAAATACGATGAGAGGGATATTGTAGTGAATAAAGGTAGGCACTACGGTTTCCCAAATATGCTCATGTTGACCATCCGCATTTAGACCTGACGTTGGGCCTAAGGTTGAATCTGAAGCGGGCGAGCCTGCGTCCCCCAAGGCTGCGGCTGTTCCAACCAATGCTATCGTCGCCATTGGTGAGAAGCCAAAAGCAATTGATAATGGTACATAGATAGTTGCAATAATAGGAATGGTTGAGAAAGACGATCCAATCCCCATGGTCACAAGAAGACCGACAACTAACATGAGTAACGCAGCCAAAGGTTTATTGTTGCCAATGCTGGTAGATAGGGCTTCAACTAAAGATTCGACACCACCAGTTTGCTTCATTACGGCGGCAAACCCGGCAGCGGCAATCATAATAAAACCAATCATTGCCATCATGTGCACACCTTTAGTGAACACGTCATGGGTCTCTTTCCATGCAATGACACCACCAAAAGTAAAGACCATAAAGCCAGCTAATGCGCCGATAATCATGGAACCCGTGGTCAACTGAACAGAAAGCGCCGCCAAAATGCCAGCAGCAGCAATCAGGATGTTTTTCTTATTGATTGACGTTGTCTTTTCTTCAACATGAGTTAACTCCGTCTCTTGGTAGTGGCGAGGGCGGCGGTAACTAAAGAAAATAGCGACTAATAGACCAAAGATCATGCCTGCTGCAGGAAGTAACATTGCGACGGGTACTTGGCTTGCGGTCACTGAATCAAGGCCGTTATCATGGAGGTTTTTGAGCAAGATGTTGTTTAAGAAGATGCCGCCAAATCCAACCGGAAGTACCATGTAAGGAGTGACTAGACCGAAGGTTAAGATACAGGCAATCATCCGACGGTCAAGTTTGAGCTTGGCAAAGACACCAAGTAATGGCGGAATTAGAATCGGAATAAATGCAATATGGACAGGAATAACGTTTTGTGAGGACATAGTAACAAGTACTAGTGCTACTAGGACGGCGTATTTTAGTCCAGTCGACGCGGCACCGTTTTCTCTACCATGTATGCGTTTAATCACACTATTGGCCAATAAATCGGTGATACCCGATTTAGAGATGGCAACGGCAAAGGTGCCCAGCATCGCGTAGCTAAGCGCTATGGTTGCACCACCGCCTAGGCCGCTTTCAAAAGCAGCGACGGTGTCATTTAAGCCCATGCCTGCGACCAGCCCACCAACAATGGCACTAAATGTCAGGGCAACCACGACATTTACGCGCATCAGTGCTAGAAGCAGCATGATACATACAGAAATTACTACAGGATTCATAGTTTACTCGTTTGTTGTGTTTACTTTTATTTATCGTTTTCAGCAACGTCGTCTGCAATCGGCCAGCCGCCAAGTGCTTTCCATTTATTGACGATGCCGCAAAATAACTCTGCTGTTTTTTGTGTGTCATATAGCGCAGAGTGGGCTTCTCTATTGTCAAAATCCATACCTGCGACTTTGCACGCTCTGGCTAAAACGGTCTGGCCATAGGCAAGTCCGCTTAGAGTGGCGGTATCAAAAGTGGCAAAGGGATGAAAAGGGACACGTTTAAGCTTGCTACGCTCGCTGGCAGCCATAACGAAATTGTGGTCAAAAGTGGCATTATGGGCAACCATGATCGCACGGTTACAGTCTGCTGCTTTCTGCTCTTTGCGTACAAGCTTGTATATTTCTTTGAGTGCTTCGGATTCAGGTACGGCGCCTCTTAAAGGACTATATGGATCGTGAATACCGTTAAAATCGAGCGCTTCTTTCTCTATATTTGCCCCTTCAAAGGGTTCAACATGGAAATGTATGGTCGATGCAGGTTTGAGATCACCCTTTTCATCCATGGCTAGAGTGACGGCGCAAATCTCCAACATGGCATCTGTTTGGGCGTTAAATCCGGCGGTTTCAACGTCTATCACAACGGGAAAGTACCCGCGAAAGCGTTTTTTAAGCGTCAATGCTTGGTTTTCTGCACTCATGTTGGCCTAATATTATGTGACAAAGTCGGCATTATTACAGATTCTTGAGATAAGAAAAACCTCATAATCACTCATGAGCTTGGTCGATTCGATTAAATGTTGCCATATATATTTTGGCGAGAATTTTGCATTGTTTCTGCTGTAGTTGTATTGGCGGCAATAACAGGCCGTATTATGTAAGAGAGTTACTGAGCGATGAAGAAACGGTTAGCCACTAACTTAGCAGTTTTAGCGATGACCTCTATTGCCACATCGGTGTTGGCAATGGATGTACATTATGTTGCTAGGCCTGAACAGTCGAAGTGGCAAATGATTACCAACACTCCACTTGAATGCCGTATGGTACACCCAATTCCAAACTACGGAGATGCGGTTTTTTCTTCTCATGCCAGTAAGAAAATTAATCTTGATTTTGAGTTAAAGATGAAGCGCCCTATGGGTAAAACTCGTGATGTTTCTTTGGTCTCTCAGCCTCCAGCTTGGCGGCCCGGTGATAGGGGAGAGCGCATTACCAACATTCAGTTTTTCCAACAGTTTGATGGCTTTGTTGATGGTCAGACAGCATGGAGTCTTTTGACTGAATTGGAAAAAGGGCGCTACCCTACTTTTAGCTATCAAGAATGGCAAAGTCGCGATCAACGAATTGAAGTTGCTCTGTCATCGGTTTTGTTTCAAAACTCCTACAATGCGTTTAGTGAATGTATCGCCAACTTGTTGCCGTATAGCTTTGAAGATATTGCCTTCACCATCTTGCACTATGATCGTTCGAGTGTTGAGCTAAGCAAGGCATCACAAAAGAGATTGGCTCAGATCGCTGAATACATAAAGCACAATCAGGACATCGATTTGGTTTTGGTGTCGACCTATACCGGAAATGAAGACAGCAAAAGTGTCAGTCAAAATTTGTCTGAGCAACGAGCAGAAGTACTGCAAAGGTATTTCCAGTCTTTAGGGTTACCTGAAGATAGGATTCAAGTGCAAGGGTACGGTCGACGTCGCCCTGTAGCCGATAACAACTCACCGCTTGGAAAAGATAAAAACCGCAGAGTAGTAATATCTTTGGGTAGAACACAGGTCTAGTAGCGACTCTACAGATGAGGAAAAGGCAGCGATGGCTGCCTTTTTTAATTGCGCTAGTTATCCAGCCAAACCAGCAGAGGCTTGTTTGTTTTGGATAAGCTCTAACATGTAGCCGTCAGGATCTTTGACAAAGGCAATATGTGTTGAGCCACCTTTTACAGGCCCAGGTTCACGGGTAACATTACCACCAGCCGCTTTGATAGTGTCACAGGTGGTATAGATATCATCAACGCCAATAGCAATATGACCAAATGCAGAACCTAGATCATATTCAGTGGTTCCCCAATTGTAAGTTAGCTCAATGACGGCACCCTCAGATTCATCACCAAAACCTAGAAATGCAAGTGTGTATTCGTATTGCTTGTTTTCATTTGTACGCAGAAGTGTCATGCCCATCACTTTGGTGTAAAACTCAATTGATCTCTCTAGGTCACCAACACGTAGCATGGTGTGTAAAATACGTCCGTTTGACATTGTTATCTTCTCCTAACTTAACTCATGGATAAACCTTGTCTTCAAATTCCGCTTCTAAATTAAATGGGCGAAATTTCAATCTAAATAATGTCTTATTATCAACTACTTTTAAGGAAGTCTTTTCATTGGTGAGCCAAAGTACCGTGTCGCGCCATTTTGCCTCGGTAGTCAGCGCAGTAACAAAGTTGCTTGGGAATGATGATAAGACAGAATCGATTTACGCGTTAGTATGCTCGATAGCTAGCGCTTAATGATGTCAAAAGACAAAGTGTATTGAGTTTAACTGTATTTGCAACAGAATCAAATGAACAGAGCAGCAATGCTGCTCTGTTAGAGGTTACAACTTCCAGTGATACTGAAGGGTAGGTTTTGTGTTTCGGAGTACGGGCAAATTATTTAGCCGGTGTAATGGTCAGCTGAGCATCACCAAAACCAAGAGCCTCAAGTTCTTGCGCATCAAAGTTGGTGGTGACTTCTATGTCACCAATTTGCTCAGTAACCAAGGCTTCCGCAGAGCGCTTGACGCGGCTACTTATCGGTGTGGCTTGACCAATCTCTATGGTGCCAGCAAATTGCGATTCTGCGTAGAAATCACCGGAAACATGAGAATAAAACGGACGTAGGCTTGCTCCTGTTGCGTATTGCATGTTGCCTAAACCATTTTCATTAATGGCCCAGCTCCAATCCCACCATTTCACTTCACCAGGAATATAGCGGTGATCCCATTGATAACGGATATCGGCTTTGTTCTCACTAGCACGCCCCATCGTAAAAGTGTGTTCTAAGTATGGACGGTTGTCTGGGTGAGAATTCCAAGCGTTGCCACTCCAGCGCAAGAAGCCATTATAGGTGACGTCATAGCTAATATCTGCGCCAAATCGGTATGGATAAGAAATGCTAGAACGGTAAAGCTCGACACGAATTGGAAGCTCAGAGTTGGCGGGCACCGTAGGTCTTGCCTGAAGCGTCACCTGCTCGCTAGTAGAGCCCCCATTAGTGTTGGCGAAACTCTGATTAGCTTCGAGCGTAATCGTCAGCTTGGTGTCACCGACTAAAGGCCACTTAAAGGTGTTTTCTGTCGATACCTTCTGAGCAAAACCATAGGTATTGGTTTTAGACCAATTGGTTGATTCGTCCACTTTCAGATCCACTACCACCTGCTGTGGGATGTCACTGTTGTTGCGAGCAACCGCTGTCACGGTTTTTACTAACTGACGATCAGATTCGGTGACATTGCCGTGCCAGAAATCGCTGTCGTTAAGGGTATAGGCAAAATTATCGACAGTGATCTTGGTTTTCTCATCGCATCTATAGCCGTCGCATGATCCGCCATTATTACCTTGAATCACCCAGCTGTCACCTTGACGTCTAACATCCATATCTTCGCCGACATATGGGCTATTGTTGCCGCCTACCCAAGCATAACCAAGGTAGTGCGCAAGGTAGCTCAAGGGACGAACAAAGTTAGAGTGATTGGTGACCAGAGCATACTGAATGTCGACTTCATCACCTTCTGGAATGGATTTCGAGGAGTAGGTTGGAATTTCAGACAAAGCATCGTTGGGGTAACACCAAGTGCTGTCATTGGGATTATCCTGCTTGATTTGGCCATGGTAGCCAGGCCCCATGATCACCCAATTATCTTTTAACCCAGAGATTTGCCACTGACCCATGCGAGAAACAATGTAGTCTTTTTGTTCAGATGCTTCATAGCGGTCTATCGGTCGATAGCCGGAACGACAGACATCTTCACCCAGTTGATCAAGCACTAACTGGTCAGGATAAATCTTAGCTTGTGCACTTGCTGACAGAATGGAAACAAGCACGGAAAGCGTGGATGGTATCAAAACTTTATAAGTATTAGATTTTCGCATAGATCACACTCCTACTGTTAATTGAGTCAATAGTGTTCACATAACTCTGCCCTCCCGTAAATAACAAAATTAACAATAATGGAGCAATGTATCATTTATGTTAAAAATGATTAAATATTGTGTGATATGTAAAAAATGTAAATGCAGCGTTTAAAAACTTTGTTCCAGCGCTTACGTGCGTTGCTATTTGAAAGATATAGAGCTAGGAAGGGGGGGCGGCGTCATCGCGAAAGTGCAGCAAGTTAAGTTGCTGCGATTTGATATGTTGAGCGATGGTGATATTTTGCGTGTCAACGAGCAGCGTCGCAGCCAATTAACTTGGCTACGCTATGCCTTGACTGAATTGTAAAGTTCCTGTTTCACCTTAATAGGTAAGCAATTTGCGTTGTTGAGAAGGCGAACGAATTTACGGCATTAATTAACGCCATGATGAAAGTCAGGCTTTACAGGTCTTGTTTGCCATCAAATTCGCATAAGTCCTCGATAATGCAGCTGCCACAGCGGGGTTTTCTCGCTACGCAAGTGTAGCGGCCGTGAAGGATTAACCAATGATGCACATCAAGTTTAAACTCTTTGGGTACCACTTTAAGCAGTTTTTCTTCCACTTGGTCAACGTTCTTCCCTATGGCAAACTTGGTCCGATTTGATACGCGGAAAATATGGGTATCGACTGCAATAGTCGGCCAGCCAAACGCCGTATTTAGAACAACATTGGCGGTTTTTCGCCCGACGCCGGGCAAAGCTTCAAGAGCCGCTCTGTCTTCAGGCACTTCACCATTGTGTTTGTCCAGCAGGATGCGACATGTTTTGATTACGTTTTCAGCCTTTGAATTAAACAAACCTATGGTTTTTATGTAGTGCTTCACGCCGTCTACGCCCAAATCAAATAAACCTTGTGGGGTATTGGCGACAGGGTAAAGTTTATCGGTCGCTTTGTTGACGCTGACATCGGTTGCTTGTGCTGAGAGGAGTACGGCAATAAGAAGCTCAAATGGTGTGCTCCAGTTTAGTTCAGTTTGCGGATTAGGGTTGTTTTCCCGCAAGCGCTCCAGTATTTGTAGTCGTTTTTGTTTATTCATTGCTATGATGTCTTCCAGTGGATCAACCAGAATTTATTGGTTGGTAACGCGAGCTCGTTCAATGGTTGGTTTTTGTGGTTTGGGCTGACGAGCCTTTTGTCGTGTATCAATGACGTTTTTTAGCGCGATGAGTAGTCCAACCCCGATAAAAGCACCAGGAGGCAGTAAGGCAAGCAAGAAACTGGTTTCGAATTGAAAAATTTCAATTCGCAATACGCTTGCCCAGCTTCCTAGTAGTAAGTCTGCACCATCAAATAAGGTACCCTTACCTATTATTTCACGCATTGCACCCAGAACAACAAGCACACTTGTCATACCTAGCCCCATCCAAAAGCCATCTTGGGCCGCAGGCAATACGTCATTTTTTGATGCGAAGGCTTCTGCTCGGCCAATGATAATGCAGTTGGTAACGATAAGGGGAATGAAGATACCAAGAGAAAGGAAAAGGCCGTAGGCGTAGGCGTTCATCAACAGCTGCACGCAAGTCACGAGTGCGGCAATGATCATAACAAAGATAGGAATGCGTACTTCGTTTGGTACGTATTCTCGAACTAGGGAGATGATAACATTCGAGCCGACCAAGACTAGCAAGGTTGCGATACCTAGACCCAGCGCATTAGTGATGGTAGACGACACCGCGAGTAAAGGACACAATCCAAGTAGCTGAACCAATGCTGGGTTGTTATCCCACATACCATTTTTGATTAGTGTTTTATGCTCGCTCATATTATTCTCCACAATTTCGTGGCTGGTTCTGAATCTCATCGCTATGGCTATTGACAAACTGAGCCGCTTTTTTAATCGCTTTTACTACTGCTCTCGGTGTGATCGTGGCTCCGGTAAATTGATCAAACTGCCCACCATCTTTGCGTACTTTCCACTGAGACTCACTATCTTGTGTGACTTTTTTACCGCTAAAGCTTAGGATCCAGTCTGTTATGCGTAAATCAATTTTGTCACCCAATCCCGGTGTTTCTTGATGATTTAGCACTCGCGTGCCGAGAATTGTACCATCGTGTTTCATGCCAATGATGATCTTAATTGCTCCATTATAGCCATCTGGCGCAATCGCCTCGATAGCAAGGGCCGTGGGCTGACCATCTTTACTTGCCAGATAAACGGGCATATCAGAGTCGGTACCTAAATCAGGGTGATTGACTAAAGTGCACGATTGATAAAGGTTGTTGTCGTGCATGTTTTCAGGAATCACTTGATTGAGGACCGACAAGAGCTGAGCTTGTTCTTGTTGGCCGATTTGCTGCTTGGTTAAGTAGTGAGTAAGCGCGACCACACCTGTTGAGGCACAAGCAAACAGGGCGAGTATAGCTCCGTTTTTTCGAATAGCGTTTAACATCTTGCTCCTCAGTGTCCGTAAGTTCGTGGTTTGGTGTAATAGTCGATAAGTGGTACACACATATTGCCGAGTAATACAGCAAAGGCTACGCCATCAGGAAAACCGCCCCAAGTTCGAATGATAAAGACCATTGTTCCGATGAAAGCACCGAAAATTAGCCGTCCTTTGACTGTAGTGGAAGCTGAAACGGGGTCGGTTGCAATAAAAAATGCTCCCAGCATGGTTGCACCGGATAAGAGATGAAGGCTTGGTGAGGCTGTTTCACCGGGTGCAAATAAGCTAAATAAAGTACTGATAACCAGTAAGCTTACCAATAGGCTGACAGGTATATGCCAGTTGATAACTCTCAACTTGATTAACAATAATCCGCCAATCAGGTAGGCCAAGTTGACCCACTCCCATCCTATACCAGCTAAGCCGGTAAATTGAGGTTGAGAGAGAGCTTCAGAAGCCGTATTTCCTGAATGTAGGGCAGTTTTAAACGCATCGAGCGGTGTGGCCATCGTTAAGCCATCTATTCCTGTTCTTACCTGTTGAAGAGATAACCCATCAAGGTTGAATCCAGTAAAAATAAGCCAAAGTGCATCACCTAGCGATACACTTGAAGGTTGAAGCTCAGCAGGTGCAATCCAACTGGTCATTTGTACTGGGAAGGAGATCAGTAGCACGACATAGGCAACCATGGCAGGATTAAATAAGTTTTGGCCTATCCCCCCATAGAGGTGCTTAGCTACAAGGATCGCGAAGACAAGCCCTATGGCGATTAGCCACCAAGGAGACAGGGGAGGAATAGCGATGGCCAGCAGCCAAGCCGTGACGATAGCACTGTTGTCACGCAGAGCTGACATAGGTGGACGTCTGCGGACCATCATTGCACCAGCCTCAAGAGCTAAGCCTACTAGGATGGCAAAAATGAGTTGAATTAGAGTACCCCAGCCAAAGAAATATGTCTGAGCACATAAGCCCGGTAGGGCACACAAGGCCACCCATTTCATAAGATCAGGGGTGCTTCTTCGGCTATGGGCGTGGGGTGAGCTGGCAATAAAAAAGGCCACTACTCGTCCTCCTCAAGTTTATGGTTCTGTTGGTTTTGAGCTTTACGCGCTTTGGCTCTGGCAATCGCGGCAGCAACGGCGGCTTTTTTCGGATCGTCATCAACGGGCACAGGCTCTATGTCCGATTGCTCAGTGGTTTTTGCCTGTTCCGCTTTACGCGCTTTGGCTCTGGCAATCGCGGCAGCAACGGCGGCTTTTTTCGGATCGTCATCAGCGGGTGCAGGTTTTACCTCCGATTGCTCAGTGGTCTTGGCTTGTTCCGCTTTACGCGCTTTGGCTCTGGCAATCGCGGCAGCAACGGCGGCTTTTTTCGGATCGTCATCAGCAGGCACAGGTTCTATGTCCGATTGCTCAGTGGTCTTGGCTTGTTCCGCTTTACGCGCTTTGGCTCTGGCAATCGCGGCAGCAACGGCGGCTTTTTTCGGATCGTCATCAGCGGGTGCAGGTTTTACGTCCAATTGTTCAGCGAGATCGGACCTTTGGGCTTTTTTCTCGCGAGCAAGGCGTTTACGGTCTTCACGCAGCTTAATCATTTCTGAATTGTCGGGCTCAGATTGACCTGCTTCTTTTGCAGCTGCTTGTTTGGCTTTGGCTCTGGCAATCGCGGCAGCAACGGCTGGCTTGACAGTTGGCTCGTCTGATACTGACTCTGATTTTTGTGCTTTCACTCGGGCGATAGCGGCTGCGATTGTGTCTTTTCCATCAGAGTCTTTAATTTCTTTGCGTCTTTCTTGAGCGGCTTTCTTAAAGCGGTTTTCTCTATCAATTTTATCGCGTTCCAAGCGACCCTTTCTCTCTTCAAAGCGTATTTTTGCTCGTTCGGCGGCTTGCGCTTCTTCTTTTCTAGTGCGAATTTCGGCTTTGGATTGTCGATAATATTGCACCAAGGGAATCTCACTTGGACAGACAAAGGCACAAGCGCCACATTCGATACAATCCTTGAGGTTGAGATCTTCACACTTTTCGTATTCTTCTGCTTTAGAGTGCCAATAAAGTTGCTGAGGCAACAAGGAAGCTGGACAAACCTCAGCACATTGGCCACATCGAATACAGGACATTTCATTCTGTGTTGTTGAGATCTCTTTAACTGTCGGTGCAAGAATACAGTTGGTCGTTTTGGTAATAGGGACATTCGAATGAGGCAGAGTGAAGCCCATCATAGGACCGCCCATGATAAGGCGTGGGAGTTTTTTGTCAGCGGTATAGCCAAACTCGTCTAATAGAGCTTGTATTGGTGTGCCAATGAGTGCTCTGACATTTCTGGGTTGCTGAAATGTATTACCAGTCAGAGTAACAATACGATCAATGAGAGGTTCCCCGTCGCAGATGGCACGTTTGATAGCTTGAAGTGAGCCAACATTTTGCACTAAAAGGCCAATATCTGCTGGAATACCATTTTCGGGAACTTCTTTATTAGTGAGTAGCTTAATAAGCTGCCTTTCACCACCAGAAGGGTATTTAGTTGGTACGACACGAATGACGATATCTTTATGCTCACCAGCTTGTTCTAGCGCTTTGATGGCGGCTGGTTTATTGTCTTCAATTCCTATGATGGTGAGTTTAGGTTTTAGGATATGCTCAACAATCTCGATACCTTTGATCACTTCGTCTGCAAAGGTTTGCATCAGCATGTCATCAGCTGTGATATAAGGTTCGCACTCGGCTGCGTTGACGATGAATATTTCAGTACGTCCTAGTCCAGCCTGAACTTTCTTAGCGGTAGGAAAACCAGCCCCCCCCATCCCTGATATTCCTGCTTGACGTATGATCTCAATCAGTTCATCGGCTGTGTAGTCAGTAAATTCTTTTCTTGTTTCGCGTTCGATCCAAACATCTTGCCCGTCAGGTTCAATCACGATACACAGCTCTGATAATCCTGAAGGATGCGCTGTGGTGCGAGGCTCGATTGCGCAGATGATCCCTGAAGTTGGCGCATGAACTGGTAACATAAAGCTCGTATCATATCTGGTTAGAGCCTGACCTTTTAGTACCTTATCACCTTGACTGACAATGATCTGACCGGGTTTACCTATGTGCTGTTTGATAGGTAAGACGATTTCTCTTGGAATACTTGCTGATACAATGGATTCTGTTACTGATTGGGCTTTATTTTCCGGTGGATGTATTCCCCCAGGGAAATCCCATAGAGCACCCGATTTAATTTGTTCGATGAGTGACAGCATACCAGTCCTTAATTCACGCTATTCTGCGTTTTAGCAGAATGGGTAATATCGACAACAGGAATGGCGTTGAGTTGCCACTTCCAATTTGCTGTAGTGGTCTCTACAGGAATCATTTCAATACAATCTGTTGGACAGGGAGCAACGCAAAGATCGCATCCAGTACATTCCTCTTTGATGACAGTATGCAGCGCTTTTGTGCCGCCGACTATGGCATCGACAGGACACGCTTGGATACACTTAGTGCAGCCAATACACATATCTTCGTGGATAAAAGCGACAGTCTTAACATTGTTTTCCAGATCATGAGCAGAATCTGTGACTTCAACGCCCATTAAATCAGCCAATTTTTCAATGGTCGCTTGCCCACCCGGTGGACATTTGTTAATCGCGTCCCCACCGGCGATGGCTTCTGCGTATGGACGACAACCAGGATAACCACATTGACCACATTGAGTCTGAGGCAAAATGCTATCAATCTGATCGACAATGGGGTCGGCCTCGACTTTAAAGCGGATTGAAGCAAAGCCGAGCACGGCACCAAATACAGCGGCAAGTGCCGCAAGCGCTAAAATAGCAATCATGATCGCGCTCATTAGAGTTTTACCAACCCAGTGAAGCCCATAAATGCCAATGACATCAGGCCTGCGGTGATCATGGCAATGGATGCACCTTTAAACGGGGTGGGGACATCCGCGGCGTTAATGCGCTCGCGCATTGATGCAAACAGTATCAAAACCAAAGAAAACCCGACAGCGGCCCCAAAGCCATAAATGATTGATTCAATGAAATTATGATTTTCATTGATGTTAAGTAGGGCAACGCCAAGTACAGCGCAGTTAGTTGTGATAAGAGGCAAGAATATGCCAAGGAGCCGGTAGAGTGTGGGACTGGTTTTATGCACCACCATTTCAGTGAACTGTACCACCACGGCAATCACCAAGATGAAACTCATGGTACGAAGATACTCTATATCCAGAGGAACGAGGATATAGCTTTCAACGAGATACGAACACACTGAGGCCAAGGTTAGGACAAAGGTCGTCGCCAGTCCCATACCTATTGCTGTTTCCAGTTTTTTTGAGACGCCCATAAAAGGACACAATCCCAAAAACTTTACCAGTACAAAATTGTTAACCAGCACTGTGCCGACCAACAACAAAACATATTCGGTCATAGTTATGTATTTAAGAGATTCCGATCCCGATATTATCCAGCTTTGCTGAGTCAATAACAACCAACGAAAGCTAGGGTTTTGTATTGTTGAATAAAAATTATACGGGATCTTGTCACTTTTGGCGGTAATTTGCAGATGAACTGGTTCAAATAGCACTAAATACTCGACATTAAAGAACGAATTAATCTCAAAATGCTGTTTTTATAGCAGTAAGGAATATAAAAATAGCCACCAAAGACCAACGATTGCCTAGGTTAAAGTGTCACAAGCGGAGGAAGAGGGGAAAGGTTAATCAAAGGCAATGTATTATGCTGGCCAAATAAATAAAAGTGGTTGGTTTTTTTAACCCATTGTTCAATTGCTATCAGCTTTTTCAATGCATAAAACCGATGCACATATTGGCGCGTTTCAGCAGGTAAATGGAGTTTGTCAAATTCTCTGCTGCCCGCTTGGTTGATCGCGCGAGACACTCTTCCTTCGCCCGAGTTATAGGCGGCTAATGTAAGCGACAATTCACCAAATTTAGTGTACAAAAACTGCAGATAGAGAATGGCAGCATTTGTGCTTGCCTGAACATGGAATCGTTGGTCTTGCGAGTCAGAAACTTCAAGCCCAAAACGCTTGGCAGTGCTGGGCATTAGCTGCCATAGTCCCGCAGCATTGGCATGAGATATCGCTAAGGGGTCGTAAGAGGACTCCAACATGGGAATGAGAACAAACTCAATCGGTAGCGAGTGTGTGGTAAGCTGGCTCGCGATATCAGATATCAGGTTTTGGTTGCTGTTTAAACGTGATTCTATCTGACTTTTGTATGGCGATAAAATCTGCGATTGAATGGCAACATCTGATGCTTGCGGTGAGGCATGGACAGGATTCGCGTAACAACAACCTATGATCAGTAACTTAGCCAGTGATTGAATGCATTTTCGCGCCATGCTTGATGGATTATCCCGCAGGCTTTTCGGTATATGTATGTTGTTCAGAGCAGTTTAATGAACTGACAAGCTCATGAAAATTAGCCGTTGTTTGACCATTTTCTTGGTTTAGAGCTTGGCAGCATTTGACCAACTTTTCTAACTGAGACCAAAGATGACGAATTTTTTCACCCGCTGGTGGAGGAAGCGCTGAAAAGAGCCGCTCTATACCAATGTGATCTGCAGATAGTTTTAATCTTGCCATTATTTGACTGCGATGGTGCGCGTGTTGTTGCAACTGGTGAAGCAGAGGTTGCTGCCGAGCAATATTATGCTCAAGTTTGTCGACTTCAAAAGTAAAATACAGTGGTTTTTGCTGCTTTAGTAGCGTTTCTAGTTTTTGATATGACTGTATGTCTTGGACTAATGTATTGACGAAACTCTGAATTAAATGTGAAGTCTTGGATGACATTTGTCCTCTCCTCAGTCGTATTAATCGTGCCCAGTATGGAACTGAAGTACTGCTTTAGATAGAGCTTGAGTGTCAAGTGATAGTTCACCTTTTGCCAAAGCATCACGCACTTTGGCGACTTTTGCTAAGTCTACGTCAGATAGTCGCTGCATATCCGCTTGTGCTTGCTCAATCGCTGTAATATTGACCTCAACCTGAGCTAAGGGCGTTGATTTCACACTAACCGATACAGGTTTTTTTTGCGGCGCATGGTTTAAGCTACTTTGGGTGACGTGCCCACCTGCAACTTTATCGATTTTCATCAGTTAAGTCCTTATTTGTCATGGTTACAGGTACAGTGCGACCATAGTATGCCGCCGATTAAGTGTGATTAGCACTTTTTAGTTCTAACTGACTTAGGCTTGCTTTGGCGAGGTGAAAACAATAGAAATGATACCCTCAGCCCAAAATCAAAATTGAGTTTCTACTTGGTTCAGTCCTGTTACTACCGCTTTGATCTCTTTCCCCGAGGAGGTATTTTTAATCTCGATTTGTTGTCCTAAAGCTCCTTCCTCTAGTGCCACCCCTTGAGTGGTAGCAGCAAACCCGTTCTTTGAGGCTTTGATAACGACTTGATTTCCTTTTTCTACTAGTGGTGGTGATTCGAGCTGACGAGGATCGAGTATTTGGCTAGAACGAATGCGTCGTAACGTTTGTTTCCCTGTTGCTTGGGAGAGTTGGGTGAAAAATTCTTGATCTTTATTCAGTGTTCGCCATTCGAGTCTTAGATCATTCGCTGTAATGGTTTGTTGGCGGCGAATTCCCGTATTGGTTACGACTAATTTAAGGCTTAATTCGGCTTTGATAGTGACATTGATTCGCCAGTCGACCGAGGTAGACAAGCAGCTTACTGAACGTTTGAGCGTTCCTACAGGCAGCGTTTTACTGTCTGCTCCAGAAATGGTCAGGGTGTTAGGGCAAGGTGGTAAATGCTCAGCGGAGCTGGGTACTCGAATCTGAAAATCAAGTGTGTATTTTCCCCATTTGCGCGCGATGGCTTGGTTCTCGACCTGAGTTTGAAAGTCTTGCTCAACGGCCTGATAAATCGCCGAAGTTGGTGCATTTTCATTTGTTGAGGAGGCATTGAGTGACGGAGTAAAAATCAACATCACTGCATGTAACAAAGGGGAAATGTTCACTTTTCCCCTGCGTCTATAGCTTTCCGTGATCCGGAAGTGGCACTTCCTTTTTTCTTTATAAGTCATTGTTTTTATGTGTTTATTTTTATGGCACGTATTTTGTTTTAGTTAAGGTTATCTGAGCCGACAGCATAAGGAAACAGAAATGGCTATCTCATTTGACAATGCGTTAGGAGTTCATCCCGACGCTCTGAATTTTCGAGTTCAGCGTACCAAAGTACTGGCCAGCAACCTAGCAAATGTTGATACACCGGGATACTTGTCTCGTGATCTTAGCTTTACCACAGTGATGGATCGTATGTCATCACAAGGAGTCAGCAAGAGTAGCCCCAAGTTGCTGGTCTCTTCCATGTATTCAATACCATATCAGAACAGCAAAGATGGTAACACGGTGGAACTTGGCGTTGAGCAAGGAAAGTTTGCTCAAAACAACATGGATTTTCAAACTAGCCTGACTTTTCTGAACATGAAGTTTTCAGGGCTAGCTAAAGCGATTGAGGGACGTTAACTATGTCATTTACCGATATTTATTCGATCGCAGGGTCGGCGATGAATGCTCAAACGGTCAGGCTGAATACGGTGGCGAGTAATCTTGCCAACGCTGATGCGGCTTCAGCAAATTCCTCAGATACCTATAAAGCCCTAAAACCCGTTTTTGCAACGGTTTATAACAAAACACAGCTAACAATGAGCAAAGACAGCTACCCCAACGCAGAAGTGCGAATTGTTGATGTTGTGCAGAGCTCAGGTGAAGCGCAGCAACGTTTTGAACCAACCAATCCACTGGCTAATGAACAAGGCTATGTCTATTACCCCGATATTGATGTTGTGGCAGAGATGGCTGACATGATGTCGGCGACACGCAGTTTTGAAACCAATGTTGAAGTGTTAGCGAACGTCAAAAGCATGCAACAAGGGTTGCTGAAGCTGGGGCAGGGCCGCTAATGACGATTGCATCCAATACCGCTCTAAACTTTGATACGCCAATAGGATCAGTATCCAATTCAAACGGTGTGGCAACTAATCTGCAAGATGCCAACAGCGCGACCTCACTTGAAAACGAATTCATTAGTTTGATGGTGGCGCAAATACAAAACCAAGACCCGCTAGATCCACTTGATGGTACCGAATATGTCAGTCAGTTAGCACAGTTCTCTCAAGTCCAAAGCACGGAGAATATGGCGTCGATGATGAAAAATAATATGGTGCTGCTTGATAATATGCAGGTTCTTTCCACCGCGGGACTTGTTGGTCAAACGGTTTATGTCTCGTCGAGTGAATTTGACCTATCTGATGGACAGCAGAAAGGAAAAATAGAGCTGCAGCACCCGTCAAGTCAAGTCAATCTGATGATCACTGATGAGTTTGGTCAAGTCACGCCCCTTCCTTTGGGAGCACACCCTGCCGGTGATGTGGATTTCGCCATTGACCCTGACAAGCTTGGTCTTCAACCGGGGAAATACACAGTCTCAGTCCAAGTTCAAGATGGCCAGTCTAAGCCCAATCTATTGCTTGCAGGTGAGGTGCAGCAAGTACGTATACCAAGCTCTGGTGGTTCTGCACAGGTCAATGTTCAAGGTGTAGGCAGCGTGCCTTTTTATCAGATCACACAATTTGGTGCTTAACCAATAAGGAAAATAGAGGTTAATTATGAGTTTTAACATTGCCCTAAGTGGCCTTGATGCAACCAATACAGAGTTGAACACAATCAGCAACAATATTGCCAACGCATCGACTTATGGATTTAAAGGAGCCCGTACCGAGTTTGCTGCAGTCTACAATGGTATGCAGCCAGGAGGCGTTGAAGTGGCATCTATCTCGCAGAATTTTGATAAAAATGGTTCGGTGAATAGCACAGGTCGAGCAATGGACTTAGCCATTAACGGTGGTGGATTTTTTGTCACTAAAGACAGCGCGGGTCAGCTTCTTTACACTCGCTCTGGTGTCTTTAATACCGATAAAGACAACTATGTAATGAGCAATACGGGTGCAAGATTGCAAGGATATAGCGTTGATGGCAATCATAATCTTCTCACTGGAGTGACGGGCGATATCAAGATTTCAACCTCTTCGTTATCTGCTCAAGCAACAGACAAAATGGAGTTTATTGCCAATTTTGATGCAACTAATGAGGCTATTGACCCAGCGGCTATCGCGTTCGACCCTGAAAACACCAAATCTTTTCACTCTTCTTATACCACTAAAGTGTTCGACTCTCAGGGCAAACCACACACAGTGACCCAATACTTCACTAAAACAGGCGACAATTCATGGGAAGTTAATACGCTTGCGGATGGCGGCAAAGCCACGGCATCACCGATTAACTTGACATTCAACCCTGATGGCTCGTTAGCTTCTTCTGTCAACGCTTATAACGTTTCTTTCCCCGCAGCTGGGGCAAATCCTATCAATATAGAGATTGATTTATCGGGTAGTACCCAATTTGGTACGGGATTTAGCGTGAGTACCAATAACCCTAATGGTTATACATCAGGTGAGCTTGCCGGTGTTCGTGTTGAAGACAATGGTATGGTTTACGCCACTTATACTAATGGTCAATCACAGCTCCAAGGCCAATTAGTGTTGGCTGATTTTGCTAACCCTCAAGGTCTATCAAAAGTCAGCGGTACCGCTTGGACTCAAAGTTTTAGCTCGGGAGCGCCTATTGTCGGTGTGCCCGGTACTGGCACTTTGGGTGATCTCACACCCAATGCACTGGAAGGTTCGAATGTTGATTTGACCAGTGAACTCGTCAATCTGATGACAGCGCAGCGCAACTATCAAGCTAATGCTAAAACGATTTCGACCAACGACAAGTTGACGCAAGCGCTATTTAACGCGGTTTAACGGAGCCTAATATGGACAGTTTGTTATTTACTGCTACCTCTGGTGCGAGTCGAGTTCTTAAAGCTCAGCATGTTCGCTCAAATAACTTGTCCAATGCGGACACCGCTGGTTTTAGAGCAGACATGGAGCGTGTATCAAGTCTTTCACTGCAAGGTTCAGGTTTTGATGGTCGCACATTAGCGGTGACCAATTCTGCTTCGACGAGGTTTGACTCAGGTGATGTGATCAAAACGGGACGGGCATTGGATGTGGCGGTATTAGGGGAGGGCTATTTGACGGTACAAACTCCCCAAGGTCAGGAAGCTTACACCAGAGCCGGTAACATCAAAGTCGACCAAGATGGCGTATTAACCATTAATGGTTTTGCTGTGATGGGTGATGGTGGAGCCCTAGTGCTTCCTGAGTATCAAAAAGTGGAAATCAGTGAACGTGGACGTATTTCTATCGTTCCTCCTGGGGGGGGCGCTGAGCTTGAAGTGGGCACATTGAAACTGGTTAGGCCCGATACGAATCAGCTTGAAAAACGCAGTGACAGCTTGCTGCACAGTGTGGATGGAAACCAATTTGCCCAAGATGAGACAGTTCAAATTGCCCCCGAGCACATAGAAGGAAGTAACGTTTCTGCCATTGATGAGCTTCTTAATGTGATGTCGTTGACACGTAACTTTGAAATGCAGATCCGTATGATGAAAACGGCTGAGACACTCGCTCAGGCTGGAAATAAATTAATGTCGTCGCGTTAGTGGCGAGGAAAGGAGTAGAAAATGCACTCAGCACTTTGGGTTAGTAAAACGGGCATGGCAGCTCAAGACACGAAAATGACTGCTATTTCAAATAACTTAGCCAACGTCAATACAGTCGGTTTTAAGCGCGATCGAGTGGTGTTTGAAGATCTGTTCTACAGTATTCAGCGCCAGCCAGGTGCTCTTGTTGATCAAGTAAATCAATTGCCAACAGGCGTTCAATTAGGGAGCGGTGTTCGAGTGGTAGGCACTCAAAAAGTGTTTACTCAGGGAAATACGCAAAATACCAACCAAGAACTGGACTTGGCTGTGATGGGCCAAGGATTTTTTCAAATAGAAAATACAGACGGCCAGATTATGTATACACGTAATGGTCAGTTTCACGTCAATTCAGAAGGCTTGATGGTTAATAGCCAAGGTTTACCCCTTGAACCCCAGATTCAGATCCCAGAAAACGCCTTGTCCATTTCTGTTGGTGTTGATGGAACGGTATCAGCAACAACCGCCGCGAGTAATGTGCCAGAAGAACTTGGTCAAATCACCTTAGCGAAATTCATTAACCCTGCAGGTCTTGAAGCGATTGGTGGCAACCTGTTTCGTGAAACACAAGCGAGTGGTCAGGCCGATGAACTGATTGCTGGTGAAGATGGGGTCGGTCGCATCAAACAAGGGGCATTGGAAGGTGCTAACGTGCAGGTGGTCGAGGAAATGGTCGATATGATCACGACTCAGCGTGCTTATGAGATGAACGCTAAGGTGGTTTCTGCTGCTGACGATATGCTCAAGTTTGTTGCTCAGTCGTTGTAATGGCTTATTGAAGAAAAAGGAACAGGGAATGCAGGCATTTTTGAGAGTCTTGCCGCTAATCATCCTGCTTGCTGGATGTGCTGGCCGTCAAGAATTTACTCCTCCAAAACCCGATGAAGAGAAATACGCTCCACCTGAGCTTGACTACTCCTTGCCGACAGCAAGCAAGGGAAGTCTCTATCGTCATCAATACACCATGACCTTGTTTCAAGATAGAAGGGCATATCGTGTGGGCGATATGCTGACTGTTGTTCTTTTTGAAGAAACAGAATCGAGCAAAAAAGCCGATACCAAGTACGGTAAGCGTTCCAGCGTTGGCTTTGCAGCCCCAACTTTTGGCACAAAGACTATCGATGAATTAGCCGCCAGCATAGATGCAGATCGCGGTTTTGACGGCAGTGCCTCCAGCTCTCAGGGCAACAAACTCGAAGGTGCGATAACCGTCACTGTCCATGAAGTATTGCCTAATGGTGTCTTGCGTATCAGTGGCGAAAAATGGATTCGTCTTAATCAAGGTGATGAGTTTATTCGCCTAACAGGCATGGTTCGCGTTGATGACATCAGTCGCAATAATCAGGTTTCGTCTGCGCGAATTGGCGATGCACGAATCACGTATTCGGGGCGAGGAGCGTTATCAGACAGCAATGCCCCAGGATGGCTTAGCCAATTCTTTAATAGTCCATGGATGCCATTTTAATGAAACAGACAATGATAAAATACATCAAGCGACTCAGGGCTCATAGTGTAAACACGACACTAGTGAGCGCTCTGGGGATCATCATCCTTGGAGCTCTATTTCCTGCACATGCGCAAGTTAAAACTCCTGTTATGGACTTGGTGGATATCCAAGGTATCCGGCAAAATCAGTTGGTTGGTTATGGATTAGTGGTTGGTCTAGATGGACAGGGAGATCGCAATCAGGTCAAGTTTACCGCTCAATCTATTACCAATATGTTGCGTCAATTTGGCGTCCAAATAGATGACAATACCAATCCTAAATTACGCAATGTGGCATCCGTGAGTGTCACCGCGACAGTGGAGCCCATGGCGGGTGTCGGGCAATCGCTCAATGTTGTAGTGTCGTCGATTGGTGATGCTAAAAGTTTACGTGGTGGAACGTTACTATTGACTCCGCTGCGCGGTATTGATGGTGAGGTTTACGCTGTGGCGCAGGGCAATCTTGTTGTTGGTGGCGTATCTGCTGAAGGAAAGAGTGGATCTAAAGTGGTGGTGAATACCCCCACATCGGGTCGCATCCCAGGAGGCGCTATTTTGGAACGTGAAGTGCCTACTGATTTTGCTGATAGTGAAAATGTTGTACTCAACTTAAGAAAGCCAAGCTTTACCACAGCCAAAAACATTAGCCGTGAAATCAATAATGTCTTTGGCCCAGAGGTCGCAATCGCTGAGAATAATGCTCGTGTGACCGTCAAAGCACCCAAAGACAGCCAACAACGAGTGGTCATGATGTCTATGTTAGAAGAGATCAATGTTACTCAAGGGCGCAAACCGGCTCGTGTGGTATTTAATTCGCGCACAGGAACGGTGGTGATTGGTAAAAATGTCAAAGTGAGTGAAGCGGCAGTCAGTCATGGTAATTTAACGGTGACTGTGGCTGAGTCACAGCAGGTCAGTCAGCCTAATGCATTTGCACAGGGTGAAACCCAAGTGGTCGATAACTCTCGATTAGATATCAACCAAGAACGCGGTCAAATGGTGATTTGGCCTCCTGGTACTGAGCTCAATACCATAGTCAATGCAGTCAATAGCTTAGGGGCTACACCGACGGATCTTATGTCGATTCTGCAAGCCCTTCATGAAGCAGGTGCGTTAAATGCTGAACTTGTGGTGATTTAAGGACGCACTATGAAATTAGATCAATTACATCAAGATACATCGGTCAGCTCAGTGCTTTACCATGACAACAGCGGACTCGAACAGATAAAGCATAATCCTAACTCTCCTCAAGCTCTAGAAAAGGTGGCTGGGCAATTTGAGGCCATGTTTTTGCAGATGGTGCTTCGTCAGATGCGAACAAGCAGTGACGTGTTGGCAGATAAAGACAATCCTTTCTCAAGTCAGCAGCAAGGAGTGTTTCGCGATATGTATGATGGTCAATTGGCAATCGAAATGGCCAAAAAACAGCATGCTGGAATTGCCGATATGCTGATCAAACAGCTAACTCCCTCTATAGCAGAAGTCGAGTTTCAACCCTCGGCAATCCAATTGCCGGCAAATGACCATGATTCAGGGTTGGAAGATAGATCACAGCTTGAACATTCAGCTGCATCTGACATATCACCATCACTTCATTCGTTTAGAGATTCGGTCGCCTCAGTAAGACAAGTTTTGAGTGAAGTCAGTGTGACTACGGCGTTTGCTCAGCCATTGATACGCAAAGGAGAACTGTAAATGAATTTGGTTAATATTGCCATGTCTGGGCTGAATGCGAATCGAGTGGCATTAGATGTTACCGCGCAAAATGTCGCCAATATCAATACGCAGGGATACAGTCGACAGCAGGCACTGATGGCATCGCTCGGCGGCGGTGAGCATGACAACTTCAGCGCAGGTTTGGGAGTAGAAGTTTCAAGCATTCGTCGCGTAACCGATGAGTTTTTAATCAAGCAGACTTGGGCAACGCAAAGTCAATCTGCCTATGCTTCTCGTTACAGTTCCAATATGAGCCAGCTAGAGAATACGCTGGGTGCCGATGGGTTTAGCTTATCTTCCGGTTTAGACACGCTATTTTCAGCGCTCAATGATGCGACGGTCAAACCTGAGTCTGTTCCTTATCGCCAACAAATTATCAATGAGTCTGAAGCGCTGGCAAGACGTTTCAACACACTGACTGAATCTCTGTCTCATCAGCATAAAGATATGAATGATCAGCGTAACGCAGGCATCGCGCATGCCAACAGCTTGATGAACAATATTGCTGATATCAACAAACAGATAGTGGAAACGAAAGGAACCGGCGGAAACCCAGCTCAGCTTTTGGATACGCGTGATAATTTAATTGGTGAGCTATCTAAAGTGGTGGAGATAAAAACCACCAATCAAGCCGATGGTAGCTTACAAGTGACCTTATCTTCAGGGCAGCCTTTGGTGCTCGGTGCAGATGCCGCGCAGCTTAAAGCGGCTCCTGATGCGAGCGATCCCTATTTAGCGACAATACAGGTAGAATTTGGTGAGCATAGCTTTGCGACCACTGGTACTTTGGGAGGTCAGATTGGCGCTCTTTCTGATTATCAAACAAGTGTACTGAAACCCTATCTAGGTTCAATTGACGATATGGCCAAGGCATTGGCCGATGAGTTTAATAACTTGCTTGTGACTGGCAAAGATCTTAGCGGAAATGCTGGTCAGCCACTGTTTAGCTATGACCCAGCTAACCCTGCTGCAAGCCTTACTATTATTGATGTTAAACCTGAGCAATTTGCTTTTTCCGCCGATGGTAATCCGGGGAATGCTGATGTGCTGGATAAGCTCATCGCAATCAGTAATAAAAGTGTGCCAGTGAGTGGGTTTGGATCGGTCAGCCTCAATGATGCCTTTTCTGCCATGGTGGGTGAAACTGCGATTCAAGCACGTCAGGCCAACGCCGACGATCAAGCCAAATTAGCAATGAATCAACAAGCTATAGCTGCTCGGGACAATGTTAGTGCGGTGAACAGTGATGAAGAGGCGGCAAATCTGATGACATTTGCCAATGCGCACCAAGCCAATATGAAAGTGATCAGTACAGCTAATCAGTTGTTTGATTCAATCCTCAACTTGTTTTAATTGCGGGAAACGAAAATGCGAATCAGTGATAGCCAGTTTAGCCAAATGATGCTGCAAAGCCTGCAACTCAATAATGCGGGTCTGGGAAAAGTGATGCAGCAAATGTCGACCAGCGAGCGTCTAACCAAGCTGTCCGATGACCCTATGGCATCGGTTAAGTTGTTAAATCTTGACCGTGAAGGCTCGGCAATAAATCAATATAAAAGTAACATTGCTAACGTTAAAACGGCACTAACCAGTCAAGAAGTTCATCTTGAATCGGTAAATGAGAGCCTTAAGAGAATGAATGAATTAGTTCTCTGGGGCGCTAACGGTACACTGACAGACAATGAGCGTACGGGGATGATCACTGAGCTGGAAAGTCTACGTGCGTCGGTTGTTTCGTCATTTAATGCCCAAGATGAAGAGGGGCGTTATCTCTTTTCAGGAACCAAAACCGATACCCCGGCGTTGTCAAATGCGAGTGGAAGCTATGTGATTGAAGGCAACAGTGATAAACGAGTCGTGACGGTGGCCAAAGGAGTAACGATGGAAGCCAATATGACAGCGGCAGAAATTCTCGATCTCGGTGGTAGTCATGTTTTGAATGAATTGGATGCAGTGATCGCTGAGTTTAAGTCCCCTAGCGCTGCATTTCGAGGTACGGTTGAAAGTGCTTTGAGTACCATTGAAGCGACATCAAGTCAGGTTCTGTCCGCGATAACTGAAATGGGAGGACGTCACAATAACCTTGATCTGATGAATAGTGCGCATGGTGAGAACAAGCTGTTTGTCGACAAGGTGAAAGGCGATCTTTCCATGCTTGACTATGGTGAGGCATCGGTGCGTTTGAGTCGCTATATGACGGCATTGCAGGCGACACAAGCGAGCTATGTTAAAATTGATGGCTTAAACCTTTTTGATCGTATCTAACGAGAGCACCAATATGGCAATGAGTACAATAGAGGTTCGTCCACACAATGTGGCTTTGACGACACACAGCCAAACCTCGATTTCTCCCTCACGCTCTGCACAGTCTCACAGTGAGGGTCATCGGCCAAAGCTATTGACCCACAATAATGCGCCAGCATCATTTTCGGTGTCGGGAATGCTGCTCACTCAAGGGCAGCAAAATGCGACTTCGGTGCAAATCGCCGTTCGCTCTTACCAGTTGGTGGGGGGGGAACTCAGCAAAATAAAGCAAGGACTGACAAGCGCTATGCAACTTGGTAGTGCGCAATCACCATCGTTGCAGCAAGGTTTATTAGCGGCGAAGAAAACCATCGAGCAAACGCTTGAGGCGGCTCGATTCGATGGTAAAAAGGTGATTGACAACCAGTTGGAACTCAAGATCAATCGGGCCGATTTACGCCGATTTTCCATCCCGGGCTTGGATATAAATCGCCTCAGCGATAAAGCAGAACAAATTCGTTTGGACTTTCCTCAAGGCCATTCTGTTATGGTTGAGTTTGATGGCCAGTCAGACGGCAGCCAAGTCGTCAAAATGTTAGATAGAAGCTTGATTCCCTTGGGCTTACGCGCTTCGCTTTCACAGCAAGGAAGCATAATCTTTGAAGCGTCAGAAAAGGCTTATGGCCAGATGCATAAACAAGTGAGAGTCACTGGCCAAGGCCACCGTTTCCCCGCAGGGCAGTCCAATATAATGACTTTGCAAGCAGAGCCGGAAGGCATTGCAGAACTGAGTTTTGACCTTGGATCTCGTGAAGGCCTCAAACGCAGTATTGCAAAGGTGAATAAGCTCTTGTGGCAAACGCGCACAGGGCTTGAACAGGCAAATTCGATTAAGGCTGAGCTCAATGGACAAATACAAACTTTGCACCAACAGGCCTCGGTAATTTCACCAGATCAAGTCGAAGAAAAATTCAAAACTCTTAATTTACACAGTGGCAGTTTTTCTTCAGCTTTGATGGCACTTAGCGCGCAAGCTAATGTGAAACGCCACTCAGTCGTGGCGCTGCTGCGAAACTAGCTGCCCAATAACATCTTGATAAAGATTGCCCTTGACTCCCAATTATTGTCTCTGTGTGTATCGAACTCAACATGTGCTTGAAGGGGAGCCGATGGTGATAATCTTATACTCCATAACGCCTTCAATTGATTTGGCACTATGGAGTAACGTACATCGATTATACGCAATGGGTTGTGGGGATCTTGCGCGACAAACCCCTGTGAAAACCAGCGAAACCGCTCAATATCCTTAGCCTGCTGAGAGTGCATATTTAGCCAAGGAAAATCTCTTTCAATATTGAGCCTCGCAGTGGACTCTCCTGAATAGACCTTTATTGATGTGCTAACCCTGACTGCATCGACAAAGTATTTCTCATTCGTTTCATAAACAATTTTCCACACTAAGATATTGGCGAAACTTGGTTTGGCTTCGAGTCGTAATGGTTCATGCCCACGCTGTTTTGCTATTTGCCACCCAATCTCCTCGGCCCGCTCTTTTTGTATTAAACCAAACAGCGGATAAAGCAGAGCCCAAAAAAAAGCAATGCGGGCAAACCAATGATTTTTCTTGATTAAGGTGAATACAAGCAGGATAAGGATAGGCAAGGTGAACATAGGATCGATAACTGAAATCGTATTCCAAGCATAGCGTTCGGTGGTTAAGGGCCAAAAAAGCTGAGTACCGTAAGAGGTACAAAAATCCAGTAAGGAGTGTGTTGCATAACCCAAAGCGCAGTAAAGCCAACTTTGTTTGAACGACAGAAGGTACTTCTTACCGATAAGAGGATGTAAAACGCATGCGCAAATCAAACTCCCGATCGGAATGAAAAGCAGTGAATGCGTAAACTGGCGATGAAACTCTAGATACAACAAAGGGTCGTTTGATGAGCGAATAAGCGTATCGAGATCAGGAGCCATGCCGGAAAGTAGGCCAAGTATTCCGGCGACAACCAAGTGCTGCTTTTTACTTAACGATTGTGGCAACGATGCCCCGAGTAAACCTTGTGTTAATGGATCCATCACTTCCTCATTGGTGGCAAATAAGACAGGCAATATATTTATATACTAGACTTTATTGGCGGTTATTTTGTCAAAGCAATGAGAGCTCAATGAAGACCAAATGCTTGAGTTTAATTTTATTTTTATCGATAACGGCAGCCCCATTGAAGGCTAATGAGGTGATTTTAGCTGCAGATTTGTGGTGTCCATACACATGTGACCCCTCAGCAGAAGAAAAAGGCATTTTGGTTGATATTGTGGAAGATATTTTGAACAGTGCTGGTCATACACTTGATTACCAGTTGATGAATTGGGCCAGAGCGATTAAAACCACTCGTGGAGGAAAGTATGATGGCATAATTGGTGCTTATGTGAGTGATGCGCCAGACTTTGTTTTTCATGATGAGCCCATTCAAATGTCCAAAATGTGCTTTTTTGTTAAAAAAAGCGATCCTTGGAAATACTTTGGTCCAGACACCCTAAGAGAACGGAAAATCTCTGTTGTTAATGCCTACTCGTACGGTGAGGATTTTGATAGCTATATAGCGAAAAATCTGAACCAAGGAGATCATTCGATTGTTCAAGTTTCGGGTATGGAAATTACCAATACGCGAGTGGAACAAATAAAAAATAACGACATTGATACCATTTTGGAGGACTGGCGCGTGTTCCCATATAATATGATTACTTACAAGAAAACTCATGACAGCCAGTGGATGACCGAGTTTAAGAATGCAGGTTGCCTACCCGGTGAAGGGCTGTTTATTGCTCTATCTCCAAACAGAGACACGTCTAAGGATTATACCGACATTATCAATAAAGGTCTTAAGCAGTCGGTAGATTCTGGCAAGCTAGATGAGATCATCACTCGTTACGAATAATTCTCACTGATTATTTTCCGCTTATTTACGAATTATGCTTTAGGGAGGACAAGCCCTCCCTATCTATTATTGCTCAGAAAGTCTTCTTCCAAGTCCGACGGCATAGATTGCAGAGCGTGCAGCCAGCATAGGGTCTTCTGATGGAGCAAAGCCTTTGCTGATTGCCAGAGGATCAAAATTCATATTGGCGCAAGTTCCCTCGCTTTCTGTCATCACCTTATTTACCGTCAATCTTGCGACCGTCATGCTTTTATTGTCGTCACTCCACTTGACGTGTGGATTCAAGATATCATCACCTTGGCTGGCAAGGGTTAATACCATATCCCAAGAGACACCACCGTTTTTGATATTGGCTTGCATGTTGTCTAAAAAGAAATCTGCTTGCGGTGTTTTGACTATGTCATGCTCTCCCGAAGGCACAAACGACCAGCGCACAGGGGTTTTCTTGCCTTGCTCGTTCACTAAGTAAAAGGTGTTAATACTGTTGTAGGTGGCACCTTCATAAGGATGAAGCTGGTTACTCAAAGCGGCATGATATTGCTTATATTCTTGAATTTCTGGGTGATCTTTAACGAAAGCTTTGGTCGCTTCTGGGCCATTGGCTTGAGCTTCAAGAAAGGCCATAAAATCGGCAACCGTTGAGGTTGGAAAGAAATGTTCCGTATTCATGCTCATCATATGCAGGCTGTTATCACTGGTGGTGATCTGAAAGGCAAGGCCATAGTGTCCAGGCGTATTGTCTGGCGGATTCGCTTTACCGCCTTTGTGGGAGACGCGGCCATACACCTTGGAGGTGCCAGAGAAAATCGGACTGTTTGACAGTTCTCTTACTGAGGTATCAAGAGGCATGAATTCACCTTCAAAGCAAAAGCCTTTGGTATGATTTCTACGTTTTCCTTCCGTGACACCGAATAGTTTTTCAAAAGTATCTAGGTGTTGAGCCGGGCTTCTTTGCTCTTGAGCGGCATTTGAATTGGCAACAAAAGCTAGGCTGGTGGCTAAGGCAATTTTCTTCAACATATCTCTATTCCTATTTTACGCAATTTGATTGTGCACAATGTATTTTGTAACAGAAAACAATCTTGGTGTATACAAAATAATGATAATTTAATGATTAATTGGTAATGGGTATGGGAAACCCTAAGGTGAAGGATACCCCCAGATTGATGTTAAGTACCTAGACAAGAAAGAAAAAATATAAGAAGCAAACAAAGGCTAGCAAGGTTGCAGACAAAGTAGGGTAAATAATGTAAGCGTCACGTTGGTTGGTGCGTTGAAAACACAGAAAGCTTAGCAACACATTATAAACAACCAGTAAGGTACTAATGGCGGTCCCCCCGTTTAGTGTCAGTTGGTAGAGTTGAGAAAGAAACAGAGACAATAATCCATAGTCGATAACGATAAGCCATAAGAAGGCTTTTCGTAGAGGATCTTTTTTCGTGGGTTGATGAACAAATTGAGACATGTGGATGATTACGCTTGAGTTATCAGGCGCTAATAAAGCGCCTGTTGAGGTTAAAGTTGTTGAAGAGGTGGTGTGACGACAGAAGATGTTTGGCGCGAGTCAATCAACTTCTGACGAACCACAGGCTGGTTATGCTTGGCTTGTTGTTTTGCCTGCTCAATAAAGTTATTGGGTCGATCGGCAAAAAGTGCTTCCAAGACTTGAGCTGCTGGTGTTGTTAGAACAAAGAGTTCAATACGGCGATTTTCGCTCGATTTAGGATCGGAATCGTTGAGTAAAGCTCGGTCAGACATACCAGTCACTTGCAGTACCCGCTCATCAGGCATACCACCAGCAACCAGTGTATGTCTGGCAACATTGGCCCGTGACGTTGATAAATCCCAATTTGAGCGTCGGTTTAAGTGACTAATATAAGGGGTTGAATCGGTATGGCCACTAATAATGATGGGGTTTTCAACGCGTTCAAAAATCGGAGCGAGTGCCAACAACAGGTCTTCAAAAAAGGGCGTCAGTTTTGATGCGCCTCGACTAAACATGTATTGACGTTCATCATCTTGCAAAACAATGCGCAGGCCTTGTGGAGTCACAGAAATATGAACATTGCCCTGGGCGTTAATCTGTTTGACTAAGTCCTCAATCACTTTTGCCAGTGCAGCTAAACGTTCTTGAGTGTCAAATTTGCCGGGGATCAATGAATCCGTCTCAGGCCCGTCACCATCACCTTGAAAGAATGAACTGACCACATGAGTTGAGTCATGACGACTAGGTACCGAAGAGTCGGTGGCCAAATCGATAGGTGAGATACTTTTGTCAGTATCAAAGGGGTTGCCGTTACTTTTGTCAAACACGCTGGCACTTTGAAGATGAGCCATAATGGCTCTGCGATCTTCTTTATCGACAATTTGCATCACCCATAAGACCAAAAATAAGGCCATTAGGGCGATCATAAAGTCAGCAAACGCCACTTTCCATGCGCCGCCCCGATAATCATCGTGCTCTATAACTTTGCTTCGCTTGAACACAACCTGTTGTTGTCTTTGCATGTTTACTCCTGCTCAGCGAGCCATTTCTCCATTTGGTTAAAGGTCGGCTTGATGTCTAGCTGAATATGTTTGCGTCCTGCATCAATGGCGAGCAAAGTTGGCTTTTTCGCTGCATAGGCGACCAGTGTTGCTCTAACACATTCAAACGCGGTCATGTTACGTCTTACGCGCTGGGCCATGGCATTGCTTAATGGATCAAGGCAGCAGTAGCAGCCAAAGATACCAATAAAGGTACCGACCAACGCAGCAGCAACATGGTAGCCCACCAAGGCGATAGAACCATCGATGGCTTGCATAGTGATGATGATCCCGCCCACAGCGGCAAGAATGCCAAAGCCCGGTAACGCCTCTGCGGTTCTGTGCATAGAGCGTGAGGGCAATAGCATTTCAGTTTGGATGGCTTCGATTTCTTGCTCTAGAAGGCCTTCTAATTCATGAGGCGACATTTGTCCCATGGCCATTAAACGCAAATTGTCGGTGATAAAAGAAATCAGCCGATAATCTTCTCCTACTTTGGGGTAGGCGAGAAAAATGGAGCTGTGATGGGGGGCTTCAATATGGGAATCTAGGAATTTAAACCCTCGACTGCGGCCTATTTCAAGTAGATGGTTAAGCAGCGCCATCAGCTCCATATAGTACTGATATTCTTCTTTTGGTGCGGATAGGGTGGCCCTTACTTGGCGGCGCATTTCTTTAAGCACTTGGGGCGGGTTTCCTATGATAAGAGAGCCCGCAGCCGCGCCGACAATGATTAAGAATTCCGCTGGCTGCCATATGGCACCAAGTTGGCCGCCAGCCCACATATATCCGCCAAAGACACAGAGTAAGACGGTAATGGCTCCAAAAAACTTTTGCATGTGTGACTCCTAGGAGGATAAGTAGTGATTGAGTTGGTTGAGTGCTTTTTTATGCAGCTGACAAATTCTTGGTGGTGTCAGGTCAAGCACTAGAGCGATTTCATTGAGATTAAGTTCGTGTTGATAAAACAAAGTCAGCAGCAGCTGATCTCGCTGCGACAACTTAGCCAGTGCCGTCTCAAGGCTACGGCGGGTGTGCTCGTGCGCCATGCCGTCATAGACAGCATTGGATTGGGTGTCGACGCCATTTTCGATCAGTTGATCCAAGCTTTGCATTTCGCCCGCTAAAGAAGCGTTTTGCCTTGCTAATAAATCTTTCTTGTCTGTGCCTAAGGCTTTGATGATTTCTGCATCCGTCGGCTGACGTCCGAGGCTGCGCATCAAATCCCGCGTAATATCATTTAGCTCATGGGCTTGCTGGCGAGTTTGACGAGAGCGCCAGTCAAGGCGACGCAGTTCATCTAAGATGGCACCACGAATGCGGCAAACAGCAAAAGCCGGAAAATTCTCATCGTCGACATTGCCATAGCGCCGCCCAGCTTCAAGCAGACCAATAAGGCCTAATTGCTGCATGTCCTCAACGCTGCAATGTGGGCTAGCGTGCACTCGTAACTGATTCACAATCCGGTTAACCAGTACAGTGTGTTTTTTTAACAGTGCGGTTTCATCTATCGGGCTAGGCTCTGTAAAGTGGTGGCCTTGGACACCGTAGTCGTGTTCAATGTTCATATCCAACATGGCCTTGCTCCTTATTGAACGACGTACTTGGTGAGCAGCACATCGTCGATATCACGTACAATGTCGGTTTTTTGAAAAGCGAGTAACACTGTCTGTTTAATTTCATTTTGCAGCAGTTCAATCGCACCATCTTGACGCAAGTCGTCATAGGTTTTATCGCTAAACAGTTTGAGCAAGGCATTGCGCACCACAGGCATATAGTCATTGATGTTGGCAATGCGTTGTGGACGACGAGTTTCGACTGCTACTTCGAGCATCACGAAATGGGTTTGACGTTTGCCCTGAACACTGAGCACAACTTTTTCGAGTGGATGAAAACTGGGCTGGTTGGCTTGGCTGGGGTCTTGTGCTAGAAAGGCGAGCGGTGAGCTTTCGACCCAAGAGTCTGCACTGGTTTGTTGATGAGATTTGTTCACAAGCCAGAGACTACCCCATACGGTAGCGGCAGAAACCAGAGCACTGGTGAGGATCATGGCGGCAAATACCGCGATCAATTGTTGTTTTGTCATTGCACTATTCCTAATTATGCGAGAGTACTGAGCCAATGCTCTGATGGGTCAAGGTTAACGGTGTGATCTCGATGTTGATCGTTGTCGACAATCATTGCAGGTGGCTCGTCGGAGCGATTCGATTGGCCTCGCGGGGTGTCACCAGAACCAACATTGACATCGACATGCAAAAAATTGTGATTTTGCAGCTCAGCTCTGAGCCTGTCGGACACTTGCATTAACGCTTCGCGTGTTGCTGTGGCGTTGGCATGAATTTGCACGCTCAGCCTGTCACCTTCGACCCGCACCAGTAAATCCATTTTGCCAAGCTCAGGTGGATCGAGGCGTATTTGTGCTTGTTGCAGGTTCTGTTGCGCTTGAACCGAGACTCTGTCATGCAGCACTTGCATCATTTGCTCGCCCCATTTTGCCGCGTTGGTGTCAACCTTGATGGCTGCCCACTGGGCGGTCGGTGCCGTGTTTTCAACGCCAGTATTGGGCAGTGTTTGAGCTTGAATCTGCGAATTCGTCACTGCGCCACTTTGCAGTAGCGTGGTGACCGATGCAGCGCTCTCGATTGGCACAGCATGAGTTAGCGACATTTTGCTCGAAGCGGTGAGTTCACTGAGTACGTGTGATGCGCTGTTTGATGGAATCTGGGCAGTATTTGTGGGCTGGTTTGGTGACACAAAAGGCAAAAGTTTTGGCTCTTTTCCAAGGTCTGGATCGCCATAAAAGGCGTTTTTGGGGTTCATTGGCTTGTGGTCAGTGCCAAAGCCTTGCCCAGTCTGCAATAAGGCTTGATCTGGTTCAGGCGTGCTTGGCAAAGCCGCCACTGTGTTTGCTGCTTCGGTTGAGGCAACTTTTTCTGCCACTTGCTCTGAGCCAATTTTGGTTGTTTTGAGCGAAAAAGAACCATTGGCCGCAGCGCTTTCGTGGTTGGGGTTGACTTTTTGCTCCCGAGTCTGCCCACCGGATGTTGCTGACGCCTGAGGCGCGGAAAGTGAAGGTGTTTGCATGGCTAGTACTCCAGATTCATGGCTAACTGGTAGGCTTTGGCCCTTTCGTGCTGGGCATTGACTACATTCATGTCCGTTTCCATATCGCCAATCGCCTTATTTAGCGCCTCAAGAGCCGATTTGTGCTCTGCTTTCACATCGGCAATTACAGCGACAAAGTGTGGCTCTTTGAGATAGGGCTTATGCACTTTTAGCAGCTCCCTTAGCTGCAAGTCATAACGTTTTAACGAATGCCAATCTTGGGTTTTGGTTGCAATATGAATCAACTGAGCAAGATAGCGAAATCGTTCAGGGGAGACTTTATGCTTGCTGACCAAAACTCATCCATCCTTCACGTATATTGTTCATCACATGCTCAACGCTAGAAAGCTTATCGACATTGTTGTTGACGCTGGCGTGGTAAAGCTCGATTTGGCAAAAGTCATAAAGCTGGTGGAGGCTTTGTGCGATTTCGCCACCGTTATCACTGTCGAGGGCACTATCAAGACCGACCAAAATATTCATGCATTTGTTGATGCCAGCGCCTTTTTCAGCCAGTCGACCTGAGGTGATGTGTCCACGCACGCGCTCAATTTCATTGAGCAATCCATCGATCAGCATCACCACCAATTGGTGAGGGTTCGCGGCGGCGGCCTGTGCATCAAGGTCAACCTGTTGATAAGAGCTATAGCCTGAATCCATTAACATAAAACGTCTCCTAAAAGTGGTTAACCAAACAGAGATTGGGTTTGGTTCATTTGGCGCATGATGGTGTTCATTTGGGTAAATTGTTTGAGGTAGCGGTCGTAAGACATCTGGTATTTACGCTCTAGCGCGACCTTTTTATCGTCAATCCGCTCGATGTTTTGTTTCAGTGCGTCTTTGCGCGACTTAAACAGGCCAGAGGAAAACTGCAAGTAAGGCTCAACGAGGGTATCGAGTGAGTCGAGTAGGTTATTGTCACCATTAAACATGGTTTCCAATGTCGTGCTGTTATTGGTTTGGGCTTTTTCAAAGGCTTCGGAGTCGAGCTTCATCTTGCCATCACGACCAATTTCTATGCCGATTTGGCTTAGCCTCATACCCGCAAATTCACCGCGCACGGTAGATTTCACTTGGCTTTCTATTGAGCGCAGAGTTGGGTCGCTGGCCAGCGCTGCGCGAGTATTGGTCTCAGCATCGACTTTGCTGTATTTATCGAGCGTTGACATCAAAGCATTGTAGGCATCAATGAACTGAGTGATTTGCTCCTTAGTGCCTTCTTTGTCCCCTTGCACACTTAGCGTTAGCGGCAGCTCGCCGTTTTGTTGCGCTTTGGTTACAGTGAGCTCTACACCATCGATAGCATTGCTAAAGGTATTGCTGCTGTTTTCTAGCTTGAGTCCAGAGTCTTTTTCTCCGATCCAGATCACCGCATCTTTGGCTGGGCTGAGTGTATTTAGATTGGCAAAAGCGTCATCAAACCATGCTTGACCCGTCCCAGATGCCGAGACATTCACGGCATTCGTTTGGCCCGTTTCTTCGCTAGAAAGCATAAAGTGGGTTTTGCCACCAGAACGGACTAAGGTGGCGTTTACGCCGGGGTTATCGGCATGGTGGTTGATGGCTGAGACAAGGTCGGCAATGCTTGCTTTGCCATCACCATCACCATCACTGTCTAGGGTTGATAAATCCAGCTCCAGCTCTTTACCACCCACCGCTAATGTGAGAGAGCCTGTCACAGGCACTTCTGTCGTCGGCTCTAAGCTATCAGGCATGCCAACCGACACTTGATGGGACGTTGCAACTTGCTCGACAAAAACCTGATAGCTGCCCGTGAGAGCGTTGGACTCTGCACTGGCGGTGAATATGCCTTCGCTTGATACCTTGGCGCTATTTTTTATGATCCCTGAGCTGCTGTTGTTCATCTCATTGACGGCAGTGCGAAACTCACGCAGCGCAGATTCGACCTTACCCAGCGCATCCAGCTTTGATTGATACTGGGCGGCCTGATTGGTGTAACGCTGCCTAAACGACTGCACATCAAAGGTCGCCAGTTGCTGCGCCATGGTGGCTGGATCGATTGAACTCATATGAGTACTCCCTTGTGGTTTGTGCGCCGCATTAAAAGTAGAGATAAGATCTCATCAATTGGGCGACACAAAGTGAAATTAAAGTCAGTCGAAATTAATGAAACAAAGTTTTCTGCAAGACGGGTGCCATCTGTTATTTATTTGTTTTTCAGTAATTTAAGGTAATTCGTCTTGGGTTGCGGAAGTGCTGATTCCCATCTCGATATTCCGCTGTTTCCTGCTCGCAAAGGCTTATTTCCTAATTGGATTACGCTAGGTGCTTGCTGCGCGCCTTGTGTGCCATCTGTTCTATGTCGTAGAGGCGACCTAAGGCCGGTGTTGATTAAATGAAAAGTGGGGGCTGACAGGCTAGAGAAGGATGTTTTTTACAGCTGAAATGCGATCTTGGAATGTGGTAAGAGTATGAACCAATGGGTTAATTTTTGAATAAAAGTCACAAATTGACCCACTAATTACTGAATTTTGAATTAATTTAAGACCTGAAAAATGCGTTTTGGCTGGCTGATGTGAGATCTATCTGGCGTATGTCATGTTAATAGTGCTTACAAATCGTTTGTATCACTAGTGAGAACAACTAATTAAACAGTCATTTGGGCACTTTTCATTCGCTACGAGCGGTGGTAGATTCGCGGTCACCTTTAATTATCATATGAGTGTAATTGCAAGTGAGTGCTTCAAGACTAGGTCCTAACGTGGAATTTCGTTATGCACGTTTGGGACAAATTAAACAGATACATCCAGACAATGGACAAATAAGTGTTGATTTTGAGGGCAACCCCGCTGGTGAACCCGTTTGGGCATCGATTGGTCGCGCATTTAGCCGCGCGCAAATTAACCTGGCTATTGATAATGAACTTGCTTGCAAAATTGAGTTTATGAACACAGATCCATCTTTGCCGATCTTAACCGACATTTATTTCTCTTTACTTGAACACAAGTCGCTGATCATTAAAGCAGAAAAGTTAGTGTTGGAAGGCACTCAGTCTGTCACGGTAAAAAGCAATAATACCTCGACTCATTATGATGGTCGCAGCGGCCGAATCACGACCAAAGCTGAGTACATAACCTCACAAGCGGAAAAGACGCAAAAAATCAAAGCCAGAAAAATCGATCTTAACTAACCCTTTGCGTCATTAAAACACGAACCAATCAATCGCTCCCACGACGAGAATAGAGTATGCCAGTCACTATCAATGCCAATAGATTAAGTATCGTTCACAAAGGGTCAGGCGGCGAAGCCAATGCGACCTCTCCTGATGTATGTTTAACGACAATTGGTCCCGCAGTTGTGCCGATTCCTTATGGTAACAACGCCAAATCGGCCGATCTTGTTGATGGGACAACAACGGTGAGCGCCGATGGTGGGAAGAGCATTGCTATCAAAGGCAGTAAATTTGCGGTCAGTACAGGTGATGCCGATGGTGACCAAAAAGGCATTTCGTCGGGAACGATTGAAGATGAAGCGGAATTTATTTCTGCTTCAGCCAATGTGCTTCTGGAAGGTAAAGGTGTGGCGCGCCTAAGCGATCAAATGACCATGAATAAGGGCAACACCATTTGTGACGGTGTGCAAAACCCAAGTGTGACGGTAGCCCCTGAGCTTGATATTCCCTCAACGTGCGAGATATGTGCTCGCTACCCTAATGGTAAGCGTCTGAGAAATGCACCCTATGTATTAACCGATGAAGGGATTACGCCACTTGGCGCAGGGGTGTTAGATGGCTCAGGTGAGTCTTTTGTTTCGGGTTTAATGCCAAGTAAAGTCAAATTGGTGATGCAAGAAAGCCAAGATGCTTTTTGTCTCTCTCCCGTTCGGCGCACCAACCCGCATTGTATCGAAGAAATCAGTGACGATGACTTTTTTGATAAGGCGTGTAAAGGCAAACCAGGCTTTTGGCAACCCACAAGGGTAGAAACGGGCCTAGCACCATGGGGCGCGATTGGCCATGAGCTTACCAACGACCGCTATTTTCAAGATATTGTTGGGCTGGAAACGCGCCTGCATTTTACCCACTTGCATCCAGCGACGGACTACACGCTTGAAAAGGCGTGCGATACCTTAGTTGGCAATATCAATATGCCCCTGCCACATACCACAGAAGCCCTGCTTGCCTATTGCATGCCGCTGATACTGGAAGAAGGTGAAATGCTGTCGGTATTGCTTCGTCTTGCGCCGTATGAAACCACGGACCGTATGCTGGCTTACATTCGCTCGCTGGGCGAGGGCAATCCGCAAACCTACCTCAATCATTATGACTGGGCAGCGGCGAAAAAAGCCGTGAATGAAAGCTTCGACAGTTTGCTGAAAAAGCTTCAATCACGGCTGGAGTTTTTGCGCGACCAAGCCAGCAAACTCAAATACGCCTATTTATCCGATGAGCTATTTAACAAGCACATCAACACCATTAAAGCCTACGCCAAGGGGCTAACTGAGCTTATCGCGGGCGTGTTTGCCAAAATACAGCTTAAGGTGTCCACGCTGATGAGCAATACTGCCAACGTTAAGGTGATTAAAGCGCCGGACAACGTCTACTCGGCTGAAGCTGGGGTGATTGAAACCGTGGTTAACACCACCCAAACACTCGATTTGGTTGAACCCTTTATGAACGAAGTGGCGGGTAAAATTGCCGATGTGCTGCCGATTTACCCAGTGCGTTATGGCTATGCCAACTTCTTTGACACCATTATGCCCGCCCAAGCGCCGCCCACTCTGCCAGAAATGGCCAGCGCCTCTGGCCTTAATGAAACCGGCGGCTATATTTTGCGCCTGCTGCGTGAAGGCTGGATTTACATCAAAGAGGAAGAGGGCAAAGCCGATAATCAGCAGATCCATATCTTCCGCTACGCGCAGACCGAAACCGCCACCGGCGTAATTGAAAAGTTTGAGAAATACTATTTCACCAACGAAGAAAACGCTCAAGGTGGCTTAACGCTCGATATCTCATCCGGTGCGACTTTCTACCCGTTTGCCTTTGTCACCAATGGCACACAAAAAATCTCGATTGCTTACTCAGAGCACGAATGGGCCGCAGACATCATAGACAAGATGAACAGCGACCAAGAATGGCGCACAAAAGCCATGCAGCAAGTTGACATGAGCGCTAGCGATGACTTTAGTGACACTGCCACTCAAGATACCTTAAGTCGTTTGGTGGAAGAGTATCGTTCGAAAGATGACAAATGGTTGCTAGCTGAAGGCTTAGATAAAGATAATAGTTATACGCCCGATGTGCTGAGAATTCATAATAACTATTTCCTCTCTGCAGAAGGATTAGTCGAAACGATCAAAAAAAGTCATAGTGAACATAAAGACGGTGCCTTAGTCGCTTTGTTTGATCCTGTAGGTAGGCAGACAGACTTATCGTTTGCAATGAGTATGATCACCGTACAGCAGAAATCTTCGGAAGAAAAAACGCATTACCCAACCTCTATCGGTACTATTATCAATAAAATGAGGGAGAAAGGATCGCAGGAAGTTATTGAGATTGTTGAAGAAAATGTTGATACAGGTGCGTTGGATAGCTTCACCAAGGAAATCGACAAGAAAAAAGCCAAGTATACACAGGCTCGCGAACCTCTGTTAGACCTATATGCTCAGTTTGCCTATCAAGACTTGGCTGATGGAACGGTAGGCTCTCTTGATAATTATCTTAAAATGTTTTTTGACGCTGAAAATGCAAAGCCCGCAGGTGCGGTCAGTGAGGTCGAAAAGCTTGCAGTAATTACTCAAGGCTTGTTTGAAAGTTTAAGTTCAAACGAAGAAGGGCAAAAAGTTCTTGTGGAGATGATCAATTCAGCTTATGAAAATGATCAGGGTATCGCCAACTCTAATAACATGACTTACATTGTGCTCGAATCTTTGAAGAAATTCTTTTTACAATGCCAAGATCAAGTCGATTGGCACATTATTGTAAAGAATCTTCCTATAGTATTCGGCAAACTTTGGGCAGAAGCAAAATCTGCGTCTATATACGGCGCAAAGATACTAGGTAAAGGTCAAAATCACCTCTCTGCTAAAGCTCTTTCTAAATTGGTTAATTCATTTATCCCTACTTTTTTTGAAAAAGTATTTGGAATAATCGAAACAGAGAACAAGGTAAGAGTATCAAAGCAGCATTTGGCTGAAGCATTGGCCCAACTTATCGACTCTGGCGGAAAAAACAGCAGCAAAATCCGCAGCGCAACTCGTCAGTTATCCAGAGCTGAGTCTATGTTTAACTGGTCGGAGAATCAAAGAAACACCCGCTTGAATCAGTATATCCAACAAGCTGAGATCAAAGTTGTTTTTGAGCGTGTAGAATTTAAAGGTCGCATCTCGACGACTAAAGCGAATACTCCTATGGACTTTGTCGGTATGCTGGGTGATGGTGCAATGGCAGGAGCTTCTTGGTATTTTAATTTGCAGACTCTATATGATGTATACGCGCAAGGTGAATTCGATTCAGCTGATCCTCTGAGCAATACATTTTATATGTATGAGGATATGAAAGCCATGGGGGCTATATCGGCCATGCTTGTCGATACTGCTGCAGTTGCGCGAACTGGACTCATTTATAGCAATCAATATTTGCTTCAAGCTGGTACAACAAACCTTGCACAAAGGGTGTTACCCAAAACAACGTCAATATTGGAAACACTTGGTTTATGGGCCGAGCGTAAGGTATTTGCAAGGCTTACTGCAGGAGCTAATGTTGCTATGGTTTTTGTATCGTTAAGCGATGCGTATGAAAGTTATCAAGATGGAAATACAGGTGAAATGCTAGGCCATCTTACCATGGCGACTGGTTCGGCATTGCTTGCTGGTGGTGCATTCTACACATTCAGTTCTTTGGGGTGGGCTATGGCCTTTGGCTTCTTTGCGTTTGCAATAATTGTCATAGGCGGGGTGTTAGTTTGGTTATACAGTAAAAGCCAATTTGAAAAGCTCTTGCACAATTGTTTTTGGGGTCGAAATGACGTTTATAGATTCTGGCATTTCGAAAAAGGCGCAAAGCTAAATATCACGGAAAGATTGAATAAACTTCAAACTTTATATAAAAAAGATACTGTTAAAACAGCATACGCTATTGAAGTTCAAGAGTTTATGAATTTATTAATCAAGCCGTCAGTTGAAGTGCATGAAGATAATGCTCTCTTTAACAGTATTTCCAAATATCAATACACATTTACCCTGCCTAACTTTGTGCTAAATGTGTCTGATATTGTGGCTTCTATCCATAAAAAAGTTATTAATCCATATCAGCAAAAGCCATTGGCATATAACTATGAATACAATGAGAAAGCAACCCAAGCCTTTTCCAAGGCTATTGCTTTGGCAATGAATGAGCCTGCAAACCACACATTTAATAATGGTACGTTGACAGTGACATTTGAAGTTGAAATGGAAGAAGATTGTGTACTTCAATGGTACTATCTGCCATCACCAGATCTGGCAGTACCCATGAGAAGTTTGGTTTTAGATGGCGAAATATCAAGAACTTACCTTGGTATGAGAAATAACGATTACATTGACTAGTGACGAGAAATTTGGATAAAAAATGGAAAATTCATTTCGTAGAAATAAAAGTGGTATCAACAAACTCGTTGATATCAAAGACGAGTGCTTAGATGAAATTGAATTAGTTGCGCTAGATGATCCGCGAGAGCCAATTATGTCGGTTAATGATCGTATTCTGGCGATTCGAAATGGTGTGCATAATTATCGTTCACACTACATTCTCCCCATGGCTATTGGGTTCTGGTGTTTTCTATTTTTTGTAGTTTCTGATCTTGGCCCAAATTCAGCCGAAGTTAAGTTTGCGCGCAGTAATTTGATAGAATATAAAACAGATAGATATTCACTGAGTGACAGTGATTACAACTACTACAAAACAATGCTAGGAGACGATCAAAATAGTGGCATACTTGACTATGTTAAGGCTGTTCATTTATATGGTGGAGAAACACAAAAACGTTATCAAAACGAACACTTTTTTATTATTTTGGTACTATTTACCATATCAGTAGCGCTAACTTATTGGTACTTGCGCTTTCGTATTATGGCGTATCTCTTTTTCGATAGAAAAAACCAGATTGTTTACACATGGCGTAAAGGGCGTGTGGCTGCCTGTCGTTTTGAGAATATAGGCTTTCGCGAAGAAACGCTTGGTTTACGGCTGTTCCTATATGGTGAAAAGAAAAAGACGGAGGATGGCTATACGTATAAAGAAGTGGAGTTTCTTATTCAGCCTTCAGAGTCCATGTTTTTTAACAGTAAGCAAGACAACAACCTTCTTCTGGCCCAGTTGTTTGCTTTTATGGGAACAGGGAAACAAGCCGTGATCAAAGGTGCTCAATTTGAAAGAGAAATGCCGAGAACATGGCAAGCTAAAGACAAACAGCCAGAAGACTTTGATGCTAGGCTTGAAGAAATCTTAAAGCGCGAGCATGAATTACCCCAACTATACCAAAAAAGGTTTATTTAATTTAGCAGCGATAAACAAATGAAACGCAGATTTTGGGGCATATTGACCACCAAAGCTCAGCCTTTTTCCAAATGGTGGCAGGAGTTTCGCGCAGAGGTGGCCGTGATTCCCATGGAAGACCCTCTTGACCCTATCGTCTTTGTCGATGATAGGGTGCTTACCGTAAGAACTGGTTATCACAATCGGCGCAATGCCATTCTCGTGCCGCTGATGATGGTGTATAGCTTTTTTTCAATTTTAGCGCTTAATGATTTGCTGCCTGATTTTGAAAGTAAGCAAGAATTTGCTCATGAAATGCTAGAGTATGTTGAGCAACAAAGGGCATTGGCAAACCCATCTTACAGAACTGACGATATTGAAAGGCGTTACAAAGCGCTGCTCGATGAAAATGGTGAGGTGACATGGTCTACTTATTTAAGGGCTAAAGAGTTAGAAGGTCAACTTGAGAGTCTTATGGATGATTTTCTTTTTTTATGCTTTTTTTTATTACCGAACATTTCTATGTGGGTCATTTTCTTTCTAAAACCAAGAGATGCCGAAGTGTATTTTGATCGCCAGCGCAAAATTGTTTATAGCTGGCGCCATGGCAGGGTGGGTGCGGCCTACTTTGATAAAATGGGTTTAATTGAAAACCAAGTCGGTATCAACCTTGTGTTGCAGTTTGAAAACAAAAAACAAAAGGGCTACCACCCGATGGCGATTGTTGGTATTGATACGGGCAAGCTGACCTTTCACACCGAAGCCGATACCACGTATCCACTCGCGCAAATCCTCGCCTTTATGGACCACGGCAAAAGTGCAGTGATCACTGGCCCTTCTTTTAAGCGTAAACCCGCCAAGTTTTTCTGGCGCGTGGATCCTAAACCCGATAACTTTGAGCAACGCGTTAACGCCGCCCTGGAAGCCGAAGGGGATTTTGTTCATCAATACCAAACTCGCTGGGTAAAAGGGCACGCGATATAAAAGCAAGGAAATAAATGAAACGCAGATTTTGGGGCATATTCACCACCAAAGCTCAGCCTTTTTCCAAATGGTGGCAGGAGTTTCGCGCAGAGGTGGCCGTGATTCCCATGGAAGACCCTCTTGACCCCATAGTATCAGTAGATGATAGGGTGCTTACCGTAAGAACTGGTTATCACAATCGGCGCAATGCCGTTATCGTTCCGCTGATGATGGTGTTTACCTTTATGCCACTTTATATGTTTTATGATTGGATGCCTAACTTTGAAAGTCGGCAGGAATACGCGCATGATATGCTGGAGTATTTTGAGCAACAAAAGGCTTTAAGACACACTACGTATGGTGCTGACGAAGTTGAAAAATATGCCAGAGCATTGCTAAATGAAGATGGTGAGGTAACTTGGGCTACTTATATAAGGGCTAAGGAAGTGGAAGGCACGCTTGAACATTTCCTCACAGGCGTACTAATGATAAGTTCTTTTTTGTTAGTGGGTATTGTTATGTGGCTGCTTTTCCTTCTTAAACCTAGAGATGCCGAAGTCTATTTTGATCGCCAGCGCAAAATTGTTTATAGCTGGCGCCATGGCAGGGTGGGTGCGGCCTACTTTGATAAAATGGGTTTAATTGAAAACCACCTTGGCATTAACCTTGTGTTGCAGTTTGAAAACAAAAAACAAAAGGGCTATCGCCCGATGGCGATTGTTGGCATTGATACCGGCAAGCTGACCTTTCACACCGAAGCCGATACCACGTATCCACTCGCGCAAATCCTCGCCTTTATGGACCATGGCAAAAGCGCAGTGATCACTGGCTCTTCTTTTAAGCGCAAACCCGCCAAGTTTTTCTGGCGTATCGATCCTAAACCAGACAACTTTGAGCAACGCGTTAACGCCGCCCTAGAAGCCGAAGGGGATTTTGTTCATCAATACCAAACTCGCTGGGTAAAAGGGCACGCGATATAGTCGCTGGTAGCCTGTTTGAAACAAGTCAACTTATATCTAAATGCTTCCTGTTTAATCATATATTACTTAAATAGACTTAATGACTATGAAAAAAGTGTTTTTGCTTAGTGATATGTGCAGAAATAAACAGGTTAAAAGTTGTATAATGATATTCTACTGCATATTAGATATCTGAGTTCAATATTTGTGGAAACGGAAAAAAGTCATAGTATACCTAAGAAAGACGCATTTAAAGTAAGAGATAGAGCCGAGTCTATAGGATCATTGTTGAATTTTTCTCTCAGCTTGGGGATTATCTATTTTTTTTGTTCGAATATGATTGAGTGTTTCCAGTATCTAGATACTGGCGATATGGAAAGAGCTTTTGCTAGGTTTGTTTTGGCATGTTCATTTTTATCTGTGTCTGTGATGATAACTATAGGAATGTTTCTACTAAATAAATATTCAAAAAAACAATCAAAAATATTGTGAAAGGCATATGAATAAAGAAAATAAAATATCTTTATTGGAAAGAATATATAGAAGGTGGATCAACTTTACTCTAGTGGGCACTGTTAGAAAAGATAACCACAAACGAAATTCACTTACTAATACACGAAGACTGGCAGATTACACAAATCACTTCGCTGAATGTTATAGTATAGAGCCATTAAAAGACCCTCAAGAGCCAATAATGGCTATTGATGAGTCAACTCTATCTGTAAGAAATGCAAGTCATAATTATAGAATGTATATTTTATTACCATGGGTAGCTGCTTTATGGTGTGTCTTTTTATATCAAGCGTATGAATTTGGCCCCAATAGAGGAATGATTTCATACGCTCACGATAACATTCAACGTAACTTAGAGCTGAAATCATTGGGATACAATTATGATAAGAATGATGATAACTATTACCGAGCTCTAGTCGGAGATAGCGGTAAGGGATCACGTATCGACTTATTTATTGCTGTCCATAAATATGGTGATGAAAATTATCGAAAATCAATATATGAAAAAGTAGCGATCATTAGTCTGCTATTTATATTATCACTAATAATTACGACGGCTTTTTTGCGATTCTATCGACGTGCGGATATTTTTTTTGATCGGGAATATAATATAGTTTATACGTGGTACTTAGGAAAGTTATTCTACTCGAGCTTTAATAACCTAACGTTTCGGGAAGATACATATGGGTTAAAACTTTTCTTACATCATAAAGATTGGAGTGACAGAGGCAATACGACAACTCGTTACTTTTATGTGCAGGGAACAGGCAGAGTATTTATGAACACTGAAAATGATAACACCTTTCTGTTGACGCAAATCTGTGCGTTTATGAGTAAGGGAATCAGTGCCGTTATCCAAGATAACAGCTTCTTTCGTCCTATGCTTGTGCCTTACTTGCGCGTTGATAAAAGGCCAGAAGATTTTAAGCAAAAGTTTTCTGACATGGTAAAAGATTGTAGTGAATCAGTAGAAATGGATAGAGAAACCAGTAGTCAATCACGGGCACCAGAAATAGTTACTCATAATCAATCTGAACGCTTTGTGACCACAGCACTATGTTCTGCATCTATTGTGTGGTTGATAATTATATCGATTTTGGATTACTTTTGGTCGGTTCAGATACCTGGAGAAGCCATTTTAACTAATATAATCCCTACATTAAGTGCAGGTGTGTTAATTGGCTATCGATATGATGCCTTACTTGAATCAGGAGTTCGTTGGACCTCATTATTTAATTGGATGATGATTCAATTTATCGCCTTTTTTGGTTATCTGATGATTTGGGAGAAACTAAGCTTAGCTGATCTATTTATCGGGGCTAATGTGTATGAACTCGTTTTAATATTTTTAGTTGTGGTTTTATCATTTTCACTGACATTGTTCATTGCAAATTTTATTTTGACATGCGGCGAAAAAATAGGTGTAAACCTAAAAAAAGACTAGCTTGTATGAAACATAGTAGGAAAATTGATGGGCACATACTGACCAGCGAATTTTACTATTCAACCAACTGGCAGGCCGCATTTAAACACAAAGAGTGAAAACACCGAGTTTATCGTACAAGTTTTTTCTTTTATGGATAAGCGAAAAAGGGCGGTTATTACAGGGAAGCGATTAGAGCGTGTTTTCCCTAAGTCGTACTTATTTACTAACAAAAAACCAGACAAATTTGACCATCGAGTAGAAGAAAGTCTAAAAACAGATGTTGAGCTAACAGAGTTCTACGCTAAGTATTTGTTTTAGGGTTATTCAATTCAGAATGAAGTCAAAAACATTAAATATAAGGAAGAAATATGACAAACAGCACAAGCAAAAAAACTTCATCTGAACAACCATTAGATATTACTTATGATCAAATACCTTGGTATCGTCGTCGTTGGTTTCTTGCTGTGACGATGCTATTGTTTATGCCGCTAACAGTAATATTAATTTTTACTGGTGATATTTATCTAAAACGTCAAGGAAATGTTTATGAGATGCAACCTTCTCAGAAAGTAATGATTTTAGTTGCGTGTTTTTCACTTATGTTTATTAATTTCTTGAGATTTACATAGTGGTTATGAATCGTTTTATATTCAGCAGAATATACATAACGGGAATGATCAATAACTAAAGACTTTGATTCACATAGGTGAGGACATCGATGAGTAAAACTATTCTGCCAGAAGGGAGTTTGAATTTAGGTGAGGGTAATATTAGTGGTTATATCGCTTGTTTCTTAGCCATACTCAGTTTTCTGGGCGTTTTAGCTTTTCATTTTCCTGAATATCTGACAACTCCAGATCTGCGTCAGGCTTATGACGTAGACCTATTACGACATATCATGTTCATCAGCTTAGTTATTTCAGGAAGTCTTGGGCTACTTAACTTTATTAGAAATCGCCGTAAGCGTTTGGGTATAATTGCTTGGGTGTTTATTGCTATATCAATTGCTCTTGGAGGTAATAGAGTCGAAGTGGTTGATTGGCAACAAGGCTCGTACTACCTTGGCCTTGATTGGTTTATTCTGGACCTACTGGGTTCAACACTGATTTTTGTGTTGATCGAGAAGCTCATTCCCCACCGTAAAAATCAGCCAGTTTTAAGGCCAGAATGGCAGGGGGATCTGAATCACTTTCTACTCAATCACCTTATTGTTGGTTTTGTACTTTTGCTAACGAATAAGTTTGTGCATGGGGCTTTTGGTTGGGCTGTGTCGGGAGAAATCCAAAGTGCTATCAAAGGTCTCCCATTTGCATTACAACTATTCTTGATTATTCTAGTTGCAGATCTTATGCAGTATACCGCGCACAGATGCTATCACGAAATCCCGTTTCTATGGCGGTTTCATGCAGTTCATCACAGCGCTAAGCATATGGATTGGTTGGCAGGATCGAGACAACATATCTTGGAATTGATTGTTACGCGCTGTGTGGTGCTTACTCCAATTTTTATTTTGGGGTTTCCAGAAGAAATAATTGAACTATACGTGATCATTGTTGGCGTTCAGGCTGTCTTTAATCACGCTAACGTTCAGGTTAATTTTGGTTGGCTGAAATACATCATAGTGACACCACAGTTTCATCATTGGCATCATTCCTCAGATAAAGCAGCTATTGATAGAAACTACGCTGCGCATTTTTCATTTCTCGATTACCTATTAGGTACCGCAGTAAAAGGTCAAAAGGAATGGCCTGAAAAATATGGTGTAGTTGGCGATTATATCCCACTAGGTATGCTAAAGCAGCAGATGTTTCCATTTAAGAAATAGAGTTGGTTGGAAGACGTTATTTTACCCTTGACGTTGTCAGTTGAGGTTTAAACTAGTACAACTAGGGAGCTGCTCCCATCTTATCAAGCTTACGTTGAGCAGCCTCATCCCCCTGATCAGCAGCTTTGCGATACCAGTACGCTGCTTGCCTGTTATCTTGGGGGACACCTTTCCCTTCTTCGAACAAAACGCCAAGATTCTTTTGAGCTGATGCATACCCCTGCTCAGCAGCCATACGATACCAATAAAAGGCTTGTGCGTAATTCTGAGGAACACCTCTACCTTGGTAGTACATAACGCCTAGGTTGCTCTGAGCTATTGCATTCCCTTGCTCAGCAGATTTTCTATACCAATATGCCGCTTTTGTGTCGTTTTGAGGAACTCCTAGTCCCGAATAGTACATATAACCTATATTACTTTGACCTACATCATTCCCTCGCTCAGCAGATTTTCTATACCAATACGCTGCTTCTGTATCGTTTTTAGAGACCCCCTTACCCTTGGCATACATAAACCCTAAGTTGTTTTGGCTTATTGCATATCCTTGGTCAGCGGCTTTTCTGAACCAATAAAAGGCTTGTGTATCAAACTGAGGAACACCTTTACCTCCAAGATACATTAATGCGAGGTTATCTTGGCTTTTTGCATACCCCTGCTCGGCCGCTTTTCTGTACCAGTAAACTGATTGTGTGTAGTCTTGAGGTACCCCTTTGCCCTCTTCGTAAATGGCACCTAAGTTGTTTTGACTTTTCGCATGTCCCTGTTCGGCCGCTTTTCTGTACCACTTCATCGCTTCTATTCTATTTTTAAAAACGCCTTTCCCTTCATCGATCATCGCCCCCAAGTGAAACTGAGCATCTGCATTTCCCTGTTCAGCAGCCTTGTGATACCAATACATCGCTTGCTTATAATCTTGAACGATGCCATTTCCTTGTTCATACAAAATGCCTAGCTTCAATTGGCCTGTCGGGTCGCCTTGTCTGGCTTGGTCCAAATAGACATTTATTTGGGGTTCTTTCCCCGAGTCATGTTGACCTTCGCATCCAAATAAGCCCAAAGAGGCTAATAATAAAATGAATACTCGCATTTCTACCTCGGTTGTATCAGGAGTCATTAATTAATGTTGTGGTTTTCAAAAAACCGATAGCTCGAAGCGGCAGAATCGCTGTAATGGTCTTCGGTAGAAAACAATCATCGAATATAGCCGAGCGAGAAGAGGGGGCTTTGGCATCGTGTTATCTTGGATTGAAAACTCAATCTTAGCCGGTTTATCTGGCTTTTACTTATCTATGTCACGATAGCAAAAAACTGAGGCTGATAACGAGTATCAGCCTTGCCATTGCGTAGGAACCGAAGCCCAAGCTTTTGGTGCGTATGGTCTTATTTCTGTACGACTTTTTTGGTTTGGTCCATCAAGCCCAATGCGCCAAATCCAGTAATGACATCAAGGTTGGTTTTCAGGCCAGCGGCTTCACCACCACCGATGTAGTTTTGTGGCATCTGAACTTGGAAGTTTTGCAAGTTGTTGTACAGTGAATTCGCCACATCTCGGTTCAACTCTGCCAAGTATACTTCTCGGTTTGCCCCCAGTGCTGCGTATTTTGCTTTTAAGACCTCGGCTTCTGCGCGGCCTTTTTCCCGAATCGCTTTCGCTTCAAATTCTGCAGATAATGCATTGGCTTTTTGAATCGCTAGGTTAGCTTCTGCTATCGCCAATTCCTTTTCTTTTTCCACCTCAGCTAGTCGTTTGGTTTTCTCTACTTCGACGATTTCACGTTCTGCTATTTGGCGCGCAACTTCGACCTCTTTTTGTTGTGCGATGATCGCCAGCTCTTTTCTGCGCTGGGCATCTTGTACTTCACGAGTACGCTGGATCTCTTTGCGCAGCTGCTCTGTCTCTGCTTGTGCCTTTGAGGTCTCTTGCTCCTGAATGGCACGGATGCGATCCGCAACCAAACGTTTTTTGTCTGCCAGTAGCTGATCAAGCTGATTCTCAGGCTGCGGGTCACCTATGGTTACCTGCGTCACTTGAATACCGTATTGTTGTAATGGATTGTCCTGACGGATTGGTCGCCCCGTATCATCTTCTACCGGCACCGTCTTCCATACCAGTTGATTAGTACGTTGCAGTTGATTTGCGTTTGATTGATTCACGCCCACAGGAGCAAGATCTAATTCTTCCACTTCGACCTGACGACGTTCGGTTAGGTATATCCCTTCACGTAGCTGATCACCCAATTTGGATTTGAACTGGTTTAAACCACCTTGGAAAAACTCTTCACCCGTATATTGAGTTGCAGTAATCACGGTTACGTTACGCGCGTTTTTTACCAGTAATGCATCAATCAAATTGGTATTATTGCGAAACTCACGGTGCATCTTCTTGATTGCTGCAGGATCATTGCTGAGCTTGAAACGGAAGGTGACGGGTATTTGACCAATGTAGGTATCGGCAAAACGAACCTGCACCGCATCGAGACGCTGATAAAAATCTTCACCTTTGTTATTTCCGAATGACACAGTGATCAGCTGGTCATACTTGGTGATTTTGGACAGAAATGGCATGCGAAAATGGATACCAGGTTCAGTGAATACGTCCAGCTCCCCAGTGAGATTGTTCTGATGCACATAGCTATAACCAGCATCGGTCATCAGAACTGAACTATTAATGGTTAAACCTATTGCAAGCAGCGGGATACCAAATACAGCGGCTTTCAATCCTTTATGTAATAACTGACGTCTTTCTTCGACTCTCACTTCTCGTCCCAAATATTTGTTGCAAATATAAAAAGCCATTATATCTATCAGTTGTTATTCTCACATTAAGCAAAACGACTGATTTTATAGGTATTTTGCAGGAATAGACTGGTTTCTTATTTTTACAACACAATCCGGTTTGTGATTCGTCCTTTATCTTTTTAACAGACCTTCATCGATTCAATATCTAGACGTTGATAGTAAAGGTTGATCATGAGATGAGATATTGGTTCGTTCGATGACCCTATCGAAATTGGTAGCGTGTTCATCAGGCTGATCTGAGTTGACGAACATCGGTTCCTCATTGGTTTGTATAACAAAGTTATGTTGTGCTAACACCCTATTTTGATAAATGATCTCAAAGGTCCAATTGCCTGCTACCAATTCTTCTGAACTGGAAAAGTGCCACAACGCCTGATTACGATCGTGCTCAAGCATGGTATCAGGCCAACTACTCACCGTGAACGTTTTCCGATAGTCTGTTGACGTAATTGGCGGATGAGTGACTCGGACTGTGATAGGAAAGGTCTCTAATCTACCACTCTTGCTATTAGTGGTTACTTTGTATTGAAATCCGATAAAATCATTAAGTTCAGGGGTTATGATTTCGCTATCTGGTAGTCTAAAGTTATCCTTAATTGCTGGCTTCTTACCGCCTTTAAGTACAGTGACCGTCGGAACTACTGTTCCTAACACATCACTACTAAATCGAGTTTTAGCCACAGGGGTGCCTTCAATCGACAGATATTTAATCTCTTGTTGAGCATCTAGTTGAAGTTTTATCAAAGGGTTATGGAAGGCCAGTAAGCGCGTCAGCTGTTTGTTGTGCCGCACATTTAATTGTCTAATCTTATTGTTGTTCAATTCAACATCATGAAGTAGAGGAAGATCTGCTAAATTGATAGCCGAGAATTGGTTGAAGCTGGCAATCAGCCTATTTACCCTGCCAACACCTGAAAGGTTAATATCGTGCAACTGGTTATTACGTACATTGAGCATGACCAACTGTGGATGCTCCTCTAACACTATTCGCTTGAGCTGGTTGTTCGGTAATTCCAAATGTTTTAGGCGAGTCAAGTGAGATAAGTTCAACTCATTTAACTTAGCCCCAGACACCACTAGCTCTTGAAGCTTGTGGTTTTGACGTATATTAAGCTCGGTTAGCATACTTTGGCTAATAACAAGACGCTTAAGGTCAGTAAGATGTCCGACATCCAGCTCTTCAAGCTGAGTACGATTGGCATATAAGCTTGCTAGTTTATGGTTGTTGTAGAGGTCTAGCTTGGTAATCGCGTTTCCAGAGATATTAATAAACTCAAGTTGAGGGTTTGAACTAACATCGATGGTTGTCAAGCGGTTCCTTGACACAGTCAAGCGTTTAAGTTGGCTTAGGGAGGAGAGATCAATACTCTCAATGTCATTTTCAACAAACTGAACGTCTTGAGCTTGAGTAAAAAAAACAAGTTCACTGACGTCTCGAATATTACTGTAATTGCAGATAATATGGGTGACCTGACTTATTTCTTCAACATCGAGTTTTTTGATACAGCGCTCAAAAGCATCATCGTTAAACTTGATTTCATTAATCAGTACCGGATTAGGGCTTAAGCTATGTGCTGATATGCTGAATAACAGGATAAGTAGCGAAATGAGAGGCTTCATAGCGATCCTAATCAATGAATTAACAAGAGAATATTGAGAGTTTTCATAAGGAAAGAAAACTACCAGCACACTAAATGATTCTTTTCGTGATGTCACTATTCTTGCTTTAATGCGGCGACAGCAAAGCCCGAAGTGATGAAAGTTAAACCTGCTCCTATATTGAGTCCATTCACCACCCGCGGCTTTTTATTAAGCCAACCCGCCAATTTAGATGCAAATATTCCCATCAGCGAAAAACCTATCGCTGTTAGCAAAGCAAACCACGCGCCGTAGACGACCATCTGGGTTGTTACTGAACCAAGTTGCGGGTTTACAAATTGCGGTATGAAAGCGAGTACGAACATTCCTGGCTTAGGATTTAGCGATGCGGATAAGAAACCAGTCGTGACAATACTGGAGAGTGGCTTTTTTTCACTGGGGGATAAGTTAATAAGGCTTCGAGACCTTAGTACTTTAATACCCAGCCAAATAAGATATCCAGCGCCTACGGTTTTTACAATGAAAAATGCTAGCTCTGAAGTTTGTATTAATAGTGTTAATCCAAATGTCGCGGTTAAAACATGGAATAAAATACCGGCCCCAGATGCTAATCCAGACAAGCTTGCAGCAAGTTTACCTTGGCTCAAGCCTCTACCAATGGCCAAAATATTATCTGGGCCCGGTGATATAACTAAAACTAAACATGCCAACGTATACGTTATCCAAACTTCTATCGGGAACATGGCCCCCTCCTTGAGTATGATTATATTTTTTGAGTCGATAGATTTATATGACTACCAGCTAGTCATCAATAAATATCATGGTAAGTCCATAACTTACCATATAAAACTATATGATAAAGCAAAGATATAAGCAGTCTCGAACTTAGGAATTGCGGTATTTGTTGGCATTCCTAGCTATCTCTTAATTAGGCCGCCATCGACAGGGATCTCGCTGCCTGTTATATACGATGATGCGGAAGAAAAAAGAAACATCGCCACGTTCGCAATTTCGTTAGCGGAAGCTGCTCTGCCCAGTGGCAGTTGTTCGACAATGCTTTTTTCAAATTCAACTTGTTCCTCGATAGACAAGAAGCGCCTTAAATTAGTGATAACAGGACCTAGGGCTAAACTATTGACCCTTATTCCTCTATGGGCGAGTTCATTACTCCACACTCTAATGACAGCAGAAAGAGCACCCTTAGACGCGGTATATAACGAGGTCAGCTTTGCACCCTCGTAAACAGAGCTAGAGCTAGTGACAATGACAGATGCATTGTCCTTCAAGTATTCACTTAGTGATGCCAGCTGTAAAAGTGGGCCTCTTATATTTATATCCATGATCTTACTGTAGTTAGAAGTGGACCCCAATGGTTGGACACATAAACTAATTCCTTAAGTGGTTGATCCAGCTTATG
>NZ_BSPW01000003.1 GCF_030161235.1 Vibrio zhanjiangensis | reverse complement strand
AGCAGTTAGAGTTGTTTTACCGTGGTCAACGTGGCCGATAGTACCAACGTTTACGTGCGGTTTAGTACGTTCAAATTTTTCTTTAGACACGATCGTGTTCCTTCCTAGTTATGATTCGCCGCGAACGTTATTGATCACGACGCGCCAGAATTTGCTATTTTATGCGCCAACGTCCGTCAGCGCAATATTTGGACGTATTGATCTTCAAAAAAGTCTTGCTATTTTTAAAGGTTTATACGCCTTATTAGTAACCACGCTCTGCAATGATGGCTTGTGCAAAGTTTTTCGGCACCTCAGCATACTCATTGAACTCCATTGAGTATGATGCGCGACCTTGAGTCGCTGAACGCAAATCAGTTGCATAGCCAAACATTTCAGATAAAGGTACTTGGGCGCGAATGATCTTAATACCCGCCACGCCTTCATCCATACCTTCAATCATGCCGCGGCGACGGTTCAAATCACCAACAACATCACCCATCCAATCTTCAGGAGTGGTTACTTCAACATTCATCATCGGCTCCAGAAGTACAGGTTGTGCTTCTAGTGATCCTTTCTTGAATGCCATTGAGCCAGCGATCTTAAACGCCATCTCGTTAGAGTCAACATCATGGTAAGAACCATCAAACAATGTTGCTTTAATATCTAGTACTGGATAACCAGCTAGAACACCACTGTTCATTTGCTCTTCGATACCTTTCGCTACCGAACTGATGTATTCCTTTGGAACAACACCACCTACAATTTCGTCAACAAAGACAAAACCTTCACCAGGTTCAGATGGCTCCAGTTTGATCCATACGTGACCATACTGGCCGCGACCACCAGATTGACGTACAAATTTACCTTCCACTTCCGCACTACCACGGATAGTTTCTCGATAAGCAACCTGAGGTTTACCAACATTACAGTCAACGCTGAATTCACGTTTCATACGGTCAACTATGATATCTAGGTGAAGCTCACCCATACCAGAAATCAAGGTTTGACCCGTTTCATTATCCGTCTCGACTCGGAAAGATGGATCTTCTGCTGCAAGCTTGCCAAGTGCGATAGCCATTTTTTCTTGATCAGCAACAGAGCGAGGCTCTACCGCGATCTGAATAACAGGTTCGGGGAACTCCATACGCTCCAAAATCACCTTATGATTCTGATCACACAAGGTATCACCTGTCGTTACGTCTTTTAAGCCAATCGCAGCGGCAATATCACCCGCACGAACTTCTTTAATTTCATCACGCTTATTAGAATGCATCTGTACGATACGTCCAAAACGCTCTTTTTTCTGCTTAACGGAGTTGTATACGGCATCGCCAGAGTTCACGACTCCAGAGTACACACGCATAAAAGTCAGAGTACCAACAAAAGGATCGGTGGCAATTTTAAATGCTAGGGCAGAGAAAGGTTCGCTATCGTCTGCATGACGCTCAACTTCATTGTCATTTTCATCAACACCTTTAATTGCCGGAACGTCAACAGGTGATGGCAAGTATTCAACCACTGCGTCTAGCACTGCCTGAACACCTTTGTTTTTAAACGCACTACCACACGTAGCCAATACAATTTCATTGTTTAACGTACGGGTACGAAGTGCTTGTTTAATCTCTGCTTCAGTAAGCTCACCTTCTTCAAGGTACTTATCCATCAGCTCTTCACTTGCTTCTGCCGCTGATTCAATAAGGTTATTGCGCCACTCTTCGGCCATTTCCAGCATGTCAGCAGGGATGTCTTCATAAGTGAAGGTCGTACCTTGGTCTTCTTCGTTCCAATTGATCATTTTCATCTTGATAAGATCAATCACACCTTTGAAGTTTTCCTCAGCACCGACATTGAGCTGAATAGGAACAGGCGTTGCACCAAGACGATTTTTAATTTGATTAATAACACGCAGGAAGTCTGCACCAGCACGGTCCATCTTATTGACGAACACCATACGAGGAACATGGTACTTATCGGCTTGACGCCATACGGTTTCAGATTGAGGCTCAACACCAGAAGAGCCACAGAATACGACAACAGCACCATCCAATACACGTAGAGAGCGCTCTACTTCAATGGTAAAATCAACGTGTCCAGGAGTATCTATGATATTGATGCGGTGATCTTGAAACTGCGCTTCCATACCACGCCAGAAAGTGGTCGTGGCTGCTGAGGTGATTGTGATGCCACGCTCTTGTTCTTGTTCCATCCAGTCCATGGTGGCAGCACCATCGTGAACTTCACCAATTTTATGAGATAGGCCAGTATAGAACAGAATACGTTCGCTTGTGGTGGTTTTACCTGCGTCTACATGAGCAACGATACCAATATTTCGGTAGCGCTCAATAGGTGTTTTACGAGCCACGATTGAATCCTCTTGAATTAGGGACTATTGCTATTTCTAGTTGCATTAAGTTGATGCAGTGTTTTTCTATGCCCTAGATATAGCAATAGTTCCTAGGCTTACGCATAGGAACTAAATGAGTACCGCGAGGAGCCTCGCGGTACTGAAAGGTATTACCAGCGGTAATGAGCGAATGCTTTGTTCGCTTCTGCCATACGGTGAACGTCTTCACGTTTCTTAACAGCAGTACCTTTGTTGTCTGCAGCGTCTAGCATTTCAGCAGCTAGGCGAGCAGCCATAGATTTTTCACCACGCTTACGCGCAGCTTCAACAACCCAGCGCATAGCAAGTGCGTTACGACGAACAGGACGCACTTCTACAGGAACTTGGTACGTTGAACCACCCACACGGCGAGACTTAACTTCTACCGCAGGACGTACATTTTCAAGAGCTTCTTCAAATACAGCTAAGTGATCTTTACCAGATTTCTCAGCCATAGTGTCTAGTGCAGTGTAAACAATTTTCTCTGCAGTAGATTTTTTACCGTCAACCATAAGGATGTTAACGAATTTTGCCAGCAGTTCAGATTTGAACTTAGGATCTGGAAGGATCTTACGCTGACCAATGACGCGACGACGTGGCATGGTATTTCTCCGTTGTCTTATTCTTCAGGTTATCCAAAACTTTTCAGTTTCTTCAAAAATTAATAATGAATTTTTGGTGTTTGGCCTTACTTAACGCTTCTTTATATAAGAAGGGCATTAAGACTTAGGACGCTTCACACCGTACTTAGAACGACCTTGTTTACGGTCATTAACGCCTGCACAGTCAAGTGCACCACGTACAGTGTGGTAACGCACACCAGGAAGGTCTTTAACACGACCACCACGGATTAGAACAACCGAGTGCTCTTGAAGGTTATGACCTTCACCACCGATGTACGAAGTTACTTCGAAACCGTTTGTCAAACGTACACGACAAACTTTACGAAGTGCTGAGTTAGGTTTTTTAGGTGTAGTAGTGTAAACACGAGTACATACACCACGTTTTTGTGGGCACGCTTCTAGTGCTGGCACGTTGCTTTTAACAACTTGCTTCGCACGTGGCTTACGTACCAACTGGTTAATAGTTGCCATTAACTAGCTCCTGAATTACTTGAAAGTAAGCTTTGTGAAAAATCTATCCCCAATTATCAAAGACAATTAGGGACGCAAAATTCTATTCAGCAGTGAGATGTGTGTCAAGAAATATACGAATCTTTTTTATCCAACTCGGATAGGGATGGATAAAGTCCAGCGACCAAAGACGGTATTACGTGAAGTTAATCCCAAGTTAGAGAGTTACGATGCTTCGCAGTAAGAGTAACAAAACCATCATAATCAATGATGTTCACTGCCGAACTGACCTGGTTAATCACTCCTCTCGCTTCCAGATCACTTTGTAAGGCAAAAATATTGAAGCTGTTTAGTGCTGAGTAAAGGTTGTGTTGTGGATTTGCAGCATATACAGCATCTTGAATGAGTATAACGGCATCACTTTCTAGGTAGACTTTGTTTATCTCTTCCAACGCCAAGGGCGACTTCACAATATGTAGCATGGTAATCCTAAAATAAAAGAATTTTATCTGAACAATGAATCTGAGACTGAATACCCTGTGCATCTAATCTTTTAGCCTCAATAATCAGATCAGCCTGTGTTAAGCCTCTTTGTGCCAAGGATTCATTACACACAAATACTTGTTCAATATCATACAGTTCGAATAGCTTAAACATGGGTGCGTAATCCTTACTAAGGATACCTTCAGTTTGCTGACCGACCAGCAATTGATAGACGCCATCGCCTATAAAAATGACTTTAATGTCCTCACAATAGGCAGAAGCGGCCAAAAGCGCTTCCAGCCCTTCACGCCCAGAGGCGCATCCGTGAGGCGCCGTCCTAAATAAATACGTTAACTTACTCAAAACTGCACCACCCTATTTTGAGTCAACATCGCCTCAGCTAAGCTGCCAAGTCCAGCCTGATGAAATCCATTGGCAAGATTATGTTGTTTCAAGTTATGTTGACTAGCCTCATCTTGACTGACAACACCACGACGCAATGCTGCCGCCACGCAAGTTTCCAAACGTACATTATGTTTTTGGGCTAACACCTGCCATGCATTGGCGAGATCAAATTCATCGTTTGCAGGGACACTGAGTGATGTTCCATTGGTTACACCATCTTGATAAAAAAAGACACTCACCAAGCGATGGCCTTGATTGATAAGGCTTGAAGCGAATTGGTAAGCGGTACGTGCAGATTGGTTTCCGTACACAGAACCAGTGACTACCAAGGTATAAGTTAAAGGACTCAACTCTCTTCATCCTCTATTTTGCGCTGACGGATATAGAGATAGACCGTATGTTTAGAAATATTGAGTCTGTCTGCCACTCGATTAATCGCATCCTTGATATCAAAGATGCCCTTATCATACAACTCCATCACTATCTGGCGATTTTTCGTATTGTTTGACACTGATTTATCGGCATTGATCTCCTCAATCGTTCTCTCAACCGTCTTATCCACCAGTTCCTCAACATCACTGGCAAAGTTCACCGAAGATGCGGCTTGCTTTGCTTCTTCTGTCGGCATGAAAGATTGCAATACTTGAGAAAATGGCGCATCAAGATTGACATTCACACACAACAGACCTATCACACGATTTTCACCATTGCGGATAGCGACTGTGATTGACTTCATCAGAACGCCGCCTTTTGCACGAGTAAAGTAGGAGCGTGAAAAATTTCGCTCTGAGCCTTCAATATCACGCAACATCTTAAGCGCAAGGTCTGTGATTGGCGATCCCACCTGACGGCCTGTATTTTCACCATTAGCAATTTTAATTGCGGACGTATTCAGATCTTCCAATGAGTGCAACACGATTTCACAAAATGGGCCTATCAAACTAGCGATCCCATCGACTACTGCCTCATAAGATCTGAGAATAATTTTATCGTGCTCACTAAATGGCATCACATTTACCGATTCCATTTCAAGTAACATGTCCGTATTCACTGTTTCTGTCGTTGTCACTTTTTAAGCCTTAGAGCGAAAAATCAACAAATTGGTGTAAGTTTATCAGAAAATTTGAATAGAACATCTAACCACACCATTATCTAGTGACTTAGAACAAATTATTAACCCAATACAAAAACAAAAGGCCTGAAAAATCAGGCCTTTTATTTAGCAAAAAAGATTGTGCTTACTGCACTGCTTGCTCAGCTTCTTCTGCGTTATCTATTTTCAGTAGTTCCACTTCAAACACAAGCGTAGAGTTCGCAGGAATACTTGGAGTATCTTGCTCGCCATACGCTAGCTCTGGTGGGATAACGAACTTGTACTTAGCCCCGACAGGCATAAGTTGAACGCCTTCAGTCCAACCAGAAATGACTCGGTTTAGAGGGAAGGTTGCTGGCTCACCACGATCATAAGAGCTATCAAATTGAGTGCCATCGATAAGCGTCCCTTTGTAGTGCACCTGAACAGTATCTGTGTCTTTAGGGTGCTCACCTTTTGCAGGAGTCACAACTTGGTAAAGCAAACCAGATTCCGTTTTCTTAACACCTTCTTGCTTGGCGAACTCATTGCGGAAATCATCGCCCGCTTTTTTAGCTTCAGCGGCTTTCTCTGCTGACTGCTTTTGCATTGTTTCAGCGACTCGCTTATCCAAGGACTCAAGTGCAGTTCGAGTTTCTTCCTCGTTAAGTTCTGGTTTTCCTTCAAAGACGTGCTCAATACCTTTAAGCACGAGATCTTTATTGAGGTTGATACCAATTTCATTTGGCTTGTCTAGACTGGAGTTTAGATAATTGGCAAAGGAAACACCTATTGCATAGGCTGCTTTGTCATCGTCCGTTTTAAACTCAACGGTTTTCACTACTGCTTGATCAACTGCAGGCGCCGCATCGGCTTTCGTTTCATCGTCTTTTTGACAACCAACCGCTAACATGACGGTTGCTGCAAGAAGCGACACCTTAAAAATAGATTTCATTTAACTCTCCAATTAATGGCTAACCATTTGTCTTTGTGCACAAATCTGCAATTTTGACTGGTGCATCCAAGTATGTTGTACCACTATAACCAATATGCGTTTAAATTAAACGTTAACTAAAGCGGATCTTTGTAGTTAATGCGAATTATTTTTCACACTCTGTTACTCACGTTTGTCATCGTGGCGTTAAATGGTTGCTTTTTCTCCACTCAAGATGATCAACGATGGGTCATTGAACGTCTTGGCACCACTAGCTTCGCTTTAAGTCGAGACGCCCGATTCGCCTTATTGTACTCCAAAGAGCATCAACTGGTTTTATGGGATCTGAACCAAGGTAAAGAGCTTGCCTCATTGGGCGAACAAGATGCTCAAGCAAGTACTGTTTCTCGAATCCGTATCTCGGATAATGGTCGATATGCAGTCACAGCAACACAAATAAACTTTGCGGTGTGGGATCTTGCTTGGACCCAGGCCAAAGGGCTATGGTCTATATCTGACGGTTTAATTCGAGACATAGACATCAGCAGTAATGGCGAACAAGTATTACTCGGTCTCTCCAATGGCAAAGCCATCTACGTGAACTTAGTCACCGGAAGACGCTTAGAGTTCCTCGCGCACAATGAAAAAGTCAACTCAGTTTCTTTATCTCCTAACGGCCGTTTTGCCCTATCAGGAGGCAATGATTACACCGCCTACCTATGGGATACCCGCACTGGCCAGATTATCAGAAGCTTTAAGCACGAGCAACGCATCAATCGAGTCGCACTACAAAGAGATGGTCTGTTTGCTTTTACGTCTGATGGAGGGAATCAAGCCATCGTCTGGGATTTAAGAACAGGTAAGCAAATCTCTAAATTGCGCAGCTTTTCACGTCAGCTTATTTTCTCCACCGCACGTTTTTCAGACGATGGTGAGTACCTTGTGACTGGAACACCTTCAAGCCGAATTATGGTTTGGAGTACAAAGTCAGGTAAAAGAGTGGATGGATTTGAGGCCGAACCATTAAAAGATACTCGCCCTCCCCGTGCGGTAGTGTATGATGCAGCCTTTGATGATAAAAATAGAGTGGTGTCGGGCTCGTCAGCCGGAATCGCTCAGGCTTGGAAAGTAGATTATTAACCATGACAGAAAAGCACATACAACAACTGGAAAACCGTATCAATGATCTAGAATGTCAGCTTGCCTTTCAAGAACAGACGGTTGAATCTCTCAATGAGGCACTGAGTCAACAGCAGTTATTACTCTCAAAAATGCAAGATCAGATGAAGTATGTCGTTGGCAAGGTCAAAAACCTTGATTCTTCTAACTTAGCCGATCCTGCTCAAGAAACGCCTCCTCCCCACTACTAAAGCGAACATCTAGATAAAAACGTAAGCAATTACAACGCCGGCAACAACTAAACATCCACCAATTCTGCGCAGCTGATTATCTTGTTGTTCACTCAGCTGGCGAACCATATTGCGCCAGCCACTAGGGGCAATCAAGGGTCCCAATCCTTCAACAATTAAAACCAATCCCATCGCCAACCATAAAGAATTTGACATTGTCTTATCTCGAAAAAGAAAGGCTCCTTTATGGAGCCTTTTAAATGAGTTATCGTAATACTATTTGGCAGCAACACCAGACGCTTTATTCATGTACTGGAAGAATTCGCTGTTTGGATCCAAAACTAAGATATCACTCTTATCACTGAAAGATTCTTCATACGCCCGTAGAGAGCGCAAAAAGCTGTAAAATTCAGGATCTTTATTGTATGCCTCTGCATAAATTTTCGCTGCTTTAGCATCTGCCCCGCCTCGCGTCACTCGTGCCGTTTTATCTGCTTCTGCCAGTATGGTGGCGACCTCAAGCTCTGCTTTAGCTCTAATGACTTCTGCCTGCTCACGACCTTGAGAGCGGAACTGACGGGCTACTGACTCACGTTCAGCACGCATACGATTATAGATTGACTGGTTGATACTGTCTGGAAGGTTTATTTTCTTCATCCGGAAATCCACAATATGGATACCCAAATCTTCCAAAGCATCTTTGCGTGTACCATTGAGTACGTTTTTCATAATGATGTCACGCTCGCCATCAACTTCAAGCGCTTCTTTAGCCGCTTCAGTAGTCACTTCTTCACTATCCGCGCTATCAGGGAGAATATCGTTATTGCGAGGTCCAGAAACAATTTGCTTGATCTCTCGCGCACCAATTTCAGAACGAAGCACATCGGTTACTTTGCGGCCAAGTAGTGTTTGAGCCGTACCAACGTCTCCCCCACCTGTCGCCAAATAGTACTGACCAAAATCTTCAATACGCCATTTAACGTATGAATCAATCAATACGTCTTTTTTCTCAAAGGTCACAAAACGATCTGAGCGGCCATCCATGGTTTGGATTTTTGCATCTAGCGTCTTAACATCATCAAATAATGGCATCTTAAAGTGAAGTCCAGGTGTGTAAATACTGGCAATCTCATTATTGTCCTTAAGCACGCGGCCAAAACGAATAACGATACCACGCTCACCTTCAGGAATTACAAATAACGACATCAATAACAACACTAAGCCTACAACTAGTACAGGGATCATTAATTTACGCATCATTAATATCTCCCTTGACGTGAGGTAGAACGAGATGACGAATCAGTACTCTGATTGTTCAATTGTGGCTCCAATTCAATCTGATCATAAGTTGAAGTCTCTTTTATCGAGCGACTTTTTGGCTTAGCTTGGCCTTCTTTTAACTTATCTATTGGCAGATACAAAAGATTACCGCTCGACTTAGAGTCAATCAGTACCTTGGACGTATTGGCATACACCTTTTCCATTGTATCTAGATACAGACGATTACGCGTAACATCAGGAGATGCTTGGTACTCTGGCAACAGCTTTTCAAACTGAGCGACTTGACCCAAAGCCCCATTCACCACTCGCTCACTGTAACCTTGTGCTTCTTGGAGCAAACGTTCTGCACGGCCATTCGCCTTAGGAATAATATCGTTCCGATACGCCTCAGCTTCGCGTTTGAATCGTTGAGCATCTTCCCGAGACGCAGTAGCATCATCAAATGCATCTTTCACTTCTTCCGGAGGCCGAGCGTCTTCAAAGTTCACCGCAACCACTTCAATCCCCATATCGTAACTATCAACAATATTTTCCAAGGTGACTTGCGTATTTTGTCTAATGGATAAACGTCCACTGGTAAGAATACTGTCCATCAATGAATCACCAATAACAGCACGCAGCGCTGAATCCGTTGCTTGGCGCAAGCTATCATCAGCATTAGTCACACGAAATAGGTATTTATATGGATCGGCAACTCGATATTGAATATCCATAGCAACTGTCACCACATTTTCATCTTTGGTCAGCATAAGGCCAGAAGAGCGTAACGAGCGTATCGCCTGAACATTAACGGGTCTCACCTCATCAATAAAACGTGGACGCCAATTCAAACCCGGTCCTACTACTCTATCTTCATATTTTCCGAGACGTAATATAACTCCACGCTCCGCTTCACCAATGGTGTAAAAACCGGAAAAGAACCAAATAGCGATCGCAATTACCGCGATAACACCAAAACCTAGTGCTCCACCTCCGCCACCGATAGAGGCCCCATTGCCACCTTTTCTGCCACCAAACTTTCCACCCAGTTTCTGACTCAGTTTATTAAACACTTCGTCTAAGTCTGGCGGCCCTTGATCACGGCCACCTTTGTTGCCACGATTATTGTTACCCCAAGGGTCATTATCGCGGCCGTTGTTGCCGTTGTTATTACCAGGCTCATTCCACGCCATTAGAAAGCTCCATCATTTGATATGACGTTATACTGTAGCAGTCATTTAAGTAACTATAAAGTCACGAAAAACTGCCCCTTCTCTTTTTTCAAGTCTAGACCAGTCAACCTGTTGCATTCTGACATCGATTAACAGATTACCGTCCTGATCATAGTCTTCTTGTTGAATACACTTCATTTGGGAAAATGTACTGCGCATCCGCCCTTGATACTTGGGTGGTATACGTAAGTGATATTGAACCATTTGACTTGCCAACCTTTCGGTCAAAGCATCAAATAGCAACTCAATACCAATCCCCTCCATCGCCGATACCCATACAGCACGAGGAACACCATTATCGTCTCGCTCAATACGAGGTGTCTGGGATTCAAGGTTATCGATTTTGTTCATCACAAGAAGAGTCGGCACTTCATGAGCATCGATTTCTTCTAATACTTCGTGAACAGCCCCAATATTCTCACGAAAACGTTCATCACTGGCATCAACAACATGTAACAAAATGTCAGCTTCTTGTGTTTCTTGCAGTGTTGCTTTAAAAGCCGCAACCAAATCATGGGGTAAATGTCTTATAAAACCAACCGTGTCTGCCAAAATGGCGGGGCCAACATCTGCAAGATCGATTTTCCTCAGCGTAGGATCCAGCGTAGCAAACAACTGATCGGCAGCGTATACACCAGCATCGGTAATACGATTGAACATGGTCGACTTACCTGCATTGGTGTAGCCAACCAAAGAAACTGTCGGAATTTGTGCTCGGCTTCGAGCTCGCCGACCTTGCTCTCTCTGTTTTGCAACTTTTTCTAAACGACGTAAGATTGCTTTAATACGTTCACGTAATAAACGTCGGTCAGTTTCTAACTGTGTCTCACCTGGCCCTCGCAAACCTATGCCACCTTTTTGCCTTTCAAGGTGGGTCCAACCACGTATCAGCCGAGTTGATATATGACGAAGTTGAGCAAGTTCTACCTGAAGTTTACCTTCATGAGTCCGAGCTCGTTGAGCAAAAATATCCAAAATAAGCCCAGTTCGATCAAGCACGCGGCATTTACACAAAGATTCTAGGTTACGTTCTTGGGCAGGAGAAAGAGCATGGTTAAAAATAACAACATCAGCTCCTGATAACTGCACAACCTGAGCAATTTCTTGAGCCTTACCCTCACCGACATAGTACTTAGGGTGTGGTGACTGGCGACTTCCAGTTACAACTTGTAAACTGGATACTCCAGCAGAAGAAACCAGCATTTCAAATTCGCTGAGATCTTCCCACTCCCCTTCTTGCGTGAAGTTGATATGAACAAGTACGGCTCGCTCACCGGCTTCATAACGGTCAAACAAGCAACCAACTCCTTAAAATGATATAAATATTTGAGTTCAGTTTTTTAATCTTCTGATTTCTCTGATTGACGCTCACCACCTTGAGGACGTTCAGCAGTATGATGACTGACAGGACGAGCAGGAACAACCGTTGAAATAGCGTGTTTGTACACCATTTGATTGACTGTATTTTTAAGTAAAATAACAAACTGATCGAAAGATTCAATCTGACCCTGAAGTTTAATTCCGTTTACTAGGTAGATTGATACAGGAATACGTTCACGACGTAATGCATTTAAGAATGGGTCTTGAAGAGATTGCCCCTTAGCCATTTTATTTTCCTTATTTTGTAATTTTGTTCTAGTTATTTAGCTAGTGGTGCGCGAAATACTAGGTGCGCCTTTGCATCTGAGCTAAACGAATAAAAAAACACCCTGACGTTACTTGTTATGATGGCTTTAGCGCCAAATTTCAAGTAACGGATCTTTTACAAGGTGCATTCACGCAAAAGCGATCACATTATACACAGCTAAAACCGTCAGATACTATCGTATTTGATACAGTTTCCAATGCCTGTTCTATGTTTTCGCTATCTAACCAAGTTAAATCATCCCAGCTGCGTAACCAGGTGATCTGTCGCTTGGCCAACTGGCGGGTAGCACAAATGCCTTTAAAAATAGCTTCATCAAGCGTGCTATTCCCATCCAAATAGTCCCACATCTGCCGATAACCGACACAGCGTATCGAAGGAAGGTCAGGATGTAATCCCTCACGAGCGTATAAATTCCTAACCTCATCTTCAAACCCTGCTTTTATCATCTGCTCAAATCGCAGCTCTATACGGCGATGGAGCTCTGCCCTTTCCTTGGGCGCTATCGCAAACTGCTTCACCCTAAACGGAAGACTATCGCCTTTGGTTTGTGTGAGCTCAGTTAACGTTTTACCTGAAATTCTATACACTTCCAATGCCCGAGACAATCTTTGGGGATCATTAGGGTGGATACGATTTGCAGATATGGGGTCAACTTGCTTAAGTTGATCGTGCAGTACATCCCAACCGTGCGTCAATGCTTCTTGCTCAATTTGCTGACGTATTTCAGGATTTGCAGCGGGTAGTGGTGATAAACCTTCCAATAATGCTTTGTAATAAAGCATTGTCCCTCCAACAAGAAGAGGAATTTTGCCCTGCTGTGAAATATCATGCATCTCTTTAAGCGCATCACGACGAAAGTCTGCCGCTGAGTATGCTTCTATGGGATCCAAGATATTGATTAAACGATGCGGTGCCTTTGACAACTCAATATTGTCTGGTTTAGCCGTACCTATATCCATACCTTGATAGATAAGCGCCGAATCAACCGATATGATCTCAACTGGAAATTTTTCTCGAAGCCGGATAGCTAAATCTGTTTTACCTGATGCGGTCGGCCCCATTAAAAACAGAGCTAGTGGTAATTCTTGTTTCATAAATTCATCGCTGCAATCGTTGCAGAAAAATCTACCGGACAAACAAACGTACGGTCATCTAAAGGTAATCCACCTTGCCAAAGTTGCTCAATTTCCGCAATGATATGGATAGCTTCCGACAAAGTGTAGTCACTTTTGGTCTGGGTAATTTGGTTTGTCAACCAAGTAGAAAACTGTGCTAAATACATGCCCTGCTCTTGCTCTGGAAGAGAGGCGGCATAAGATAGCAGATCTGGCAGCAGTTGTTGTAAATTTTGTTGTCGAAGTGGTTGAGGTACCCCCATCACTATAAGTGATGCTGCATTACGTAACTTAATATCAATACCAAATCGCGTCAAAATAGACATATGCGCCTTGGCAGCCTCCATCTGACGCTCATTTAAGCTTAGTGATAGAGGGATAAGTAATGGTTGGGTTTTCAACTCTCTCTCATCAACAGCAAGTTGCCCACTTATACGTATGTGCTCAGCTTGGACAAGAGATACCAGTCTTGCCCCCTGCTTATCTGCCATAAGTACGTATTGACCATGAATCACACAAATTGCTTTTCCCAGCGTCTCTACGCTTTTTTCCTGAATTGGAGGAAGACCAATGTTTTCATGATGTTTGGTGTCGTTTAATTCGACTGTCTGACAAAAGCTACTCTCGACGGGTGTGTTTAACAGCTGCGCATAAGCTTCAACTTGTTGTTTATTCGGAGCGGGCTCTCCAAATCGTTCTTTACCAGATGACTTTGCGACTTGTCGATCTCGACTATGCCACTCATTGGTTTGCCGCGTCTCTCGGATCTGGTTGGGCTTTCCATCAAACGAAGATTTTTTTTCATAATCAATTTGTCCAGGATAAGCAGGTATACGCTCAATGGCCTCGTTGACGGTTTCACAAACAAATCTATCGGCTTGTCGCTGTGGTTCACTCTCAGTATGGAAAGCGGAAACATTGACTGGTGGTTTTTCAATATGAGCACTTTGGGCTAAGGCGTCACTGAGGGCTTGATAGATAAAATCATGAACTAAACGTGCTTGATGGAAACGCACTTCATGTTTCGCGGGATGCACATTGACATCGACTTGGTGAGGATCGAGTTCAATAAACAATACATAGGTGGCAAACTGTTCTGGGCGCAAGCTATTCTCATAGCTTTGCCGTATTGCATGATTGATCAATTTATCACGCATCATCCGCCCATTCACATAACAATACTGAAGGTCGCTTTGTTGCCTCGCTCCCTCAGGAGTAGTAACCCAGCCGTGCAATTTCAATCCATTGTGCTCAAGTTTTATATTCAGCATATGACGAACAAAGGTACTGCCACAAACCGCAGCGATACGTTTTTCTTCTTGTGCTTGTGTCTGAGCTGATCGATATTGCTTAATCATTTTACCATTATGTTTGAGGTTAATTGTCACCTCAAACCGGCTCAATGCGATACGCTTGAGCAACTCGTCAATATGAGTAAACTCGGTTTTTTCAGTACGCAGGAATTTGCGACGAGCCGGAGTATTAAAAAATAAGTCTAACACTTCAACCGTAGTACCGATTGGGTGGGCAGTGGGCTGCAGTTTTACCTGCATCTCTCGCCCTTCACTATAGGCAGACCACGCCTTTTCCTGTGTCGCAGGACGAGATGTTAGTGTTAAGCGCGATACTGAACTAATACTCGCTAAGGCTTCTCCGCGAAAACCCAAGCTCATGATCGCTTCAAGATCATCGAGAGTGTGGATTTTAGATGTCGCATGGCGGCTCAGTGCCAAGCTGAGCTCATCTTTGACAATACCTTTACCGTTATCCCTCACGCGGATAAGCTTTGCTCCCCCCTTCTCGATATCCACATCAATTCGAGTAGCGCCAGAGTCGAGACTATTTTCCACCAATTCTTTAACAACAGAGGCCGGTCTTTCTACCACTTCTCCTGCTGCAATCTGGTTGGCTAATCTAGCGGGTAAAATCTTGATGGTCATACGAGTCGCTACTTGTGAGGAATAATTAAGACTTGCCCGACAGCAAGTTCATCAGAACGTAAATTGTTTGCTTGACGAATCGTACTGACACCCACTCCGTATTGACGAGCTATTTTACCCAAAAACTCTCCACGTTTGACGGTATGCTTCGTCAATGGTTGATCTTTCATACTGACAGTAATACGTAGTTTTTGTCCCAACTTAAGTGTATCAGTACGTAAGTTGTTTTCTCGCCTAATATCCGCTACGGAAACCTTATAATGGGCGGCAATCTTACCCAAATACTCACCTCTATCAACAGTATGAGTAATGGTTTTCGTTTCTACCGGATTACTAAGTCTAGGTATGGGTACTGAGCCTTTTGCTCTAGGAATAATCAATATCTGGCCAATCGCTAAACTAGAGCTTTTTAATTTATTGGCTTGCATGAGAGCTTTAGTCTCTGTTCCATATTTTTTAGCAATAACAGACAATGACTCTCCACGCTGAACTTTGTGTTTGAGCGACTTACCTCGATTAGCAAACAAGGTGCCTTCAGGTGGACTCGCTTCAAAATACTGCACAATTGCTTTCGCCAAAGCCCTCGCCAGTTTGTCTTGGTGGCTTGCTTGAAACAACAGTCTTTCTTCATTGGGATTAGAGATAAAGCCCGTCTCTACCAACACCGAAGGAATATCAGGTGACTTCAGCACCGCCAAACTAGCGTTTACAGGGTCTGTTTTATGTAGCTTAATCCCAACACCACCCATTTCTTTTAAGATCTGTGTAGCAACTTTATATCCCTCTTTCTGCGAGTGACTAAATTGCAAATCCAGCAAAGTCTGGCTGATATTTTTATCACTGTTGTTTTTCGCCAGAACCTCGCCTGCGCCACCTAGTAATTGAGACTGTTCCTCATGATTTTCAACCCAACGAGCAATTTCTGAGTTAGCCCTGCGAGTGTTAAGAACAAAGACTGACCCACCTCGTGGCTGAGGAGAACTAAACGCATCGGCATGTACAGAGACCAACAGATGGGCCTTATTTGTTCGAGCGATTTCAGAGCGTTTATTTAGGTTAACAAAGTAATCACCGCGACGAGTTAATACTGCTTTCATTCCGGGCACTGCATTGATCTGATCGGCAATTTTCTTTGATATAGCAAGTGTCGCATGTTTTTCATACTTACGAGAGGGGCCTATCGAACCGGGATCTTCGCCGCCGTGGCCAGCATCAATGGCCACCACAATATCGGCTGTCCCAAGCAATTGTGATGCATCACGACTGACTTTGGGTGTACTAACCTTAGAAGTAACTTGCGCGGTAGGCGACGTGGCTCCATGGGGCATATCAATAACCAGTCTGTGTCCATATTGTCCACCAGGGGTCGGGGCAAGTTTAAACAGCTGAGGATCAACACGACGTTTTAGCTCGAACACTAAACGATAGGTGCCTTTTTTTGGGGGGGTACTTCGTCTAATATTCTTGAGTACCGGACTATCAGAAACACTCATCGGTAGCTTAGTATTTAAAGTCGTCTGCTCAAGATCAACGACCAATCTTTGGGGACTACTAAGAGAGAAATAGCTGTATTGTGCTTCTGAAGCAAGATCAATAACCACTCGCGTTTCATCAGGAGATGGCCACACTCGTATACCTTGTAAAGCGTTTGCCCAGACAGATACCGGTATAACCAAAACACAAAAAGCGTAGACAAGCTTCGAAAATATATTGGTTGTCATAACTCTAATTGCTCAACTAATTGAGAACCATAAGCGTTGTTGGCAACAATTTCTGCATTGCGTTGCTCGCCATCATAACTCAGCACAATATCCAAATCTGCACATGGAAGCAGTCCTTCTCCTTTCTCAGGCCACTCCACAAGACAAATAGCATCTGAAGTAAAATAATCTCGAATTCCCATGAACTCCAATTCTTCTGGGTCTGATAAACGATAAAGATCGAAGTGATAAACCTGCCACTGACCCAAAAGGTATGGCTCAACTAAGGTATAGGTCGGGCTTTTAACATTACCAGAATGGCCAAGAGCTCGCACAAAGCCTCGGCTCAACGTCGTTTTACCCGCGCCTAAACTCCCGTGTAAATAGATAGTCGTTTGCTTAGTACATAGATTTGCCAACTGCTTTCCCAAGTCAATAGTGGCCTGTTCATCTTTAAGGGCAAACTGTTTCGTGGTCATGAAGATCAATCTCTGCTGGGTGACGATGTAAATACAAAAAGATTAAGAATAGTAAACTGGGTTGGAATTATCAGACAAGACCTGTTGTGTAAGTAAAAACCAAATTCCTGTTATTCTGGCATGAATTCTCTATTTTGGCTGCTAGATTCAATAAAAAAGATCCGGTAAAATCCGCTCCCCATTTCACAGAGCTATAAGAATGAACTATCAAGAGCTAGCGAACAAGATCAAAGTCTGGGCAAAAGAGCTTGGTTTTCAAAAAGCAGGCATATGTGATATTGATTTACGGGATCATGAGGCCAACTTACAAAACTGGTTGGACGCTGGATACCACGGGGATATGGACTGGATGGCTCGACATGGAATGATGCGAGCAAGACCTAGTGAACTTGTTCCTGGCACTATGAGAGTAATCAGTGTCCGGATGGATTATCTGCCTCCAGAAGCTCAATTCGCCGCCAACCTTGCACAACCAAATCATGCCTATATTAGTCGCTACGCACTTGGCAGAGACTATCATAAACTCGTCCGTAACCAATTAAAAAAGCTCGGAGAAAGGATTGAACGAGAAGTCGGGCACTATGGCTATCGCCCCTTTGTTGACTCAGCCCCTATATTGGAGCGTCCTTTAGCACAAAAAGCTGGATTGGGTTGGACGGGAAAGCATTCACTTCTACTCGACAAAGACTGCGGTTCTTGGTTTTTCTTAGGGGAGCTCTTAGTTGACTTGCCTCTCCCTATTGATCCTCCTCACCAAGGCGACTGTGGTAAATGTTCCTCCTGCATTACTTCCTGCCCAACCCAAGCTATAGTTGCAGATGGTGTCGTCAACGCCAAGCGCTGCATTTCATATTTGACCATTGAATTTAGCGGTGTTATTCCCGAGGAATTTCGCAAGCTTATAGGAAACCGCATTTATGGGTGTGATGACTGCCAGCTCGTCTGCCCATGGAACCGCTTTGCAAAATTGACTCATGAAGAAGACTTTCACCGCCGCACGGTTTTATCTTCCCCAGATCTTGTTGCTCTTTTTGCATGGGATGAAAAAACCTTTTTGGAAAACATGCAAGGATCAGCCATTCGTAGAATAGGGCACATGCAATGGCTGCGAAATTTAGCCATTGCGATGGGCAATGCCCCATATTCAACTACTATTATCGATGCACTCAAACAACGGTTAGGGATGAGTACGGCATTAGATGAACATATTAATTGGGCAATTGAGCAGCAAGTCACACAAATTCCTAACTCTTCAACTAAGCTGGATAGGCTGATAAGAATTGTTCAGAAAGGATTGCCAAGAGACGCGTAAAAGTTTCATAAATTCATTGGCAATAATATGACCTGGCTCTAAAGATAGTAAATGTGGAAAAATCAAAATTTGCTTGATTGTTTCCTTTCAGAAACAGAAGTTAATCACATTTAGTACCTATGACCAAGATCAATAAATAATCACTTAATGATCAAGTAAATAATTCCAAGCGGCATTAAATTTTCCAACAAAATCTTTTATATACATAGAGTTATAGAGATTCATAATAAGAAAAAAACCCTTCAATTGCCAAAAAGATCATTTATAGTTCTTCTGAAATTGAATTAATTTTCAAGTTACTCACCACTTTATCCACAAGAAAAATTCTGTGGATAAGTCTGTTAGCTTTTTAATCAAATCCAGATATTTTGTGGCTTTAGCGGAGGCAGGAAGCAAAAGACAATACTGCTTCAGCGTTAAAAACGCTTTATGTAATGGCTTAGCTGGAAAACTCGGCAATTTTGTGGTTTATGCTTCTCAGCATTATAAAAAAGAGCAATGACTTTGTGCCACTTCTAGCATCTAGTCTAAGAGGAATTTAGCTTCTGGTACCAACTATCAATCGATAAGACTTATTTTTCTTATGAATAGATAAATTTTAAATACATTGAGCTACAAAAAAGAAAAATTTGGTTGCGGGGGCCGGATTTGAACCGACGACCTTCGGGTTATGAGCCCGACGAGCTACCAAGCTGCTCCACCCCGCGTCCATATTCATCATTAAGCATGATGACAACTATAAATCTGGAGCGACACACGAGGTTCCCTATTCATAATAAAAAGGCGTGACCTCAATCTTAGCAAGATTGCGCTCTATCAACAGAGCGAGTGTCGCTTGCTTCACCATTAAGTATGATGACAACTATAAATCTGGAGCGACACACGAGGTTCCCTATTCATAATAAAAAGGCGTGACCTCAATCTTAGCAAGATTGCGCTCTATCAACAGAGCGAGTGTCGCTTGCTTCACCATTAAGCATGATGACAACTATAAATTGGAGCGACACACGAGGTTCCCTATTCATAATAAAAAGGCGTGACCTCAACCTTGGCAAGGTTGCGCTCTATCAACAGAGCCAGTGTCGCTTGCTTCACCATTAAGTATGATGACAACTATAAATCTGGAGCGACACACGAGGTTCGAACTCGTGACCTCAACCTTGGCAAGGTTGCGCTCTACCAACTGAGCTAGTGTCGCAAATTTGGTTGCGGGGGCCGGATTTGAACCGACGACCTTCGGGTTATGAGCCCGACGAGCTACCAAGCTGCTCCACCCCGCGTCCGTATTCACCATTAAGCATGATGACAACTATAAATTGGAGCGACACACGAGGTTCGAACTCGTGACCTCAACCTTGGCAAGGTTGCGCTCTACCAACTGAGCTAGTGTCGCAAATTTGGTTGCGGGGGCCGGATTTGAACCGACGACCTTCGGGTTATGAGCCCGACGAGCTACCAAGCTGCTCCACCCCGCGTCCGTATTCACCATTAAGTATGATGACAACTATAAATCTGGAGCGACACACGAGGTTCGAACTCGTGACCTCAACCTTGGCAAGGTTGCGCTCTACCAACTGAGCTAGTGTCGCATTCACAACGTTTATGTCGTGTAGGGCTGCGAATTATAAGAGCATTTTTTTGTGATGCAAGTCCTTACAGTAAAAAAAAACAGTTTTTTTTCTGTTTGATGAAAAAGAACACAAAATCACGATGACCTATTTCGATAAAGACGGTTTGATATTCTATCACGGTGGGAAACAATGAGCCGTTTATATTTTGAAAACCGTTTGCCGATAATACTTTAACTCTGCAATTGATTCACGAATATCATCTAGCGCTAGGTGACTGCCAGATTTAGAGAAACCACTCAACACTTGGGTATCCCAACGACGTACCAACTCCTTGATAGTACTGACATCGATATAACGATAGTGAAAATATTCTTCCAGTTCCGGCATGTGCTGGTAAAGAAAACGTCTGTCTTGACCAACGCTATTACCACAAATCGGCGAAGCGCCCTTAGGAACCCACTTTTCTAAAAATTCTATGGTCTGAGCTACTGCCTCTTGCTCAGTTATTTGGCTTGCCCGAACTCGTGCAACGAGGCCACTGCCAGTGTGTGTCCGAGTACACCATTCATCCATTTTAGCCAGTTCTTGTTCTGATTGAAAAATAGCAAGCACTGGCCCTTGAGCTAGAATGTTTAACTCACCATCTGTAACGATAGTAGCAATTTCAATGACTTTATGGGCTTGGGGATCCAACCCAGTCATTTCTAGATCAATCCAAATTAAATTTTGATCGCTAAAGGACATAAATCGTTGCCTATTGGTTTTATGCTAAAAAAGGTACTATACCCAAATTCTGATCCTCAGGATAGATAACCTAGGGTCATCTAGATCAATCATAGTTAAGTAGACAATTGTGGCAAAAAAGAAAAAGCTAACCAAAGGTCAAGTCCGGCGAGTACGGAGCAATCAAAAACGTAAACTGACCAAAGATGATGCATTCCAGTGGGAAGAATCGATGCTGGGTACAACCCAAAAAGGCTTAGTTATCACTCGATTCGGGCAACATGCTGATATTGAAGACCTGGAGAGTGGAGAGATACATCGCTGTAATTTACGGCGTGGGATTGAAACTTTAGTCTCTGGTGACAACGTCATATGGAGACCGGGCCTCGAATCGATGGAAGGTATTAATGGTGTCGTTGAAGCGGTTGAGCCTCGTAAATCTGTATTAACTCGCCCAGATTACTATGATGGTTTAAAGCCAGTTGCTGCCAATGTTGAACAAATGGTTATCGTGTCTTCGGTGCTCCCAGAGCTGTCTCTTAACATCATAGATCGCTACTTAGTCGCCGCAGAAACACTCCATATTGCACCACTATTAGTGCTCAACAAAATAGACCTTTTAGAAGAAAAACAACGCATTGAGTATCTCCAACAATTAAAAGAGTATCAACGTATAGGATATAATGTATTGCTCGTAAGCAAGGAAACTGGTGAAGGTATTGCCGAGCTAGAGGCTAAGCTAAAAAATCAAGTGAATATTTTTGTTGGTCAATCTGGTGTTGGGAAGTCAAGTTTAGTCAACGCATTGATACCTGAATTTAATGTCGAAGAAGGCGAAATTTCCGAAAACTCTGGCTTGGGGCAACACACAACAACAGCCTCTCGCCTATACCATATTCCAACAGGTGGCAACCTCATCGATTCTCCCGGTGTTCGAGAATTTGGCTTATGGCATTTGGCGCCAGAAGAAGTGACCAAAGCATTCATTGAATTTCGACCTTATCTAGGCGGATGCAAATTCCGCGACTGTAAGCATAAAGATGATCCTGGATGTGCACTACGTGAAGCCGTAGACAAACAGGAAATCAGTGAGACACGATACGAAAATTACCACCGAATTATCGAGAGCATGGTAGAGGTCAAGGCTAACCGCCAATATTCACGTGACAAAAAAGCCGATCTCTAGAGTTAAATTAACAGCTGAGGATGCTGACTTTACGGGTAAAGTTGAGTAGTATTCTCTGCCCCAAAGTAAGCAAACATTCAGTTAGCATTGGAATATATGACAATGGATAAAATCAAAGTTGGACTTCAGTATTGGATTCCTCAACACGGTTTGACGCGTTTAATCGGCAAGTTGGCATCAGCCGAAGCTGGTAGCTTGACAACAGCCGTCATTCGCTGGTTTATCAAGCAGTACAATGTCAACATGGATGAGGCAAAGTATTCAGACCCGAAGCATTTTAAAACTTTTAATGAATTTTTTGTTCGAGAACTTAAGCAAGGTGCTCGCCCAATATCCTCTCAAGATAATGTACTGACTCATCCAGCCGATGCTTGTGTTAGCCAATTTGGGCCTATCCAAGATGGAAAACTCATCCAAGCCAAGGGGCATAAATACACGGCGCAAGAACTGCTTGGTGGTGATGCCACACTAGCGGCAGAATTTGCAGATGGCGATTTTGCCACTCTCTATCTTTCGCCCCGTGACTATCACAGAGTCCATATGCCATGTGATGGGACATTGCGCCAAATGATTTATGTTCCTGGAGACCTATTTTCAGTCAACCCACTGACGGCCGAAAATGTGCCTAACCTATTTGCCAGAAACGAACGTGTAGTCTGTATTTTTGACACCGAATTCGGCCCGGTAGCTCAAGTCTTAGTTGGTGCTACGATTGTCGGTAGCATAGAGCAAGTATGGGCAGGAACCATTACACCACCACGTGGTAATACCATCTACAAATGGGATTATCCAAGTCAAGGAGACAGGGCGATCACGTTGAAGAAAGGTCAGGAAATGGGGCGCTTTAAGCTAGGCTCAACCGTGATTAACCTTTTCGCTAAAGGCAGAGTTAAGTTCGACGATTCAATGGCCAATGGACATTCCACCATCATGGGAACCCCCTACGCTTGCGCCACAGAGAAAGAGTGAACACTCTCTTAATTAACGCCCTGATTTAAGGGCGTTTTTGATCTAAAACAAATTCATCAACCAAACCCGACTCTGGTGTGTCTAAATTTCTAGCTAAGTCTAAAACTGAAATCTTTAGATTCTTTATTCTAAACGCATGTTGATTTTTTGCGGTTACCTTTGTATGCCCAAACACGCCCGAGTACTGACTGCTAAGCTGATATTTTGCCTCGTACTTCCCCTATTAATTTTGCTTATCCCCGCCAAGCACATGCCAATAGAGAGCCTGACTCTTGTGCAACATCGGCTTTTGGCTATTTTCTTATTAGCAGCATTACTCTGGATATTAGAACCTGTTCCTGTTTTTGCGACCTCAGTACTGATCATTGCTCTTGAACTTATTATGCTCTCTGACAAGGGATTGCACGTTTTTCGTATCAGTGAAGCCAGTCAGAACTTAGGCAGCCTAATTCACTATACGGATATCTTAAATACATTTTCCTCACCAATTATTATCCTCTTTATGGGCGGATTTACGCTTGCCATTGCCGCTTCAAAGTACGATCTAGACAAAAATCTAGCACGGGTTTTACTTCGTCCATTCGGAACCCAACCTAAATTTATAATGCTAGGTTTGATGCTCATTACTGCTGTTTTTTCGATGTTTATGTCAAATACAGCAACCACTGTTATGATGCTCGCCTTAGTTGGCCCCATCATCAGCCTAGCGCAAAAAGAGCAAGTAGGGATAAAAGCACTCATTTTATGCATTCCAGTGGCAGCCAACACCGGAGGGATCGCGACTCCAATAGGCTCACCACCAAATGCGATTGCCCTGCAATATTTGACCGGAGAAAATAGTATTAGCTTCCTCAATTGGATGATGATTGGATTGCCTTTTGTGATTCTTCAACTTATTGCTGCTTGGTTTTTATTGCAAAAGCTATTTCCATCCCGAGTCAATTTTCTGATCCTTGAACTTGAGGGCCAGTTTCAGCGCGGTTGGCAGGCAACCGTCGTCTACATCACCTTCGCCAGCACAATAATACTTTGGATGACAACCCAGCTACACGGGATGAATACCTACGTCGTGGCTATGGTTCCTCTGGTCGTATTTACGTTGACGGGTATTATAGGCAAGACGGAACTGCAGCAGATTAACTGGGATGTACTTTGGTTAGTTGCAGGGGGGATAGCTATCGGTATGGCGCTTGAGAGAACAGGGCTCGCAGTCGTGCTCGCCAATGCGATAGATTATCAATCACTCTCGCCTATCGGCCTCACTATAACAATATCTATCGTATGCTGGCTTATGGCTAACTTTATGTCCAATACAGCAACCGCCAATTTGCTTATGCCGATTGCCGCCGCTATTGGCACCTCAATGACTAACCTCTCATCTGTCGGCGGTCTACAAGGACTCATGATTGTGGTGGCTTTCTCCGCATCTCTTGGCATGATTCTTCCGGTATCAACACCACCAAATTCACTGGCGTATTCAACTGGGCTAATAGAGAGTAAAGATATGGCCAAAACAGGGGCTCTTCTTGGTACTCTGGGGTTATTGATGACCTATATTGGTGTTATTCTCTTGGGATCTAACTAGTCGGCAGCCCAAGAAGATCTGCAGCGCTATCCAAACAAGGCTAATGAGTTCCTTAGTCACTGACTATCAGAATAATCGTTAATTACCGCTTTATATTTACTCTCATTTGGCGACAATAGATAAATAAACAGGAAACCATAGCTGACAAAAAGACAAACAGGCGAAGAAATGAAAGATAACAACACCTCTTCCCGACTAATCTTTGATCTTTACCTACAGTTTTGGCTTAAAAGTGTAGTAAAATTACGCTAATTTTGTTTCCTAAGTTACTACGAATTTGACGAGGACATTGCTATGTCAGCAAAGAAACCATTAGCTCTTGTAATTCTTGACGGTTATGGTCATCGAGAAGATACCGACAGCAACGCGATTGCAAATGCTCACACACCTGTTATCGACAATCTGATTGCAAACAGCCCCAACACCTTAATCTCGGCTTCAGGTCTTGATGTCGGCCTACCGGATGGACAGATGGGTAACTCTGAAGTCGGCCACACCAACATTGGCGCAGGACGAGTGGTGTACCAAGATCTCACGCGAATTACCAAGTCTATTGCAGACGGCGAATTTGCCCATACACCAGCACTTGTTGAAGCAATTGATAGCGCAGTAAAGGCCGATAAAGCCGTCCATATCATGGGGCTAATGTCGCCAGGTGGTGTTCATTCTCATGAAGATCATATCTATGCAGCGATTGAAATGGCAGCAAACAGAGGCGCAGACAAAATCTATCTGCATTGTTTCTTAGACGGACGTGACACACCGCCTCGAAGTGCAGAAAATTCTCTCAAGCGTTTTGATGAACTATTTGAAAAGCTAGGTAAAGGACGAATTGCCTCACTTGTGGGCCGTTATTATGCGATGGACCGTGATAACAACTGGGAACGCGTGCAAGTTGCTTATGACTTGTTAACTCAAGCGAAAGCTGATTTCCATGCCACTTCGGCAGTGTCTGGCTTACAAGCCGCATACGAAAGAGGCGAAAACGATGAGTTTGTCAAAGCTACGGTGATAAAAACCGATTCACAAACAGATGCCATCATGCAAGACGGTGACTCTGTTATCTTTATGAATTACCGAGCGGATCGCGCTAGACAAATCACTCGAGCCTTCGTTGCTGAATTTACGGGCTTCACTCGTGCTGCGTTCCCGACCCTTAACTTTGTCATGCTGACCCAATACGCAGCGGATATACCGCTTTCGATCGCTTTTCCACCAGCCTCTCTAGAAAATACATATGGCGAATGGTTGTCTAAACAGGGACATACACAATTGCGTATTTCAGAAACAGAAAAATATGCGCATGTGACGTTTTTCTTTAATGGCGGTGTGGAAACCGAATTCAAAGGTGAAGAGCGCCAGTTGGTCGCATCTCCCAAAGTAGCCACCTATGATCTGCAACCAGAAATGAGCTCAGAAGAACTCACTGAAAAAATGGTCGCAGCGATCAAATCCGGCCAGTACGATACCATTATTTGTAACTACCCTAACGCCGATATGGTTGGTCATACTGGAGTTTACGATGCTGCCAAATCCGCTATTGAAGCACTCGATGTAAGTGTCGGCAAAGTGGTTGATGCAATACGCGAAGTCGGCGGACAAATGTTAATTACCGCCGATCACGGTAATGCTGAAATGATGGTTGATCCAGAAACAGGTGGTACACACACCGCGCACACCAACCTGCCAGTACCACTCATTTATGTCGGCGAAAAGCACATTGAGTTTAAAGAAGGTGGTAAACTCTCTGATTTGGCACCGACTATGCTATCTCTTTCGGGTCTGCCTATTCCTGAAGAAATGACAGGGGAAGTATTAGTTAAATAAGACCCAACAGCCAAAGCACAATGCCTGTGCACGGTGATGATTGACCCAGCAGGCATAGTGCTTATGTGTAGGCTATAACGACCTTATTTTGCATCACTAAAATTTTGCGATTACCACACAGAAAATTCACTGCTATCTCAGACCCTACATTCGTTTTTATCTCTCGTTAAACAAGTTTTGACATTACTCTTTCTTCATGGGAATGTGTTTAGTTATACTGACCATCAAACAAGGATTGAGGATCAACTCTTCACATGGCAATACAGCAATCAAGACCAACATTAGCCTTACCTAAACTTGCTGGATTGGTATGCGTCCTTTTGGCTACTTTAGCATTTCCATCTTGGTCTTCATCGCCCAATGAACTCAAGGGCGTCAGCAATGAAATATCAAGACAGAAACAAGCATTAAGCTCTCAACAAAAGAAACTCGACACTCTTAAAGAATCACTAAAGAAACAAGAGCTGAGCATCGTTCGACTGGAAAAAGAGATTAAGCAAGCAAAAGCATCTCTGCACAAGACTAACCAAAGTATCTCCGCATTGGAGAAACGAATCACTTCATTAGAAAAACAAAAACAGCAACAAACTCAAGTCCTTGCAGAACTTTTACAAACTTACTATGCGACACAAAGAGCAAAGTCTTCAACAAATTTGCTCAATCAAGGTGTCGAAGAAGACCGAATAAGCCAATACTTCCAACACTTAGCAAAGCAGAGAGCAAGAACCATAGAGCAACTTGAGAAAACCGTCAGCGAGTTGACCAAAAGTGAAACACAACTAAAACTCGAACAGCAGCAGATTACCAGTTTACTGAATGAACAAGAACAAACACGCAAACGCTTAACTAAACAACAATCCCAGCGCAAGGGCACGCTCAGCACTATTAAAAAGAGTATCTCCGATGACCAAGTCTATCTGACAGAGTTGCAGCGTAATGAAACTAGGCTGAAAGCGGAAATTGCCAAAGCAGCCAAACGAAATGCTACCATCCCAATGGATGGTTTGGCTCAACACAAGGGGCGCCTTCCTTGGCCGCTAAAAGGGGGAATTTTACATAACTATGGTTCTCGTCAGACTGGGCAAATTAACTGGAAAGGTATGGTCATTGATGCCAAATATGGTCAAGCAGTCAAAGCCGTTTACTCAGGAACCGTAGTATTTTCTGACTATTTGAGGGGTTATGGTTTGGTTATTTTGCTCGACCACGGCAAAGGTGACATGACCTTGTATGGCTTTAATCAAAGTTTGCTTAAAAATGAGGGGGATAAAGTGTCCTCGGGAGAAACGATTGCACTAGCCGGTGATACGGGTGGCCAGCCAAAAGCATCCCTCTACTTTGAGATAAGACGCAACAGCAAAGCTCAAAACCCTAAGAGCTGGCTGACTCAATAGGCGGCATCGATAAATTGGCGATAATAATTTTCAACCTTTGATAGGAAGTCAGGTAACATATCTCTATCCAGAGTATTGATTCCTCCAGACGCTTCTCGACCACCTCCAGAAATAAACTGTGAGCACAACTCCCCAGCCCCATGTTTATGGTTAATTGGGGCACGTAGTGACACTTTATAACTGCCATCGTGATTTTTCGTCAGTACCGCGTGAGCTAAATCAGGGCTTTGATTAGCAAGCCAATTACCATATACACCACTGATACGTCTCGAGCTGGCCTTATCTGGCAGCTCAAAGAGCGCAATGTAATTGCTAAGATACAAAGGTTCAATGGCCAGCACTTGATTCATATCTTGCTCGTACGAAGCCCGCAGGACTGGATAAGGCGAGCCAGGATCGCGGATAACAGCAAATGGATCATCGTAGTTCAATAGCCTCAAATAAAGCTCATCTGGAGCAAAATTTAAATCCGCCAATGTTTCCCCGTAGCCATTGTAGTTAATCAGGCTTCCCAGTTCGTTGAGCTGCGCTGTTTCTTTCTGCGTAAGCCCACAAGCCAAAGCGAGCGCTTCAGCCTTAGCAAATAAGTTGTCACCAAAGGCCGCCACGATAGCCCAATGATGAAATTTCCCGCCAAGCAATCTGTCAATGATCAACGCTGTACATATGTTGGCGTCCAGATCTATATGTGCATCCAACGTTACCTCTTGGGGGATATCTCCTGCTTGATGATGATCGGCATAAAACACATAAGCGCCGCTAGCCAGTACTCGCTTTAGCCCAGCCATGTTACTTCGCATCGAGATATCCAATACCGTTAATGTATCTCCTGACTGGCAATCTAAAGTTTCTAAAAGCTTTATATCTCGTTTCAGGCCTGTAACTAAGGTGGATTGCTTAGGTTCAGCTAGCCTAAGTTGCAGCAGTGATAGGATGCCATCCGCATCACCGTTAAACACGTCATAATGCATAAAAATCCCCTTAAAGAACATTATGGCACTTTAAGGGGTTTACCAAACTGAAACAATCACATTTAGTTATGGCTAAGCATGAATTGCTTTAACACCATCTTCTAAAAGCTGAAGTTGTTCAAGACCTTGCTCAGTTGCCCTAGGTTTTACCACTGTAATCATTTGCAACATGCCTTGATGAATGATTTGCTCCGTAATCTGTGTCTTGGGTGACATAGCGGAACGGTAACTAAGCCAACTAGAAGCGATCAGATGTAGCGTAGTGACTAGAGGTTTCATTTCATGCTCTTCTACCGCGAGTAACTCAAGCTCAACGAAAGATCGCATAATGTTGACCAAATTAGCCTGCAATTTTTCTTGAACTTGGATATAGCTCTCATGCAATTGCTCATCTCTTTGCAGAATCTCTGGCAGATTGGCGTAAAAAAAACGGTATTTCCACATCAACTTAAAAATCGAATCAAGGTAGTGTTTGAGTAAAACCAAACTTTCTTGTTGCCCATGAATAGGCGAAAAGCGCTCCAAGAGCTCATTGGAATATAGTGCAAAGATTTCACGCACAATTTCTTGCTTATTACGAAAATGGTAATAAAGATTACCAGGACTTATATCAATGTGTGCAGCGATGTGGTTGGTAGTAATATTACGTTCACCGTGTTCATTAAAAAGATTCAATGCGGCAAGCACTATTTTGTCGCGTGTCTTCATACGTTCCCCGTATCCTCTGCAAATAGTAATGTCAGTATACTTTCGATCTTTTAAGCCTATCTTGACTGGGCCTTTGAGCTATTCTTTACACAAATCACTCTGGTTATTTAACGCCATCACTGTACAAGATTAAACCAATACACAACACTAAGAAATCACAAATTTTAAGCATAACACAATGATAGATAAGAAAATCATATCACTATGCTAAGCAAAAACTATAAGTGCCTGATTGGACCAGACACTTGAATATTGTCATTGATGATATGGTTTAGATAACTGATGTACTGCATCAACAAATACGCCTGCGTTTTCCGGTGGTACATCAAGATGGATCCCATGACCTAAATTAAACACATGACCAGTCCCTGCATTTCCAAACCCAGCCAGAATATCCGCAACTTCTTGACGAATTCTTTGCGGTGCGGCATACAAAATAGAAGGATCCATATTACCTTGTAATGCAACCTTATCGCCAACACGCTTCACGGCATCTTCAATGTCAATGGTCCAATCTAAACCAACAGCATCACAGCCGGTCGCCGCAATTTTTTCTAACCACATACCGCCATTTTTGGTAAACAAGGTAACAGGAACTCGACGTCCATCATTTTCTCGAATCAATCCATCAACAATTTTCGCCATGTATTGAAGTGAAAATAAATTGTAATCCCTTGGAGTTAACACACTACCCCATGTATCAAACACCATGACAGATTGTGCCCCTGCTTTTATTTGAGCATTCAAATATTCAATAACGCTATCAGCCAGTTTATCCAATAGAAGATGTAGCGTTTGTGGTTCGGCGTACATCATTTTTTTAATTTTGGTAAATGCTTTTGAACTCCCGCCTTCAATCATATAGGTCGCCAGTGTCCATGGACTCCCTGAGAAACCAATCAAAGGCACGTCACCATTTAAGTCCTTACGGATTTGACGTACTGCGTTCATCACATATTGCAACTCACATTCAGGGTCTGGGATACCAATTTTTTCTACATCAGCTTTACAGGTTATCGGCTGATCAAAAACAGGTCCTTCGCCCGCGGCAAAACGCAGTTCTAGCCCCATCGCATCTGGAATGGTTAGAATATCTGAAAATAAAATCGCAGCATCAAGTGGAAAACGGCGCAGTGGTTGTAAGGTGACTTCAGAAGCGAGCTCTGCATTTTTACACAAAGACATGAAGTCGCCAGCATCAGCTCGAGTTGCTTTATATTCTGGTAAATAACGCCCTGCTTGGCGCATCATCCACACTGGTGTGTAATCTACTGGTTGCTTTAAAAGCGCGCGCAGATAACGATCATTTTTAAGTTCAGTCATTCCGTATTTCCAACTATTGAGCTTCTATTTAGCGCTGCTATTCTAACACTGTTTGACCAACAAAAGCGGCATGCTTTGCAATCTGGATCAAGTTATTAACGTTTAAATCAGCGCTTAATTTGCGCCCAATGCATAACAATGTTAAAAATCTCTCCGCTAGCGAAAATAATAACTATAAACTGAGTACCTGTAACTCAGCATCTCATAACGACATCTTACTTACCCCCTCCCTCTCGGAGGGTTTTTTTTGACTCCCAAATAATACACTGCCTTATCAAACAGATATAAAAAGTGAAACCATCATTTTTCCAAGTTAATGTCTTTAATTGTCTGCTCAATCAAGGCTCTTGCTATCGTTCCATGTGGCGCAACCTGTGGTAACGTATCGGCACAAAACCAACCAAGGCTATCAAGCTCTGTATGATCCGGTTTAAGATCACCTTTTTGGTAATCGGCCAGAAATCCAACCATTAGACTGGAAGGAAAAGCCCATGGTTGGCTGGAAAAATAACGAATATTAGTAATATCAATACCCGTTTCTTCCTTCACCTCACGAGCGACACATTGCTCAAGCGTCTCTCCGACTTCCACAAAACCCGCAATCACTGTATACATACCACTACGATGACGGGAATGCTGAGCCAATAGAATCTGTTTATCTCTACGTACTGCAACTATGATACAGGGAAATATTCGTGGATAATGCAGAGTGCGACAATCACCACATTGCATTGCTAACTGGTTGTTATTGTGATGATTTCGACCACCACAGATAGAGCAAAATCTAAGCGTTTGTGTCATATGATCATATTGAATCGCTTTACTAATGAGCAAAAACAGTGGCTCAGGCAAAAATAAGCAATCACGTAGGGACGTCATGGGTAAGTCCTGATCGACTTCATCCGAATTTAACCACACAACAGGAAAATTTTGATACTCACCAATTTTTATTCCCATTGCTTGGGGAAGCGATAATTCTTTTGCACTACCACAAGGTAACGCATTGTTCACTAACCATACTTCACTTCTCGATACAAGGCACCAATAAGCAATGTCGATGCTTTTTCTATCATTGTCATTTAACATTACCGACCCTCTTTACTTGCAGTTCATTCATTTTACTGGCAATCTTAATTCATACCAGAGTTTGTAGTAGAGCAAATTTCTAGCTATAAACTTTAGTAAGAACGGAAAGTTTTGCTCTGCACGTGCTTTGGGAGTCAAAGCGTAATTGTCACTGCAAAAGTGGCTCGATCATGAGGATATGGTCATGCTGAAAAAATTCAAACAAACACATGCACAATGGGGTGGCTCGAGTGAAGTCATTGATCACTGGCTCGAAACAAGACAGTCACTCATAGTCGAATATTGTAAACTCGCAGCACTTCAACCCACCTCGGTAAAAATGCCACTTTCTTCACTTCCTACACCTGACGAGCTCCAAGTATTCTGCCAACACTTGGTTGATTATATCTCTGAAGGACATTTCAAGATTTATGATATGGTGATGGACAAATGGCGCTCAACAGGCTTTGAAGCGACAGAAGAAATCAATACCACCTATGGGCGAATCGTTCTAACTACGGACCCTCTACTTAATTTTACCGACAAGTATGCTGCTGTAGCAGAGGATGACCCTCTTGAATCTTTCGATAGTGACTTGTCATTGATTGGTGAGATATTAGAGGCTCGCTTCGAGGTAGAAGACCAATTAATCCAGTTGATTGCAGACAGTTTAGCCGTACCTCCTGGCGCATGACCCCAAAGAAAGGGCGCGCTGTTCAAAATAATACGATCCAATATAGTATAAAAAAGGCACCCTAGGGTGCCTTTTTAGCGTCTTTTAGCTTTGATTACTCATCAACTGAGAAACCTGCATTAAGCAAGGCTGCCAAATTATCCGTTGCTTGTTCAACAGATGGACCTTCTTGCTCTTCGACACGCTTAGCTTGGCGCTCTTGGTGGTATGCGAAACCTGTACCTGCTGGAATGAGTCGACCAACAATGACGTTTTCTTTCAGACCACGAAGTTCATCACGCTTACCAGAAACGGCTGCTTCTGTTAGTACTCGAGTTGTCTCTTGGAATGATGCCGCAGAAATGAAAGATTCCGTTGCAAGAGACGCTTTGGTAATACCCAGTAGCTCACGTTCAAAGCGAGCAGGCTCTTTGCCTTCTGCTTCTAGTTGACGATTTGCAATCTTAACGTTTGCATACTCAACTTGCTCACCAGCAAGGAACTCAGAGTCTCCAGCGAAAGTAATCGTACACTTACGAAGCATTTGACGAACGATAGTCTCTATGTGCTTATCGTTAATCTTAACGCCTTGTAGACGGTATACTTCTTGAACTTCATTCGCAATGTACTGAGTCACAGCATGAATACCACGCAAGCGTAAGATATCGTGTGGAGACTCAGGACCATCGGCAATCACATCGCCACGTTCAACCTTCTCACCTTCGAATACGTTAAGTTGACGATGCTTAGGAATCATCTCTTCATACGTATCGCCACCCTCACGAGTGATCACTAGGCGACGTTTACCTTTAGTCTCTTTACCAAAGCTCACAGTACCTGTGTGCTCAGCAAGGATTGCAGGCTCTTTCGGCTTACGAGCTTCAAACAAGTCAGCAACTCGTGGAAGACCACCGGTGATGTCTCGGTTTCCGCCGGATTTCTGAGGAATACGAGCAAGTGTTTCACCCACACCGACCTCTGCGCCATCTTCAATGTTGACAATCGCTTTGCCCGGCAAGAAGTAATGTGCTGGCATATCTGTGCCAGGAATCATCACATCTTTACCTGCTGCATCAATCAACTTAATAGCTGGACGCATGTCTTTACCAGCCGCTGGTCTAGCTGCAGCTTCCGTCACTTCACTAGAAGAAAGACCTGTTAGATCATCAGTTTGACGAGAAACCGTTACACCATCAATCATATCTACAAACTGGATACGACCTGCCACTTCGGTAATGATTGGCATGGTGTGCGCTTCCCAGTTCGCCACTGTTTCGCCAGCGTCAACACCCTCGTTGTCGCCTTTGCTAAGTAGTGAACCGTATGGCAGTTTGTGCTTCTCTTTCGTGCGGCCAAACTCGTCAATAATGGTCAGCTCAGACGCACGAGATGTGATCACAAGCTTGCCTTGTTTGTTAGTCACGAACTTAGCGTTATGCAGTTTCACAGTACCTGTCGTTTTCACTTGGATGCTGTTTTCTGCTGCTGCTGTCGATGCTGCACCACCAATGTGGAACGTACGCATGGTTAGCTGTGTACCAGGTTCACCGATAGACTGAGCGGCAATAACACCAACCGCTTCACCTTGGTTGACGAGGTGACCACGAGCAAGATCACGGCCGTAACATTGAGCACAGCAGCCAAAGTCTGCGTCACAAGTGACCACTGAACGAACTCGAATCTTATCCACCGAGTTGTCTTCCATGATCTGACACCACTTCTCATCAATCAGAGTATTACGTGGGATCAGCACATCTTCAGTGCCTGGCTTTAGAACATCTTCTGCAACAACACGGCCCAGAGCTAGCTCAGAAAGCGCGACTTTAACATCACCACCTTCAATATGAGGCATCATGTCAATACCTTCATGGGTACCACAATCGTGCTCGTGAACAACAACGTCTTGAGCAACGTCTACTAGACGACGAGTTAGATAACCAGAGTTCGCTGTTTTCAGTGCTGTATCCGCAAGACCCTTACGAGCACCGTGCGTAGAGATAAAGTACTGAAGTACGTTCAGACCTTCTTTAAAGTTCGCAGTGATTGGCGTTTCTATGATAGAACCATCTGGACGCGCCATCAGACCACGCATACCCGCAAGCTGACGAATCTGAGCGGCAGAACCACGAGCTCCTGAGTCAGCCATCATGTAGATGCTGTTAAACGACTCTTGTTGTTCATCTTCACCATCACGATTCATCACGGTTTCTGATGACAGATTTTCCATCATCAATTTTGCAACGCGATCGTTGGTTGAAGCCCAAATATCGATAACTTTGTTGTAGCGCTCACCCGCAGTAACAAGACCAGATTGATACTGCTCTTGAATTTCACGAACTTCCGCTTCTGCTTCTTCGATTTCAGTGTATTTCGCGTCTGGCACAACCATGTCGTCGATACCAACAGAAACACCAGAAAGTGCGGCATAAGCAAAGCCTGTGTACATGATTTGGTCAGCAAAGATAACTGTATCTTTAAGACCCAGCTTACGATAAGCCTCGTTCAATAGGTGAGATATTTGCTTCTTACCTAATTTTTGGTTAACGATGCTGTAAGGTAGACCTGCTGGGACAATTTGCCATAGCATTGCACGACCAATCGTAGTATCAACCAGTTTGGTCTCAGTTGTGCTGTGGCCATCTTCATCTTTAACCGTCTCGGTGATACGAACTTTAACGCGAGCATGTAGCTCTGCAGACTTAGTACGATATGCTTTTTCAGCTTCTGCTGGGCTAGCAAGGTACATACCTTCGCCTTTAACGTTAATCTTCTCACGAGTCATGTAGTAAAGACCCAATACAACGTCCTGTGAAGGTACGATGATAGGGTCACCTGATGCTGGCGACAGAATGTTGTTTGTCGACATCATCAATGTGCGAGCTTCAAGCTGCGCCTCTAGAGTTAGCGGCACGTGAACCGCCATTTGGTCACCGTCGAAGTCCGCGTTGTACGCCGCACAGACAAGTGGGTGTAACTGAATCGCTTTACCTTCGATGAGTACAGGTTCGAACGCCTGAATACCAAGACGGTGAAGTGTCGGTGCACGGTTCAATAACACTGGATGCTCACGAATCACTTCATCAAGAATATCCCATACGACAGCTTCTTCACGCTCTACCATCTTCTTCGCAGCTTTGATCGTTGTCGCTAGACCACGAGTCTCAAGCTTGCTATAGATAAATGGTTTGAATAGCTCTAGTGCCATCTTCTTCGGAAGACCACACTGGTGTAGACGAAGGTATGGACCAACTGTGATTACAGAACGACCAGAATAGTCTACACGTTTACCTAGAAGGTTCTGACGGAAACGACCTTGTTTACCCTTGATCATATCAGCAAGAGATTTTAGAGGACGTTTGTTTGAACCCGTAATTGCACGACCACGACGACCATTGTCTAGCAGCGCATCAACAGACTCTTGCAGCATACGTTTTTCGTTGCGCACAATGATGTCCGGAGCAGCAAGCTCTAATAGACGCTTCAAACGGTTGTTACGGTTGATCACGCGGCGGTATAAATCGTTCAGATCTGAAGTCGCAAAGCGACCACCGTCTAGTGGAACTAGAGGACGTAGATCTGGCGGCAGTACCGGAAGCACAGTTAAGATCATCCACTCTGGATTGTTACCAGATTGAACAAAAGCTTCAACGAGCTTCAAGCGTTTAGTGATCTTCTTGCGCTTAGTCTCTGAATTAGTAGACTGAAGCTCTTCACGCATTTCTTCGATTTCGGCAGGCAGATTCATAGACGCAAGTAGGTCTTTGATCGCTTCCGCACCCATCTTAGCCGTGAATTCATCACCCCACTCTTCTAGACGATCCAGATACTCTTCTTCAGTCAGCATCTGAGACTTTTCTAGATCAGTCATACCTGGCTCTGTTACTACGTACATTTCGAAGTAAAGAACACGTTCGATATCACGTAGAGGGATATCCATCAGTAGACCGATACGAGACGGTAATGATTTTAGGAACCAGATGTGAGCAACTGGTGATGCAAGCTCGATGTGGCCCATACGGTCACGACGAACTTTAGTTTGTGTAACTTCAACGCCACACTTCTCACAGATAACACCACGGTGTTTCAGACGCTTATATTTGCCACAAAGACATTCGTAGTCTTTGACTGGACCAAAAATACGCGCACAGAACAGACCATCACGTTCAGGTTTGAACGTACGATAGTTGATCGTTTCAGGTTTTTTAACTTCACCAAAAGACCATGAACGAATCATGTCTGGTGAAGATAGACCGATTTTGATTGCATCAAATTCTTCGGTCTTATGCTGTGCTTTTAGAAAGTTTAATAAGTCTTTCACAATCAGCTCCTGTAAGGAGTTAAAAGGAGCCCACCCGCAAAAGTGAGCACCTTCAACCAAATAACCCCGTGGGGATTACTCTTCGTCTTCTAGCTCGATGTTGATACCTAGCGAGCGGATCTCTTTCAACAATACGTTGAACGATTCTGGCATACCAGGTTCCATGCTATGGTTGCCATCCACGATGTTCTTATACATCTTGGTACGGCCGTTAACGTCATCAGACTTAACGGTTAGCATTTCTTGTAGGGTATAAGCGGCACCGTATGCTTCCAGTGCCCATACTTCCATCTCACCAAAACGCTGACCACCGAATTGAGCTTTACCACCCAATGGTTGCTGAGTGACTAGGCTGTATGAACCTGTAGAACGCGCGTGCATCTTATCATCAACAAGGTGGTTCAGTTTGAGCATATACATGTAACCAACGGTTACAGGACGCTCAAACGCATCACCAGTGCGACCATCATAAAGAGTTAGCTGACCAGATTCTGGCAATTCACCCAATTTCAGTAGTTCTTTGATGGATTGCTCAGATGCACCGTCAAAGACTGGAGTTGCGATTGGTAGACCACCACGAAGGTTGTTAACCAAAGTACGCACTTCGTCATCAGTCAAAGAAGCCACATCTACTACCTGGCGAGTCTCACCAAGATCATAAACCTTCTGCAGGAAGTCGCGGAACTTAGCCAGTTCTTGCTGCTCTTTTAGCATCTGGTTAATCTTGTCACCAATGCCTTTAGCTGCAAGACCCAAGTGTACCTCGAGGATCTGACCAATGTTCATACGAGATGGTACACCTAGCGGGTTAAGCACGATGTCAACCGGCTGACCTTTCTCATCGTAAGGCATGTCTTCCACAGGGTTGATCTTAGAGATTACACCCTTGTTACCATGGCGACCTGCCATCTTATCACCAGGCTGAATACGACGTTTAACCGCAAGATAAACTTTAACGATCTTCAATACACCTGGGGCTAAGTCATCACCTTGAGTGATCTTACGACGCTTAGTTTCGAACTTCTTATCGAAGTCGGCTTTCAGCTCATCATACTGCTCGGCAAGTTGCTCAAGCTGAGTCTGCTGAGCATCGTCGTCTAGCGTTAGCTCCAACCATTTCTTACGTTCAATGGTATCAAGCTTAGCTTCAGTGTAGCCACCGTCGACAAGCACAGCTTTAACGCGGTTTAGAAGACCACCTTCGAGAATCTGGAATTCTTCCGTAAGGTCTTTCTTCGCTTCTTTAAGCTGCATCTGCTCAATTTCAAGCGCACGTTTGTCTTTTTCAACACCGTCACGAGTGAATACTTGAACATCGATGATAGTACCTGAAACTGAGTTTGGTACACGTAGTGAAGTGTCTTTAACATCTGATGCTTTTTCACCAAAGATAGCACGTAGCAACTTCTCTTCAGGAGTTAGCTGTGTTTCACCTTTTGGTGTCACTTTACCAACAAGGATGTCACCACCCTTCACTTCAGCACCTATGTAAACGATACCTGACTCGTCCAATTTAGAGAGGGCAGACTCACCTACGTTTGGAATATCAGCCGTGATTTCCTCAGCACCAAGTTTAGTATCTCGTGCCACACAAGAAAGTTCTTGAATGTGAATCGTTGTGAAACGGTCTTCTTGAACCACACGTTCAGAAACAAGGATCGAGTCCTCGAAGTTGTAGCCGTTCCAAGGCATAAACGCGATACGCATGTTCTGACCAAGTGCAAGCTCACCTAGGTCTGTTGAAGGACCATCAGCAAGCACGTCACCACGTGCCACAGGCTCACCTGGCATCACAGTTGGACGCTGGTTGATACACGTATTTTGGTTCGAACGAGTGTATTTAGTGAGGTTGTAGATATCGATACCCGCTTCGCCTGGAATCAATTCGTCTTCGTTGACTTTAACAACGATACGAGACGCATCGACTGACTGAACAGTACCACCACGTTTGGCAACCGCGGTTACACCGGAATCAACCGCAATATTACGCTCAATACCAGTACCAACCAGAGGTTTATCAGCTCTGAGTGTTGGAACAGCCTGACGTTGCATGTTTGCACCCATCAATGCACGGTTCGCATCGTCGTGTTCTAGGAACGGAATAAGCGAAGCAGCAATAGATACAACCTGGTTTGTTGCAACGTCCATGTAATCAACATGATCACGTGGGTGAAGACCCGATTCACCTTTCTGACGAGCAGTGATGAGTTCTTCAGCGAATGTGCCTTCTTCAGTCAATACTGTATTTGCCTGAGCGATAACATATTGACCTTCTTGAATAGCAGATAAGTAATCCACTTCATCAGTAACAACCCCATCTACAACGCGGCGATAGGGTGTCTCAAGGAAACCATATTCATTACAACGTGCGAACGCAGACAGAGAGTTAATTAGGCCGATGTTTGGACCTTCTGGTGTTTCAATCGGACATAGACGGCCGTAGTGAGTAACGTGCACGTCTCGAACTTCGAAGCCCGCACGCTCACGTGTTAAACCACCAGGACCCAATGCAGAAATACGACGTTTGTGCGTAACTTCTGATAGTGGGTTGTTTTGGTCCATAAACTGAGACAACTGAGAAGAACCGAAAAATTCTTTTACGGCTGCAGAAATTGGCTTAGCGTTAATGAGATCTTGTGGCATAACCGCATCAAGATCACCCAAGCTTAGACGCTCTTTCACTGCACGTTCTACACGGACAAGGCCAACACGGAACTGGTTCTCAGCCATTTCGCCAACGCTACGGATACGACGGTTGCCCAAGTGGTCAATATCGTCGACTTCTCCAATACCGTTACGAATCGCAATGAGTTTCTTCATCACCTCAATGATGTCTTGCTCATCAAGCGTGCCTTGCTCTTGGGCATCTTCACGCTCGATCGAGCTATTGAACTTCATGCGGCCAACGGTCGAAAGATCATAGCGCTCTTCTGAGAAGAATAAGCTATCAAATAAAGCTTCTGCAGCTTCTTTCGTTGGTGGCTCACCAGGGCGCATCATGCGGTAGATCTCTACCAAAGCAGAAATACGATCAACCGTACTGTCGATACGCAGTGTATCTGACATGAATGGACCATGGTCCAGATCGTTCGTAAATAGAACTTCTAACGCTTTGTGTCCCGCCTGAGATAGGTTCGCTAGTGCTTCAAGACTAATTTCTTGGTTAGCAGAAACGATAACTTCTCCCGTTGCTTCATTGATATAATCTTTTGAAGCAACTCGACCTACAATGTATTCAACTGGCACTTCAATGTGGTCAATACCGTCTTTCTCAAGCTGACGAATATGACGTGCAGTTACGCGACGACCCGTCTCAATGTAGACTTTTCCGTTGGCTTCAATATCGAATGAAGCGGTTTCACCACGTAGACGATCAGGGACCAACTCCATAAGTAGAGTCTGATCTTTAACCTCGAAATTCACCTTCTCAAAGAAGATGTCGAGAATTTCTTCTGTTGTCTTACCCAATGCACGAAGAATAATCGATGCAGGAAGTTTACGACGACGGTCAATGCGTACGTATAAGTTATCCTTAGGATCAAACTCGAAATCAAGCCATGAACCACGGTAAGGAATGATACGTGCATTGTACAGAACTTTCCCTGAAGAGTGGGTCTTACCCTTATCGCTGTCGAAGAATACACCTGGGCTTCTGTGCAGCTGGGATACGATAACCCTCTCGGTACCATTGATAACGAAGGTACCATTGTCTGTCATAAGCGGTATTTCGCCCATGTAGACTTCTTGTTCTTTAATGTCTTTTACAGTACCTGCTGGCGCGTCTTTATCAAAGATAACTAAGCGTAGTTTTACGCGTAGTGGTTTTGAGTAAGTTACGCCGCGAATTTGACATTCTTTAACATCAAAAACTGGCTCACCAAGACGGTAGCTAACGTATTGCAGCTCGGAATTGCCGTTATAGCTCTGAATTGGAAATACAGAACGGAAAGCAGCTTCAAGACCGTATTGACCTTCAGGATCCTGATCGATAAATTTTTCGAACGAATCGAGCTGGATCGATAGCAGGTATGGAATGTCCAACACTTGTGGACGAGTACCAAAGTCCTTACGGATGCGCTTTTTCTCGGTATAAGAGTAAACCATGGGGTTCCTCAGCTCGCTGATAAGTGACCCAAACTGTCTAGAAGTATTCTTAGACAGTGACTAACAACTGTTTGACTGTAGTGACATTTCATAAAGCTGTCATGAAATGTTTTTTGCTAGGAACTTGGGTGCTCAAACAGCGGAAAAATCACCCAACCCCTACAGCGCAAAAAGGCCGGTGGTTATAAAACCACCAGCCATTAGCCGTTAGGCTAAGAAACTATGCAATAATTACTTAACAGTAACACTTGCACCAGCTTCTTCTAGCTGAGCTTTAAGAGCTTCAGCTTCAGCTTTCTCTACGCCTTCTTTAAGAGGTGCAGGAGCGCCGTCAACTAGGGCTTTAGCTTCTTTAAGACCTAGGCCAGTCGCACCACGTACCGCTTTGATTACAGCAACTTTGTTACCGCCAGCAGATTCTAGGATTACGTCAAATTCAGTTTGCTCAGCAGCCGCTTCGCCTGCAGCAGCGCCGCCAGCAACAACAGCAGCAGCAGCAGAAACACCAAATTTCTCTTCCATTGCTTCGATTAGTTCAACAACTTGCATTACAGACATTTCTGCAACTGCATCTAGGATTTGCTCGTTAGTAATAGACATAACAATTCTCTTTTAAATCAACAATAAGTTTATTAAGCAACCAGAAAAAAGCAAGGCTTATGCCGCAGCTTCTTCTTTTTGATCGCGGATAGCAGCGAAGGTACGTACCAGCTTGCCAGCAGAAGCTTCTTTCATGCACATCATTAGGCGTGCGATTGCTTCGTCGTAAGTTGGTAGTGTCGCTAGTACTTCAGCGTCAGTTAGCGCGCCTTCAAATGCAGCAGCTTTGATCTCGAAGTCTTTGTTCTCTTTAGCGAAGTCTTTGAAAAGACGCGCTGCAGCACCTGGGTGCTCGTTAGAGAATGCGATTAGAGTAGGACCAGTGAAAGTGTCTGTTAGACACTCGTAATCTGTACCTTCAACCGCACGACGCATTAGAGTGTTACGAACCACTCGTACATAAACACCAGCTTCACGAGCCTGTTTACGTAGAGAAGTCATCGCGCCCACTTCAACGCCACGAGAATCAGCTACAACTGCAGAAAGTGCACCACTGGCAGCTTCGTTGACTTCAGCAACAATTGCTTTTTTGTCTTGAAGGTTTAAAGCCATCTTGGATTTACTCCTGGTTGTCGTTACACCACTCACTATTATCACAACAGTGAGAGCTATTGAGGTGCTTCCCAGAAGAAAGGTAACTATTTACATAGAGCTTTCTGTCAGTTCGGGCACCATCTACGTAGGAAGATTAAGTCCATTAAAACAGACACCTACGGTCTTGGACGGAGACTGGGTCTTAATTCTTGTAGAACCAAAGTTCAGCCCCAACCACAAATATTAGGCGCAAAATTATACATAAATTTCACGCCTAAGCAAATATATTATGCTTGAGTGTTCAGGCTAGCCTGATCAACAGCAACACCAGCACCCATAGTAGTAGAGATGCTTACTTTCTGCAGGAATGTACCTTTAGCAGAAGATGGCTTAGCTTTCTTCAGAGCCACTAGAAGTGCTTCTAGGTTCTCTTTGATCTGCTCTGCAGAGAAGTTTGCTTTACCGATAGTAGTGTGGATGATGCCGTTTTTGTCGTTACGGTAACGAACCTGACCTGCTTTAGCGTTCTTAACAGCTTCAGCAACGTTAGGAGTTACAGTACCAACTTTAGGGTTTGGCATTAGACCGCGAGGACCAAGGATAGTACCCAATTGACCTACAACGCGCATTGCATCAGGAGAAGCAACCACTACGTCAAAGTTCATTTCGCCTTTCTTCACTTGCTCAGCAAGATCTTCCATACCAACGATGTCTGCGCCAGCTTCTTTAGCTGCTTCAGCGTTTGCACCTTGAGTGAACACTGCAACGCGGATCTCGCGGCCAGTACCGTGAGGCAGTACAGTTGCACCACGTACGTTCTGATCAGATTTACGAGCATCGATGCCTAGATTAACAGCAACATCTACAGACTCAACAAACTTAGCAGTCGCTAATTCTTGAAGAAGAGCAACAGCTTCGTTGATTTCGTATTCTTTAGTTACGTCAACTTTTTCGCGGATTACGCGCATGCGCTTAGTTAGTTTTGCCATGATCTTAACCCTCTACCACTAGGCCCATTGAACGAGCAGTACCAGCGATTGAACGCTTCATTGCTTCGATGTCAGCACCAGTCATATCTGCAGCTTTAGTTTCTGCGATTTCTTGGATTTGAGCGTCAGTTACCGTACCCACTTTTTCAGTGTTTGGACGACCTGAACCAGACTTAACGCCAGCCGCTTTCTTAAGAAGAACTGCAGCAGGTGGAGTCTTAGTAACAAAAGTGAAAGAGCGGTCACTGTATACAGTGATAACAACTGGAGTGGGTAGACCTTTCTCCATCGATTCTGTTTTTGCGTTAAATGCTTTACAGAATTCCATGATGTTAACACCGTGTTGACCTAGAGCAGGACCAACTGGTGGACTTGGGTTTGCCATACCAGCAGCAACTTGTAGCTTGATATAAGCTTCAACTTTCTTAGCCATGATTTTTCCTAATTTTGGGTACTAGCGCTAATCGGCCGATCAGCTCCCCGTTCATATAAATAACTTTCTACTTTCATCGAAGTAAAAAGGCGCGAAATTATAATCATAATTCGCGCCTCATACAAGCCTAAAAAGGTGTTTTTTTATACTCTGTAAACTCGAGGTTTAGTCCTGCTTTTCAACCTGACCAAATTCAAGTTCCACAGGTGTTGCTCGACCAAAAATGGAAACAGACACCTTCATGCGGCTTTTCTCATAATCCACTTCTTCAACGGTACCGTTAAAGTCTGCAAATGGACCATCAGTAACACGTACAACCTCTCCTGCTTCGTACATAGTACGTGGACGAGGTGACTCACTCGCTTTCTCAAGACGATTAAGAATAGCGTCAGCCTCTTTATCTGTGATCGGCGCAGGACGATCAGAGGTACCACCAATGAAGCCCATGACACGAGGTACGCTGCGTACTAGGTGCCATGATTCATCATTCATAATCATCTGAACAAGGACGTAACCGGGAAAGAACTTGCGTTCAGATTTACGACGTTGACCCGCACGCATTTCTACTACTTCTTCAGTAGGAACAAGAACTTCACCAAACAGCTCTTCCATGCTATGCATTTTAATATGCTCGCGAAGAGACTGAGCGACACGGCCTTCAAACCCAGAGAAGGCTTGAACCACATACCAGCGTTTTTTAGGAGCTTCACTCATGAATTAAAACCCTCTATACCCCAGTCACAAAGTTGACAAGACGGACCATAATGCCGTCGATGCCCCAAAGTGCTAGAGCCATTACAATACTTACAGCTAAAACGATCAAGGTAGTTTGCATAGTCTCTTGGCGTGTAGGCCAAACAACTTTGCGAACTTCCATGCGAGATTCTTTAGCGAAATCAATCGCTGCTTTACCCTTTACTGTTGTAGCTGCCACACCTAGCGCTGCTGCAATTAATACCACAACACCGGCAACGCGAAACACTACAGACAATTCACCATACAGGTAATTACCCACAACAGCGGCAGCTAGCAGAACAAAAGTGACAATCCACTTAAAGATATCTGCGCCATTTGAGCTATCAGGAGTTTCAGCATTATTTGCTTTCATAAAACCAACCTGTCAAAAGTCTTAATATAGACGACAACAACCCCGCTGCTGCAGGGCAAATCCATGAAATACCAACGTATTAGGTTGGTATGCTCTTTTTATGACTCAATAACTTACGATTCAAAGTAAGAGCTTACTTAATGTTCACTTGTAGAAGAAACAAACAAACATTATGCTGAGCGCAGAAAAAGGGCATCAAATGATGCCCTTTTTGCTGCTGGTTCGTCAAATCTTATTCAAAGATTTTCAGCAATCTTCGACAATTCCTAAGAATTATTCGAAGATCTTAGCAACAACACCAGCACCTACTGTACGGCCACCTTCACGGATCGCAAA
>NZ_BSPW01000002.1 GCF_030161235.1 Vibrio zhanjiangensis | reverse complement strand
GCATAAGATAACGGCAATGCGGTTAACTGTGGGTCACGGGCCACCATCGGTGGCACCTGAATAGCTTGCCCTGCCATCGACGCCTCGGCATCTAATGCCACCGCCAGCTCACTCAGAATAGGCTGCGCAAAGAGCGTTTTAATCGGGATGTCTAAGGCAAATTGCTCTCGAATGCCAGCTAATAGTCGGACACCTAATAACGAATGCCCACCCAGTTCAAAGAAATGCGCATCACGGCTGACAGGCGAGTTTAGGTGCAGCAAGGTTTGCCAGAGTTCTGCTAAGCGCGCTTCGGTGAGGCTTTGCGGGGCTTCATAAGCGCCGGTCACCTGAGCTAAATCCGGCTCAGGCAGGGCCTTACGATCCACTTTACCGTTAGGCGTTAATGGCAACTGCTCCAACACCACAAAAGCCGAGGGCACCATGTAATCGGGCAGTACGGCTTTTAACCTTTGCCTCAGTGACTCCATCAGCGTTCCTTCGTCCAAAGCCTCAGGCGTCTCAGCGGCTGTGACATAAGCGACCAAACGCTTGTCACCACCGCGATCTTCACGGGCTAAGACTACGGCTTCTTTAACGCTTGGCTCACGCAGCAGCTGGGACTCAATTTCCCCTAACTCAATCCTAAACCCACGAATTTTGACCTGATGATCCAAACGACCTAAAAAGACAAGATTGCCATCGGGCAGCCAGCGCACCAAATCTCCGGTGCGATATAAACGCGCGTCTGGGTCATCACTAAAGGGATGAGCAATAAACTTGTCAGCCGTAAGTTCAGGGCGATTGAGATAACCGCGCGCTAAGCCCACACCCCCGACATAAAGCTCGCCCGGCACACCGATGGGCACAAGCTGCTGCTCTGGTGAGAGTACATACACCTCAACATTATTAATCGGACGGCCAATGGGTAAAACTGACGGTGATCCTTTATATTCAAATACGCAGCAATCAATGGTCGCTTCGGTTGGTCCATACGCATTAAAGAAGCGACGCTTTTCAGACCAAGCTTGTGCAACTTCAAGAGCGCACTGATCACCTCCAACGACCAGAGTTTGGACACTCTCCCATAACCTTGAGTCAAGATGAGGCAATAGCGCTGGCGTTAAAATGCAATGGGTAAGTACATCGTGTGCAACTCGGTTTGACAGCTCAGAAGGCGATAAAATGACATCATGAGGGTACAGGTAGAGCGCGGCCCCCGTAGATAGTGCTAGAGACCAATCGAGTACCGAAGTATCAAAGCTAATGGCGGCAATTTGGCCTATTCGACTCGTTCGAGTGACATCAAAACGTTGTACTTGATCAGAAACGGCATTGATCACCCCTCGATGCTCGACCAGCACTCCCTTAGGCTTACCCGTTGACCCTGAAGTGTAAATCACATACGCCAAATGCCTTGAGGTTAAACCGATCAGCGTTGGGTCGATATTCTCTTGGATGTAATGGCTCAGTTGCTGCTGCACCTCTGAACAATCCAAGGCAATAGTGCGGTAAGACGCTTGGGCAGAATCTTTAGGTAAATCATGGATAAGGTGCTGCTGGGTGATGATTACCCCCACACCACTGTCTTCGATCATATGACCCAGACGCTCGCTTGGGTAGCTTGGGTCTAAAGGCACATAAGCGCCTCCGGCTTTTAGTATCCCCAAAAGACCAATCATCATCTCAAAACTGCGCTCAGCGCAGAGACCGACTAAAGTATCGCGGCGCACGCCTTGCTCTAATAAATAATGTGCTAGCTGGTTGGCCCGTTGATTGAGTTCACCATAGCTCAGGCTCTGCTGGTTAAACACTAAAGCGGTCGCGTCTGGCTGCTCAGCAGCTTGAGCTTCAACCAGTTGATGGATGCACAGCTCGCTTGGGAAGTCTTGCTGGGTGTCATTCCACTCGACTAACTGCTGCTGTTTTTCTTCTACGGTCAAAATGTCCAGCTCAGCCAGCGGGCGCTCTGGCTGAGTGAGTGCGGCTTGTAGCAAGGCTTCAAAATGCCCTGCTAGACGTGCAACCGTCTCGGCTTTAAAGAGATCTTGATTGTATTCCCAATCCAGCGCCAATCCATTCGCATCTTGCACCACATTCAGGGTTAAATCAAATTTGGCAATGGTCAGGTCAGGCGCTTCAAACTGAACCTCAACGCCAGGCAAGTTCAGCTCAGCGGTGTCATTGTTCTGTAACGCCAGCATCACTTGGAATAAGGGATGGTGACTTAAGTGCCGGTTTGGTTGTAATACTTCCACCAACTGCTCAAATGGCACCTGCTGATGCGCATAGGCATCCAAAGCCGTGGCTCGGCATTGTGTTAGCAGCGTATTAAAACTCGGCGCTTCAGATAAATCGGCTCGTAACACTAAAGTATTGACAAAAAAGCCGATCAAAGGCGCAATTTCAGGTTGCTCCCGATTGGCCACAGGGCTGCCCACCACAATGTCAGTTTCATTGCTGTAGCGACTCAGTAATGCGGCAAAGAGTGCGTGCAGTCCCATAAAGAGCGTCGCCCCCTCCGCCGTGCAGTAATCTTGCAACTGTTGACTGAGCAAGGA
>NZ_BSPW01000001.1 GCF_030161235.1 Vibrio zhanjiangensis | reverse complement strand
AATGTAAGGATACGACAGAGTCGAATGGTATTTATCCCGTCAAGATCCCTCAGTAATGACACTACCAGCAGGCCTACTACCAGCAGGCCTACTGTATGGTCTATCCGCGACTAACCAGCGGATGTGTAAGATCGAGTATGAGTTACTACACATCAGTCAAGTCAGTAGTGAATTAGTACAAACTAGTTGTATAAGTACGCCTTATATGGACTTGGCAGGCAGACCATCATCAAGTGTAGAAACTAACTTATTGAGATCGACGCCATCCATTTTCTGAAGGTTGTATTGCCATCTCGCAAATCTTTCAAGCAACATATCGTTTTGAGAATTAAGCCTTTTATTTTCTGAACTAAGCCTTTCATTCTCTTTTTCAAGTTTTTCTACTTGCTTGATTAATTCTGCAATCGCTACGTCATCATTCCCTAGATTAGAAATAAGATCACTTAATTTGTCAGCACTTTCGAACAACGACTTGGCATCTTGGATAGCTTCTGATTTCTTTTGCCTTAGCTGCTCTTTCTTCAAATCAAAAGCATGCTTAATTTCATCATACTTGGTGAATGTGAAACGTGATGGCGGCTTTTTTAGGCCAAGTTCTAACTGTAATTTCTCAGCTAAAAGCTCATAACTAAGTTTGCCAGTCCACCCATCGATGATAGCCAGTATCGTTTCTTTGTTATCTGGAACAAAAGCCATTATGCCTCCCTCATATCAGATAGTGCTAAAGCCATAAGATCAAACCCTTGGATAGCGCTTTGTTCATTTATGTTCAATGAGCGCTTCACAGGAGATGGTGATAGCTCATCAGGTATTCTAACGTGTGCACCATCCGCTTTTTTTGGATCTTCAAGAAGAAAAATGAGTGTTTTTATCTTAGACAAGCGAAAGCCCAGAGCTGTAACCCATCTATCCGCGCCAAAAACCTGATCTTCTGCGGCGGCTTTCGCATGCCTCAATTGCTCTTCATATAGCGCTTCAAGAGTTTTTAACTCATCAAGAGAGTGAGGCATACCTTTAAGGCAAACATGTTCATTGCAGACCTCACAGTCACCATTTTTAACACATGGACTTTCGGCATAGTTGTGAACACAGAAGCCTAACCCTGTGAACTGAGCAACACCATTCCTATCAATCCCAAGAGCTTTCAGTGAGATGGGAAGTCCAAGGTCATGTAAAACCATTGGCGGTGGCGGCGCTTCGGCAGTGTAAAGTTCTAACAACTGGTTAGCTTGAGCAACAGTCATGACACCAGATCCAATCGTAACATGCCCAATACGCTGAGTTAGACGTGACTTTTGCTTTTCAGTTCGTCCGTCGTAAGCTTTGTTTTGCTTGATATCAGCTCGCCCTGACCATTTGGCGATAAGCCAATCAGCTTCACCTGCTAACTTTAATTTCGTGTTTAACCAGTGACGAAATTGGTGACTATTTAGCTTGAGAGGTGTCCCATCTTCATCTGTGATACCTAGCTCATCAAAAATTGATTCTATGCCTCTGTCAGAGCCGATAGCATCACTCAGAGAGCCATGTCCAAGATGAACCCATGAGAAGGGCTTAACAGCGAATTCCTTGTGAAATTCATGATCTCTGACTAATGTGATGCAATCCCATACTTTCATGTCGCCATAATTTGGGAAATCCAGCGTCTTGTATTGTTCATCAATAACAGAACGGAGATCCCTGTAACTAGGAAATCGAATGACGATTCCTGTTGGCTTACCAGTGTATCTATTTACGATCTCATTGTTCGGGAGAACGATGTGTCCTTGACACAAGTCCTTTTTCCAATCGTTCACATTGTTCAAGTCGCTAATTAAACGATTTAACCACTTGACGTTGCTACCATACGTCGTCCAAGTGATGTCGGTTCCTCTTTCTGATTTACCTGTTTTAAATCCCATTACTTTCGCGAACTGATTATATGTCAACGGCTTGTCTTGGGAGCTTTCTGAGTCACTACCCAACATGAACAGATCAGGATTGTCATACGCAAATTTTGCAGCAGACCTGGCTGGAGCAGAAATCTCCACAAGTCTTTCAAATGCCTGTTTAACAACGTCTTCTAGCAAAGCTGGCACCCACTTTCGAACGGGATCCCCTCCTTTGGCAGGATGCCACATCAAGTACCAACGACCTTTATCACTTTGCTGTAATGAATTGACAGTCAAACCATTCAATTCAGTATGTCTGCTGGGCTGGCACATCAACATAACGCAAAGACTACTAAAATACTTCTGGCGTGGTGTCTTAGCTTTATGAAAAGCGTCTGCTACCTGCAACATCTGATAATCTGACGGACATTTATCTTCCATTTCCTTGCGACTTTTTTCGTCTAGTTTTATGCTCGCGTCAGATTGACGAGGAAACGGGTTCGACCAATCTTGTAGATCTAGTTTAAATCGTTTTTCTTTGATGAATTTCAATACCTTTTCGAACGAAAGGCCGATATTGCGTTTGCCGCCAGCGCCTAAATCACTGCTCCGTATCTTCTGCTCTACGCGATCAATCACATTATTGTTGATGTTCATTATATCAACTGATGATTTATCATTGTGAACAGCGTGCTCTTCTAATGCTTGATAGAGGAAGACTAGCGATGAAGCCCAAGTAGTTGAATCTTTCTTGTTAAGCGATTGCTGGTAGCGAACATATGCTTTCGCAAAGTCAGAAAAAGGAGGCTGGAAAGGTGTATATTTTGAATGACTCTGACTTGCCCCAAAAACAATCGTCAGCTTTTTTCCTTTTTCCGTCTTCCACGACCACTTATCACATTCCCAGCCATTCTGAATAATGCCTTCAGGGGTTTTGAACTGAATGTCGTCAAACAGACTCAGATCATTTTTTGCAAAAGCGATAAAATCATCATAATTTTTTTGAAAATCAATTTGATGCTTAGGAGTAAACAGCAAAACATTAGACATTTAACGCTCCTTCATTTTCTAACTCTTGCTTTCTTGCGTTGCACTTTCGAATGACCGCCTTAATAGCATTGATACTGCGGTTATGTCCTTGCAAAACAAACTCACTGGCTCCCATTTCACGCTTTCGATCTCGTTTCAAAACGACGCTTTTCAGCATTTTCTCATGAGGAGCATTTAACCAAGGTTGAAATTTATTGCATGTGTAGCAATGCACAGAGCCATTAGCACAAAAGCCAAATGTTCCACAGTTTCCTAAAGGGTTGCCTTCGTCATTGTTAATTCTGCTTCGAGGATCGTTAGCTCGAATTGCGTCTTTTTCACTGTCTATTAACGTGCCAGAAAAAGCTTGAGCTAATGGGGTAAGATCGGTAGCTAGCGCCTCGTCGATTCTATCCGCCATCTCTTCATTAAACTCGGTATACACGGTGACCTGTTGAGTATCTTCATGCCCTAACTCCTCAGCTATCGTATGCTCGCTGGCTCCAAGCATAGCCATGTTCGTCGCATGAGTGTAACGAAATCGACGTGGATTAATATGCAAATCTCCATAATCGCCATCCAATTTAATTCGGGTTGTTTTTAAGGGACAAAGCCGAGCTAACCTTCTTACTATTTCTGCAACTGATGGTTTTGCACCATTAGTCCGTAAGCACAATAAATCAGGCGTTTTCTGTTGTATTTTTTCAAATGCACTAAAGTCAGTGAGATTCGATATCTCTCGCTCATTGATAAAAATGGGGATCTGCTTTTTCTGCTGACTAGTAAGGCTGACGTTGAAATGCTCTTCAACCATTTTTATTGATTGTTTTGCCTGTGCAGTCAGCACCAATATTAGGTCTTCACTAACATCTTTTTTGACTTGATAAGACCCTCTAAACGTTTCATTACGTTTTTTGGCGTTGGGGATTCGTAAATCAAAGTGCTCAATGCCAGCCTCTGTTCTTGTGAGTAGATCCTCATAATACAGATGGGTTAATTGAAGAGGCCGAGCACCCGTGTATTGCAATGCCATGATGAACGCATAGTCATATAATGAAATGAGCTGCTCTGTAAATGCATCTACGTACCACGTAATGAACGCAGATTGCTCATCCAGTGTATAAGCACCACTATATGGGCAGCCTAGTGCAACCGCTTTCCCTTTTTTATTTCCTGAAATTTTGAGCGCTGAGAGCAAGCCAACAACTTTCTTATCAACACCGTAGATTTCCTTGTCATGCCAATCAAGCAAAAAAGCACGAATATAGCCTAACTTGTATTCCGTAGTTTTACTAAGAGTTGCATTGTAGTTTATTACGTGCTGCTCAGTTACTTTGCTAGTAACACCAACCGCGAATAGCCAGCGACAATATCTAAAAAGATTATCGGTATATCGTGATGAAAACTCAGCAGCATAGTCTGCCAAAGCAAGTCTAAAGCTTTCTGTAAACTTTGGAGTTAGATTCAATGACTCCAGAAGTTCGAAATTCAAACGCACATTGGCATCCAACTGCCAATTATCCGAATAAACGTCAAACTCATAGTTAGCCTTACTTAGCCGCTTTTCTGACTTTGACTTTATATCTCTATAAATACTGTTTTTTTTCGCATTAATAGCCATAAACACCTACTTCAGCCTTGTGTTTTAAATTTGCATGCATCTTTCTCCGCATCTTATTGGCTTGTTCTATAACTGTTCGTTTCAAGTAAGGTCTGCCAGAGTTTAGGTCGGAATGTCCATTCTTCTCAGCTCTAATCTCTAGCTCGCGCGCTTCGGTGATTTTATTTTCATCTGCATATAGTTTGGCTGCTTGGGGCTTCCCTTCGGCTTCCAATCGCTTCACTTCTTCCTCAACCGCTTTTTTTTCTTGGTCAATACTTTTGGATAGCATATGGTTGAAATAATGCCTAAAGCTGTGTGGCGTGATCCCCCAAAAACGTTCAAAATTAACCTTACGAATACGATTAAAAATATCGTTTATCGTTTGCTTTACAATCGGTTGACCTGATTCATAGCTTCCGCTTTTGGCTTTGTGAGAGACAAATATAAATGGATGTTTTTTGGCCGCCTTTGTCTGAAAACGATGTGTTCTAACGTAGATATTTAGTAAATCTCTCAGTTCTTTCGAGATTGGGACGGCTCTACCAAGCGTCTTCGCTGTAGGCTCATCTAAACGAGGATCTTCTTTACTATTATGTCTGCGTACAACTGATAAGGTGGGGTTGTCAGAGTCAGTACCGATGTCACCAATTCTTAGAGCTGCTAGTTCACTGCGTCTAAACCCCGTTTCATACAAGATTTGAACGATGAGGTAATTTCGAAACCGAATGACAGAGTTACAAAATGGATTGTGTTCAGAGTTGGGTTTCGCCACGGCAACAAAATCTTCAAATACATCATCTGGTATCCCTGATTTATCTAAAGCCATTTGTTTGCTTTTTAAACGATCCTTTGGCATGTCGCTTTTTAGCTGCGTCTTCATTAAATCAAGCGCATCAGATAACTGCGAAGCAGACGGTTTCTTCTTAACTCGCTCTTTACCACAAAAGTGGAGATATTCAGTAATGTGAGCCATGCGAGAGATATACTGAGGCTTTGTGACAGTGGGCTTATCTTTTGATTTAGAGAGATAAAATTTGCCCATATCGGTAACATTTGTTTTAGTCTGATTTTTGAAGACACTAGCTCGATAGCTACAATGCTCTTTCAGAGCATTGATATCATCAAGGGTTGGAATGGCCCCATTGTAAATTTCTTCAAGCAGATCTCTACCATTTATACTTTCCCAAAGTTTTAAGTGTTTGATGGACTTTAGATACTGTTGAATTGAAGATGTGGTTAAATTCTTCCTGAGTTTATTAGTGACAAAGTGCGTTACCCAAAAATCAGGCATGCCGTCATCGTCTAGTAAAAAGACATAACGCTCACCGCTCATAAACTTCTTTATCTCAATCTTCATACCCAACCCAAAAATCAACATAAAAATTTGTAATTTAATAATACAAACGTTCAACCTTAAAAATAAACACTTTTTTTCAGCCAATAAAAGAAAAGACCGCTATTAGCGGCCTTTGGGGTGTTTTTCAACATTTTTATTTTTGTCTTTGTCTAGAATGGGATGTCGTCATCAAAATCCATCGGCGGCTCATTATATTGAGGTTGGCTCGGAGTTTGGTGTGATGGTTGAGAGTAACTTGGCTGACCTTGAGGTGGCTGACTTTGCTGCATTGTCGGCTGCTGAGGCTGCCCCCAGCTTTGCTGTTGAGGCTGTCCCATTGTCTGGCCTTGCATACCACCTTGAGCTCGACCACCTAACATTTGCATTATACCATTGTACCCTTGCACAACCACTTCCGTAGTGTATCTGTCCTGGCCATTCTGATCTTGCCACTTACGCGTTTGTAATTGTCCTTCAATGTACACTTGTGAACCTTTTCGCAAGTATTCTCCAGCGACTTCAGCTAGCTTGCCAAACAAGGACACTCGGTGCCATTCTGTTTTTTCACGCTGCTCTCCCGTGGTCTTATCACGCCAACTTTCAGACGTCGCAATGGTAATATTTGCAACGGCACCACCATTTGGCATATAACGTACCTCTGGGTCAGAGCCCAGATTACCGACTAAAATAACTTTGTTGATTCCACGGCTCGCCATGATTCGCTCCGTATAAATTCTTTGATTAACGTACAATAGCTAACAAGGATAACACGCTTTAGTCTGTGAACAAATTGCAATCCACGCAATGAACTTGTTTAGCACCTACCCACAAACTATTTTAGAGTATCTTTCTACCATTAAGTGACTGATAGATCTAAAACTTACCTATTTATATGAAACAAAACGCAATCCTGTAATAATAATTCGCACTATTAGCAATTCTCCTTCACCCTGCTCACATGTTCACACTACTGGCAAATTCGAATCTTATGGCAAAAAACATCTATGCTCGAACCATTTACTTCCTCACTGAGAAAAGTGACCAAAACAACCCCATTGTTGAGAGTATTCAAAATCAGCTCCATATCAATATACCGTACATAGAGCCAAGCGACCTCATGTACGCAATGCAACGACATAAACATAAGATACTGATGATAGATCATCAGTATTATCAATCTCTCAATAATCAAATTCGTGATCTGCCTTTATCAAACAAAATGTTTGAGATTATTTTATTTAATGTCATAAAGCGTCTGACAACAGAAGAATTACTGTGCTTTGGCAACATAAAAGCTTTGTTCTACCGCCACGAATCCATAGAATCCATCGCCCGTGGCTGCGAAGAAGTGATTAATAGCCAAAACTGGCTTCCACGTAAGGTTGCCGCGCAACTCCTCCATTACTACCGACATGTGATATTAAGCCAAACATCGCCGGCAACCGTCGATTTGACGTCTCGAGAGATACAAATATTACGTTGCCTCAAAACAGGCGCGTCGAATATACAAATTGCAGACGACCTATTTATTAGTGAATTTACGGTTAAATCTCACCTATATCAGATTTTTAAAAAGTTATCGGTCAAAAACCGAGTTCAAGCTATTGCTTGGGCAAACCAGCATATGTTGTCTTAATTGTGAACCCAAAAGTTCAAATCACTCTCATGACAATTTAGCAATGGGAAAAAAAATGCTATGGTTACGCCGGAAATACAAACCATCTTAATGACAAAGGTATTATCATGATCAAAAAGTGTCTTTTTCCGGCAGCTGGCTACGGTACACGCTTTCTTCCAGCAACTAAATCAATGCCGAAAGAAATGATGCCTGTGGTCAATAAACCCTTAATTGAGTACGGTGTCGAAGAGGCTATTCAAGCTGGGATGGACGGTATGTGTATTGTTACAGGACGTGGCAAACACTCAATCATGGACCACTTTGATAAAAATTATGAATTAGAACATCAAATTAGTGGAACGAACAAAGAAGCGCTTCTTGTCGATATTCGTGACATCATCGACAGTGCTAATTTTACGTATATCCGTCAAAGGGAGATGAAAGGTCTCGGTCATGCCATATTAACGGGTCGTGAACTTATTGGTGACGAGCCGTTTGCCGTTGTTTTGGCTGATGACTTATGTGTGAACGATCAAGAAGGCGTACTTGCACAAATGGTCGCTTTATTTAAGCAATTCCGTTGTTCTATCGTCGCAGTTCAAGAAGTGCCTGATGATGAGACACACAAATACGGGGTTATTTCTGGTGAAATGATCAAAGATGATATCTATCGTGTCGATAATATGGTTGAAAAACCGGAGCAAGGAACGGCACCAAGTAACTTAGCTATCATAGGACGCTACATCTTAACTCCGGACATTTTCGAGCTGATCGAAAATACAGAACCAGGGAAAGGAGGCGAGATCCAAATTACAGATGCTTTATTAAAACAGGCTAAAGCAGGTTGTGTTCTAGCCTATAAATTTAAGGGGACGCGATTTGATTGTGGTAGCGTAGAAGGCTATATCGAAGCGACAAATTATTGTTTCGAAAACCTGTACCTCAAAGACAGTAAAAAATCCGAGCTCGGAAAGCAATCCACCACCAAAGAATCTTAAACTCTTCAATAAAACAATCAGTAAAGATGCCTTAAACATGCGCATTTTTACTGTTTTTTTATCCAGTATTTCTTTGAACATTACTCACTCTATGTAATACTTAGGCCACTTATTTTTACATTGAGTGATAGTAATGGATAAGATCGACGTTCGCGGCGCACGCACCCACAATTTAAAAAATGTTAACCTCACAATTCCACGTGACAAACTAATCGTTATTACTGGGTTATCCGGCTCAGGTAAATCATCATTAGCGTTTGACACTCTTTATGCTGAAGGCCAACGCCGGTATGTAGAATCTCTCTCCGCCTACGCTCGACAGTTTTTGTCACTAATGGAAAAACCAGACGTCGATCATATCGAAGGTTTATCTCCTGCTATCTCTATCGAACAAAAATCCACTTCTCATAACCCACGTTCGACAGTCGGCACAATCACTGAAGTCTACGACTACCTGCGCCTACTTTATGCTCGTGTCGGTGAGCCTCGTTGCCCTGAACATAAAGTTCCTTTGGCCGCTCAAACCGTATCACAAATGGTGGATAAAGTACTGGAACTGCCTGAAGGCTCAAAAATGATGCTACTTGCACCAATCATTAAAGAGCGCAAAGGTGAGCATGTTAAAACACTTGAAAACTTGGCTGCGCAAGGGTTTATTCGCGCTAGAATTGACGGTGAGATTTGTGATTTATCCGATCCACCAACATTAGAACTCCATAAAAAGCACACCATTGAAGTTGTCGTTGATCGTTTCAAAGTGCGCAAAGATCTCCAGCAAAGACTGGCAGAATCTTTCGAAACAACACTTGAATTATCAGGAGGGATAGCCGTTGTTACCAGTATGGCTGGGAATGACGATGAGATAATATTCTCAGCTAATTTTGCTTGTCCACATTGTGGATACAGCATGCAAGAACTTGAGCCCAGACTATTTTCATTCAATAACCCAGCAGGTGCTTGCCATACTTGCGATGGTTTAGGTGTACAACAATACTTCGATCCTCAAAGAGTGATCATCGATGACAATCTCAGCCTTGCCGACGGCGCAATACGAGGCTGGGACAAAAAAAACTATTATTATTTTCAAATGCTCTCTTCATTATCTGAGCATTTTAAATTTGATTTATGCAGCCCGTTTAAGTCTCTACCAAGTAAAATTCAGAATGTGATCCTGAAAGGCTCAGGAAGAGTCGAAATAGAATTCAAATACATCAATGACAGAGGTGACATTAGAGTCAAACGTCATCCTTTTGAGGGTATTTTAAATAATTTGGAACGTCGATATCGTGATACTGAATCTAATTCAGTTCGGGAAGACCTTGCTAAATATATTTCCACTAGGGCGTGTAGCAGTTGTAATGGCAGTCGACTCAGACTTGAAGCTCGAAATGTCTTTATCTGTGATACTAGCCTGCCAGAGATTGTAGAACTCAGCATCGCTGATGCACTTACATTCTTCGAATCAATCCAGTTAGCCGGGCAACGTGCTCAAATCGCTGAAAAGGTCATGAAAGAAATCAATGATCGTCTGCAATTTTTGGTGAACGTAGGGCTCAATTATCTCACTCTTTCTCGAAGCGCTGAAACACTATCAGGAGGAGAAGCTCAACGTATTCGACTGGCCAGCCAAATTGGAGCTGGGTTGGTTGGCGTAATGTATGTGTTAGATGAGCCTTCAATTGGACTCCATCAACGTGATAACGAACGGCTATTAAAAACACTCACTCACCTACGCGATTTAGGGAATACAGTACTTGTGGTCGAACATGACGAAGATGCCATAAAAATGGCTGATCATGTCATTGATATCGGTCCTGGTGCGGGAGTTCATGGTGGTGAGATTGTTGCCGAAGGAACGGTGGCAGAAATCATAGCAACGCCAAAATCACTGACAGGGCAATACCTAAGTGGTAAAAAAGAAATTGCTATCCCTACTCAACGTACAGCAAAAGATAACGATAAAGTGGTAACCCTTAGCGGAGCTTCGGGAAATAATCTAAAAAATGTCACACTAGAGATCCCTGTCGGTTTATTTAGCTGCATTACAGGCGTCTCGGGTTCAGGAAAGTCAACGCTTGTCAACGATACCTTCTTCAAAATCGCTCACACCCAACTCAATGGAGCCACAACGGCTACACCAGCTCCTTATAAAAAAATCACGGGTTTAGAGCATTTTGATAAGGTAATTGATATTGACCAAAGTCCAATAGGCCGTACTCCTCGTTCAAATCCAGCGACTTATACGGGCATTTTTACTCCAATTCGAGAGTTATTTTCTGGCACTCAAGAGTCTCGTTCGCGCGGCTATAAGCCTGGGCGTTTTAGCTTCAATGTTCGCGGAGGAAGGTGTGAGGCTTGTCAGGGGGATGGCGTTATTAAAGTTGAGATGCATTTTCTACCTGATGTTTACGTACCTTGCGATGTGTGCAAAGGAAAACGCTACAATCGAGAGACTCTTGAAGTCCACTATAAAGGTAAAACCATTGATCAGGTGCTATCAATGACAGTCGAAGATGCACGTGAGTTTTTTGATCCTGTACCTGTCATTGCCCGAAAGTTACAAACTCTCATTGATGTAGGACTTGCATATATCCGCCTTGGTCAAGCGGCTACAACGTTATCAGGGGGAGAAGCTCAGCGAGTCAAGCTAGCTCGAGAACTCTCTAAAAGAGACACAGGGAAAACATTGTATATTCTCGATGAGCCAACGACAGGTTTGCATTTCCACGATATTCAACAGTTACTCACCGTACTCCATCGTTTAAGAGATCATGGCAACACGGTCGTTGTGATTGAACATAACCTTGATGTCATCAAAACCTCCGACTGGATAATCGATTTAGGCCCCGAAGGGGGGCAAGGAGGGGGAGAAATTATCGCTCAAGGTACGCCAGAAGAAGTCGCAAAAATAACTGGCTCTCATACAGCAAGATTTCTAAGGCCTATGTTAAAATAAACAAAAACCTATGCATAACAGACCATCTTGGGTCTGTTATCTTTTGAGGACATGATAAGCAATGGCAAGTATTCATCTCACTGGAACCAGTTTAGAGCCCCAGAAGCCCAAGCTGCCGATGACCAAACCTTTTCTTGCCTCTGTTGCGATCATTTTCCTACTCAGTATGCATATCTTTATGCCGAACCCTGGTGGCTCTGGATTAGAATTGTCGTTCAACAGTACAACATGGATTGCTGTTAGTATATCTTTGGCTCTAGGGCTTTATCAAATAGGCACTCAAGGGTTTATAAGATACAACAAGCTAACGCTCGGTCTATTTGTTTGCTGTGTATTATTAACCGTACCTGTATTCTATCCAAAGTCAGATATTTCTCTTTCACTAGGTCGACTTGTTGGACTGTGGTCTGGCATGGCAATATTTTTTATCCTTCAGCAATTTCGCTTTAGCAATAAACAAAAACAACGCCTGCTATGGTTTATCATCATCGCGGTTTTCATTCAGGCCATATTTGGCTGGGTTCAATACCTTGTTCTAGAACCCAATAATGCGTTTGGCTATAATACCCTGCAAAATCGTCCCTATGGCATTTTTCAGCAACCTAATGTCATGGCAAGCTTTCTTGCCACTGGTCTCACTCTGTCAGGATACCTACTGACTAAACATCCGAAAAAATACCATAACCGGCTCAGCGAAGTAGTACTTCTTTATTTGATGCCAACAATTACTGTCCCATTATTATTATTTCTTGCTTCTCGAACTGGCTGGTTAAGTACTTTTATTTCAACAATTTGCTTACTTCCCTACTTGTATCGATTTGCAACCTCCAAACGGTTTTGGGGCTGGATTCTATCTATATTAACCGGCTTGGTTATTGGCGTTGGTATTATCAGCGTAACCGGTGAATCTGAGATCATCGACGAGAAAGTACGGGTGACAGATAAAGCTAGAGAGCTTATTTTTCCACAGGCTCTAGACATGTTGATTGAAAAGCCCTTTACTGGCTATGGCTACGGGCGATTTGAACCAGAATACATGATTTACACGGCACGCCAGCATCAGTTGAATGCCAATTACAACCCTGGTTTTCCTTCCTTGAATCACCCCCACAATGAATTACTTTTTTGGGGCGTTGAAGGTGGACTGTTAGCGATTTTGGCGATAATCATCGCTTCTACAATAGTGTTGGTAAGGATCTACAATGCCAAACAAGGGACTCGCCTTGCTATGTTTGCTTTGTTTGTTCCTATCGTATTACATAGCCAACTCGAATACCCCTTTTACCACTCAGCAATCCACTGGATAACATTTGTCATTTTACTTTTTTGGGTTGATCAACGGGCTCGTTCATACCGAAGTACTTCGATTACATTTGCCACCAAAACTTCGCTCAGAGTGATGAGTTTAATCATCCCTATTACAGTGAGTGTCTATATGTTGACCGCCTTGCATACTAACTACATACTCACTCAATTTGAAACGTCAATGAACAAAGATCCGCAACTTCTTGAGCGAGTATCAAATCCTATACTATGGCGCGATAGATATGATTGGGACATATACAGCACTTACCTCAATATTGGCCTTTATCAACAAGAAGCGAAGTATATCCAGCCTTATATAGATTGGTCGTTAAAAATCATCAAAGATAAACCAAGGCCAGCCTTTTACAACAACCTGATCATTGCCTATCAAGGGTTAGGTGACACTGAAAGAGCTGAACAAATACGTAGCGAAGCACAATACCTATTCCCAATACGTGATTTTTCCAACGTTCATTATATCGCGCCAAACATTGATGCGCTAAAACCTGATAGCCATCAATAAGGGGATTCAATCAGGGCGGCAGATATGCCGCCTGAGTGTTTACTGCGCCATGACTTCTTCTAGGGCTTTTACACACAAAGAAACATTCTCATTTCTCGCGCCATAGCCCATAATTCCAATTCGCCAAGCCTTTCCTGCAAATGAACCTAACCCTGCACCTATTTCAAGGTTGTAATGGTTCAACAAATGCCCTCTAATTTTTGCGTCATCAATGCCTTGTGGAATAAAGACCGTGTTAAGCTGCGGCAAACGCACATCGGCCTTTACGACAAATTCAAAGCCTAAATCTTCTAGGCCTAATTTAAGTTTATTGTGTACCTCTTGATGGCGTTTCCATGCATTTTCCAGCCCCTCATTGTTAAGCATAATTAAAGACTCATGCAAAGCGTACAGACTGTTTACTGGAGCGGTATGATGATAGCTACGCTTACCCTTGCCACTCCAATACCCAAGCACCAAACTTTGGTCTAAAAACCAACTTTGTACAGGTGATCGCCTCGCTAGAATTTTCTCAATCGCAAGCGGTGAAAAAGTAACCGGCGATAACCCAGGAACACAAGATAAACATTTCTGACTTCCTGAATACACAGCATCTAACTGCCATTCATCCACTTTTAGAGGTATCCCAGCAAGCGATGTAACAGCATCAACAATGGTCAAGGCACCATGTTGTTTCGCTAATTTGCCAAGAGCCTCAGCATCACTCCGTGCGCCTGTCGAGGTTTCCGCATGAACAAAAGCCAGTATCTTAGTATCAGGGTGTGCTTTGAGAGCGCTTTCCACTTTATCCAAACAGACCGCCTCTCCCCAGTTATCATCAACAACAACGGCAATGCCTCCGGCGCGAATAACGTTTTCACGCATCCGCTCACCAAATACACCATTACGGCACACTATCACTTTGTCGCCAGGTTCAATCAGATTGACAAAACAGGCTTCCATACCCGCACTTCCTGGTGCCGATACTGCAATCGTAAAATCATTGTCAGTTTGGAAAGCATATTGAAGAAGTTGCTTCACTTCATCCATCATTTGGATAAAAAGTGGATCAAGATGGCCAACGGTTGGGCGGCTTAGAGCTTGCAAAACCTGCGGTGCAATATCTGAAGGCCCCGGCCCCATGAGAATACGCCTTGGCGGGTTAAAGCTTTGAATAGTCATCCTGTGGTCCTTAACGCTGTGAATTTAAAAAGTTTAACTATCACGATAAAACATATTGACCAGTGCAGCAATTTGACTACATGTCTGAAACATACATCTTCGTCACAAGTTTACGCATATCCCAAAGCTGAGTTCTTAAAGCATCAATCTCAGCTTGTAAGAAAACTAAAAAAATAGATCTTCGCAACCATTTAATAAATTTTGTACCGAGATTTAGAACTTAAAACTGGCATTCGATCAACGTTTAGTTGGCTTTTCTTCCAGCATAGTAAGAACGACTTTTTGCAAGCAAAAAATCTTTAATAATCATCAATATTTCTATAGAAACATATGGAAATTAAACAAGAATACTGTTTAAATATACAGTACTTATCCTGTTCTTTATCGAGGTAACAATGAACTTTGATGCAACCGAGCACATTCAGTGTGCGGACGTAAAAGTACAGCAACTCACAGCCGTTGCAACTGTAGCGGGAGAAGCAGCAAACCAAATAGATCACGCTACTTTATCTCTCTGTTTTCAAGTTATCGAACAGCTAGGAAGAGAATGCCAACAACACATTAACCACGCAGAACTCACAAGCGAAACTTAAAAAACACCATGAGTAAAATGCCCGCATCATCAATTGACCTTTTTCCTATCATGATGATTTTTCATCATAAATTCCACTAACGACTTACGGGCAGCAGCACTGAGCGTCCGTGCTGCCGCCGCAACATCGCATGCCATCACTGGTTTTAAATTAAGCAAGTCTAAAGCTAAGTCCAAATAGGTGATGTTTAAAAACTTCATCGCATCGACAAATTGTGACAGCTTCAATTCTGCTTTTCCTGACTCACATCGAACATAATGTCGCCGACTAACACCTATCACCTTTGCCATATCCATTTGTGTCAAATGGTCTCGTTCACGCCTTCTTTTTATAACCAGCATTAAGTCATGATGCGACATACGCCTACCTTGATGTGATTGTTCAATCCCTAATATAACTAAAAAGAGATTCATAGAGTTGAAGGTATTTACGTGTTATGCGTTTCCGATATTATGAAATTTAACTATATGCCAATTAGTTAATAAAAGGGATATGGAAATTTAATATAATAAAAACTAAGCTAGGAAAACATGACTTTATTTAACCTTATATTAGAAACGTATTATAAAAAAACTAAAATGCCACAGCTAATAGTTTTCATTCTAATCTCTCTGTTCATTGGTTGGATAAATCTTACCACAATAGAGTGGAAGTATTTCTCAATGATCGGAGTGACTGTATGAATAATGAGGAAAACTTGGATTTACTGGAGAGCGCAAAAGGCTTGGCTGCTTGCGGAAGTGAAGCTGCCACAAACTGGGAACAAGCGCATCTCGTCTGCTTGTTCATCGAAATAGAAAGGAAAATTGAAAGGGTCTTACAAAACTTAAATGAAGCTGAGGCTGTCTAATTTAAGCAACAGGAATTCAGGCCCAACACTACACCAGTTGGGCCAAGTGTTATGTTTAAGCACTACATAATTTTAGCTGAGCAATGTAGTGTTGCAGGCCTTTAAAACTTTGCTCAGGTAAATAAACCCCTTGCTCACCATTATCGTTAACCTTATACCACTCAAGATTTATCGGTGCCGGAGGGCAGTTTACGTCGGATACTGTTATCGAGCTGCACGCTACCAGAAGCGGCGCCAAAGTCATCACTAAAAGTTTCGATAGGGTTTTCATTAATACGCTCCATATGCTTATTGCTATTTTTTATTATTCTTTCTCTACGTTTATCTTGGTAGCTATCAACTAAATAAGGCGCAATTTTTAACATTTCCATAATTAATTTCAGGTATGGCATTTTCATCTCCACTTGAAGCACATTGGATTATTATCCAGATTGTTCTCGCGTAACCTAAATTGGAAGAATTTTTTTTAGTATCACAATCAACCAAACCGGTGATTTTGCCATTACTTATGGTTTAATAAACCAATTAATTGCAAGCATAAAAACCAGCCATACTATCGTTATAAGATAGTGGTATTTAAATTCATATCCAATAAAATTAATATCATCTTCATTGAAAGTAAAGTCATTACAAATAAGAGACAAGACAAAGTTCATTATCAAATATAATACTTAAAATAACTTCATATTAAATATATGGATAAAATCTAATACTATTTGATACCATTCAGTTATCACTCGCTGCGAGGCGCAGGTTATCGGCAATACGTTGTGACCATCCGCGTGAAAACAACGACCAAGTTTTAACATCTTTCATAAAGTCCAAACGTTCGGCTAAAAACTTTAAAAGAAGGTCATTATGGTCTGCCGCTTTTACCGCAGCATGGGTTTTCACGCCATAGTGGCCATCATCTTTGGTTCCTACAGAACGCTGCAGAAACTGAACGGCTCGCCAGCTGCCATGATGAATCGCGGCGTCAAAAAGCTGATACATAACGGCTTTATGGACTTTATCTCCGCCTAATTTCAACCAAAAATCACGATAATAAATACCTTTAGCTTGCTCTATGGTTAATTGCTTAATATTCAGGCTCGGGTAACTCATGGCCGAAATACCAAACTTAGTGCCTTTGCGAATACCTTTACCCACAGTTCCGCTTGTCCAATTTCCACGGTCGTAATACGAATTCTGATATTTACCTTCGTGGCCTATTACTCTGTTAAATGCAATTAAATATGATTGAGGGTATTTCATAATACCTCCTTATAATTATATGGGCCGAGTCGCTTCAACTTGAATAGTGTAAGAAGTACGGGTGCCTGTTAATATCACGCTGTCGATTGACCAATGACCTTTTGCACGAGGAGATTGAAAGCCTTGTAATATCATTACTGACTCTGCAAATAAGCCAGGCTGACCGCGCAAAGTAGCGCTAAACTTTTGTATTTTCCGCTTAAATTCCGCCAATTTAGCCTCTGCTGCCACTTGAGCTTCACCAGGGTGTTTAAACACGTCTTTAATACTAAAGTAAGGCTTAGAACCAATCACTTGAGTGTCACTCAGGCCGGTATCCGGTGTTTGCCAATATGCTTTAACGCCGTTAAAGCGCACAAAGCTGGGGTGGGCTAATTTCGCACTGCCTTGTTGTACATCTTGCGGAGTAATGGTCACCACTGGCTGCTCATGACCAGATAAGGTTTTCAGGCTACCGCGCTGACCAAACACATACATACGATCAATAGGCTTAGCAATGGCGTCGTGCTTTGCTGCCAAACGAGCAATAAAAGCTGAGTCTGTTTCCTCATTCTGATTGAGATGCTCGGTTGGCTTGTACGCAAACTTGGGACTCACTCTCACCTCATAACCATGTGGTTCCATCACTGCTTTAACCACATCTTGTATTCTTGCTGGTGGAAAGGTTCGTCGCCTTGGCTCTTTAAAGCCTTTTTCGTCCGCCACACAAAAAATGGCAGGGGTCAATTGCACAACCAATTTGACCGGATGTAGATACTCAGATATCGAAGAGATTTGGTAAACTCCCCTCTTCTCACCATCGATAAATACACGCCATTCAGTGCCACTTTTAGGAATAAGAGTTTGTGACTCCATGCCAGAAAAGGTTAATGATAACCGGTCAGACTGCATACCTTCACTGTCCGACAACGACCAGTTGGTCAGAAGCGGCATCAGACTTGCCGCTCCGTCACCTTTGATATCAATTACGTCCATACAATAATATCATCGCTTGTAGTCTCTAAGTCCTCCTCGAGATAAGGAAGCTCTATTTCTTGGTTAGCCCTTAAAAAAGGGGTGTTCTGAGTAGGATTAAGTCTGTAAAACTCTTCTTCAAGGTCGTCACAATCCACACCAAACACCCGGTAAAGTAAGGTATTAACGGTTTCGTACGGTTTTGCTCGGGTTTTCATCTTGTTGTCGATATTCCTTCAACGTCAGGGTCATTTTGACAATTTGGGCTTGGCCTTTTTCAACAATGCGTGTGTAGCTAGTTTTGATATTGCGAAGAGTAAACCTGCCCCATTTTTGCCCTTTGCCATCGGTAACGGTAATAATTTCATGCGACTTCATCATAGTTCGCAGAGCCTGTGCTTCACTCTCCCCATTGCCAGTGAAAGCAACCAGGTTCAGTGTCCAGTTATCCAAAGGGTTAGCGGTTGGGTCTTGTCGTGGACTGTGTATAGCGTCAAAATCAGACCATCCAGCAGAAGAGTCATACGAGTGCTCTTCTAATGGATTGCCTTTCACTACGCTTAACACATGATCGTTAAGTGCTAAGTGCTGCATTAGTTCACCAGTGAATGTTCAAAATCTTGAGTAAGATTGTCAGAATCTAGGCCATGTTCGCGAGCAAACTGTGCTAAGGCTTGTTGTATTGCGTCCATAGTCAAAGCCGCCGTTTTTTCGGGTTGTTCAGAACCCGTTACCTGAACCACAGGAGAGAAAGTCACGTTTGGCTTTTGCGCCTGTTCTACCTTTTGAATTTGCGCTGCTTTTATTTCTTCAGATTTGTTGGGTAAGTCATCTTTCGAAAACCAATCAAACAAGCTAGATGCGATATCCGAACCCGCGGAGTCTCCCAACATACCGCCAATAGTGGCACCGACTATAGTACCTACCCCTGGCAGTATCATAGTTCCCAAAGCGGCTCCTGCAGCGGCTCCCCCCATACCTCCCAATAACCCACCACCACTCTCAACGGCTGAAGCCGTATCGCCTTGAGCTAGGCTGGTTCCAATATCAATAGCTCTTAGCCCCATTTTTAAAGGACCAAAAGCCAACAGTTTTTTAGGTAGCGGATAAACACGCTTATCTTTTAACTTGTCACAAATTGTATGTGTGGTTTGGGCTACCTTCTTAGCTCCATTGGAAATAAGACTAGGCACCCCCTTCGCTTTATCAGCAAGGAAAGAAGCAGCACTAGTAGCAAAACTTAGGATACGAGGTTTGAGCTTATTTCGAGGACGAGAGCGGGGCTGTCTTGTTTTGGGATTACTTCTGGTTCTAACTTGATCTCCAGACTGATTCACACGCCTACTGCGGTTGGCTTTTTCTCGGCCATCGACATCATCACAATGTGTGCAAGCCGCATTCGATGCCCCATCAATAGCACTAGGCTGCTTTTTCATCCCCAGCGCTTCTTTGGTAATACCAGCAAGAGTACCAATAAACTTAGCACCTCGATATGCTTTATACGCAGCGAGGCCACCAAGTATTGCTCCCCCAAAACCTAAAATAGCAGAAGCCGCACCTTCTGATTCGGCTATCCACTGAGTGGTGGCTATGGTTACATCAGTAATGGCGTTTAATATTCCACTAAATGCGGGCCATATTTTATCTCCGACAACAATGGATAAATTGTTAAAAGCGTCTAACGAACGCTCCATATCCGCTTGCTTGGTATCTGCGCTTGCAGCGTACTCTTTGGTTACCGAATCAGGATTAGCATTCTCCGCTTGATTCTTAGTCTCGATAAGCTTTGTAGGATCGTTCAAAAGACTTTCAATGTAAGATACTGAGGCATTAGGAGAGTTAGCGCCAAATAAAGTCTTCACCGTAGCGAATTGATCTTGTTTATTAAGTCCTTTTATACCCTCAAGTACTTTAACAAGAGTCCCCATCGCATCCGTTTTCATTGCGGTTGATACTGACGTTGCATCCATGCCCAGCTTTTCAAAGGCAGCAACTTGATCATCGTTTGCCAAAGAGCCAAGGTTAAGAGCTGATGCAATATCTTCTGCCGATCTTGCCGCATCGTCTTTGTTCGCGCCGGCTAGCAAAAGTGAATTGGCGAGACTCAGAGCTTCTTGTTCTGTAAAACCTGAGTTTGACAAGCGAGGAGCAGCCTTGATCATGACATCAATCAGATCTTTCTCTGCTATACCGCTATTTTTGTTCACCTCATTGATCATGTTTGCCATTTGCATAAACTGCTTTTGGCCAACCTCTCCCTCTTCATACCCCATAGACGTACGAAGCGCTATACCTTTCTGAGCAGACTCCTCTTTAGTCATCCCCCAAGCTTGTGCCGTCATTATGGTATCACGGGTAAACACTTCTAGGTCTTGCTTGGCAATCCCTCCATTTGCGCCTAACTCGGCAATGTTTAATACATCACCATGCTTTGCCCCTGCCATTTCAACCGCTAGAGCGTTGAGAGCATGACGTAATTCTTTAGCCTCTTCACTAAGAAGCCCTTGTTCGCCAAAATCTAAATTATTGGCAACATTGATATAGGACGCCTCATTGTTCATTGACGAATACAATGCAGTACTCGCAGCAGTCATCATCACTTCCATAGCCTTATCGGACACGCCTGGCAAAGCTTCTAAAGCCTCTTGCTTTTGTTTTTCCCAGCGACTTTCTACGTCTTGGCCTGACTGCGATCTAGGCTTCGTTAACTCTGACTCTTTGGCTGAGTCTTTTAATCCTGCATTCGTTAACCTAAGTTTTTCATTTAATGCACTAAATTGTTTCTGGGTTTGCTCTAGTGTGGTGATTAACCCTTGTTGCACACTCTCTAGTGTTTTGAACCCAGCGACCACCTGTTGTGCGCTTATGGTGATGCCAGGTTGTGTTTTTTTATCCACGCTTCACCCCCAAATGAGCCAAAGCTAGCTCATAACGCCTTAAGGCAATTTCCGTTGTCCACTCAAGTGCATCCGTGGCGCAATAGCCCGCCAAGGGCACAATATCTAAAATGGTTTCAACGCTTTTTACTGAAAGTAAGCCGCTGGTTTGGTTAAAAAATGGGAGGCTGCACTAACAAGGCTGCGATAATCAGGCAGGGGTAAGTTCATGATCTCTGCTTCTTCTAAGTCAGTCAGGTTGGCCAAAATGAAGCAAGCACGCTTGATATCATCACTCATTTTATCTGCCATTTTTGATAGTTTGAGCGTAGGAAGTTCTAACGATACTTTTCGCTCACCACTGAAAAAGAGGATCGCGTCTTTAGCGGTATCAGCTTGTTTTTCACCCGCCAATTGGTAGCCTGTTTGATGATAAAAATCGTACGATGCGCTATACAATGTCAGCCAATCTGGACTTGATAAGGCATCAAGCTCTTCTTGATTCAAACCGGTAGAGGCCATCACTAGGGCTTCTTTCTCTTCTTGAGTAAAGGTGTCTCCCTTAGGTTCTATCTCCATGCTCGATTGACGACTCATGGGTTTTACTGTGACTTGGCGGTGATCTGCAACGGGCTTCAAAAGCGTGAAAGTGCGTTCTAGATAGTGAGTTTGGCTCATGCTCGTGTCTCTTTTCTGGTATAAAAAAGGCCACCGATTAGGTGGCCTTTAGTCAGGTAAATAAATGGTTTAAACGTTAAATTGCTTACCGCCTATGATGTATCGACCATTGTCAATATCAACATCAGCAAGCGTGCTACCGTTTTCTTTCCACAAATGCTTAGTGATTTGCCCCGTTAGGGTTAGCGTTTGCTGCTCACGCATCTTATTTGCGGCGTATTCAACCACTACTTCGCCTGTCATTGCGTGCTCAGCGTCATAACGTTTATGTTTATTGACACCATTTTCGTTGTAGATGATGACAGTTTTATCTGCATCTTTTAGTGCGCTTTTTACTACCGCAGCCATTTCACCTTTAATGGTGACTGACCACTCAGAGGCTTCGTAGCCAACACACACTTTCTTGCCCATAAAGGATCCCGGCACATCTGCATACACCTTGGTGTATTTGGGTGGCGTGAACTCTTCCATGTTGTTAGTGATTTTAATACCGCCTGGCAGCGTTAGTTTTCTCGCGTGAGTAACTCTATTAGACATATTTAACCTTTATTAACCGAATGTTTTAATTGCGTCGTCGACGTAGACTTTAAGCAGTTCATCGTTTTGATTGAGTTCAATAATGGAGTGCTCATTCGGACGATAAGCGCCCCAATCGATAACCAAGACCCATTCGCCGTTTTTATATCTTTGCAAGTTGTTGCGAGTTTCATGAAGATAGCATCGCGCGCCGATGATCTCGCCATCAGCTTGTAGGCTGGACAGCCAGTTGCTTAACTGAGCAATGCGCTGTTTAAAGAAATCAAAGTCTAGGTTGTATTTCATTGTGTCGCGGTGCGACTTAATGAGCTCGCGGCACAACTGGTTTTCAATCCCGATGATATTGCCAAAACTACCATCAGCGGTGCGAGTGCCAAGGAACATCAAGCCGCCATTTGGATCGCGAATCGTCACCGATACTCCGGTTTTATTCAACTCAACCCCTTCACTGTTTTGATCATTCACGCGGTATCCGACAATACGTGAAATATCATCCAAAGGAGTCGAAGCACCATTTGGTGTTTGAGAAGGTTTAACACTGCATCGCGCCGCCATACCAATCACAGAAGGTGGAATAGTATGATCCCAGCGCTCACCATTAACATCACAACACCATACACGCTTGTGTGTCTCTCCAAGCAATGCAGCAAATGTCTTCGCCGCTTCTGTGGTACCGTTGGGGCCATCGACCCAAGCTTCACAGTAGGTTTGGTTGGCAACACCAGCCAGTGCATTAGCAACTTCAATACTGTGAAAACCTGGTGCGGCAATATTGGTTGGCGCTTCAGGGCAAGCTTTAAAGGCGTGAATACCCGTTAAACGGCCGGCACTTGAAGTCCCACCAATCACATTGTTAAGGTTGGTTGCTTTGTTAGCATTTTCTTCGTACATAATGACGTAACATGGCACCTGAGCCACTTCTAGAAAATACTTGACGCTGTTGTACAAAACGCCGGCTGGCTTTTCTCTTGTGTCAATCAGTGCTAAGTCAGCAAGGGTGCGAATTTTCACTGGCTCGCCATAGTCAACATCTTCACTCTTGTGTTTGGTCGTACCAATAAAGCCACCAAGCTGGTTGTCTACGCCGCCCATAGGGCCTAGCGGTTCACTCACTTCCAGAGAGATTCCGTTATGAGTTTGTGTGGTTATCGTTGCCATTATTTACTCTCTTCGTTTAATTCAAGGACATTATTCATCAGGTAATATTCAGCTTGAGAAGGCATCAAACTGATGATCTCACCGGGCTCGCGCCAGCGTTGAAGAATGCGCTTTTCCACCAGCATTCGGTAATCACGCGGATCGTTTTCTCCCTTAGCGCGAGAGGTTGAGGCTTTTTTGCTTGCCATTGACATTTGCTCCATATAAAAAGCCCTGCAAAAGTGCAGGGCCAAAGTTGATATTTAGATATAAAAAAACCGCCGAATTGGCGGTTGGTTATAGCTCTTGGGGTAGTGGGTATCGAGTATTAATCTGTTCGACTTTTTCTCGGCACGCTTGCTCTTTTTGCGCATCTCGCTCAAATTGCAAATCAAGCAGCATGGGGTAGACTTCTTTTTGATACGCGGCGTTTCTTTTGTCTAACACAGCTTGCTGTTGCGCCTCCAAAACAATGCGCGCTTTTTCTTCTGCCGGAATATCGAGCGATTCAAATAGCTCTGAGCTAGGGTCAAAGTTGACATAACTTTGGTTATTGTAATTAAAAGAGATTTCCATGCTGCCTCCTATGACTTAAATCGAGCATCAGATAGAGTATTATCTTTATTCGCTTTTAGGATAAGGTCCTCTACATATTCAAAGCCTGTGGATTCGCTCGCCGTTAGATGACAAGGATTTGAAAGATAGCCTTTGTTTATTTGAATATCAGCCTGTCGCAGCGCAACTTTGTTGGGGCTTATGTAGCTATATGGTCCGCCCAAGAATACGGTGTTATCCGCAGAAAAGTTTAGAATTACACGACTGCGTGCAAGCGTAAAGCCGCCTCCAGCATAGAAAGTAAATCGAGCTGAATCATTCTTACTTGTACCGCTGGCTTCGACAATAATCGATTCCTGATAAGAGCCTATTGTGATGCTGCCGTATAAGACGGCTTTGCCTTGCATATCTAACACTGGAGTTGATGTATCATAGTGGTACTCATGACGCGTATCTTGGTTTTTAGTCCAAGGCACAATGTAAATATGATTAGCAAAAACACTAGTATCACCTGTTACCACATGCCTTTGATTCCGTTGCAATCGGATGGTACATACGGCACCTGAATGAGCAGAGCGGAGCGCTTTGTTTACGGTTTTAAAAGGGCGCTGGTCTGAGCCTGTTGCCAAGTCATCACCCGCTTCGGCATCAACATAAAACACCTGCTTTTGAGTAAGCCCTGTGTTAGCACGAATGTCATTGGCTACCGAATCCACTTTTCTGTCTATATCAGCGATTTTATCTTGAACGGTTTGGGTCAAACGATTCACCGCCTGAATCAACTGACCCGTCTCTGAACTTGCCATTACTTTCCTCATTAAAGATAGAAAAACGCCCTATCGGCTATTGGTTTTACCAACACAGATAGGGGCATTATTTAGATATAAAAAAACCGCCGAATTGGCGGTGGGTTATGCTTTGGGGGGCAATGGATAGCGGGCTTTAATTTCAGTCACCTTATCGCGCCATTGTTGTTCTTTTTCGGCTGTTTTGTCATATTGCCATTCTAGATACAGAGGATCGGATTCTTGATAGTAAGCCTTTTGACGCAAGCTAAGTACATTTAGACTCTCAATTTCTGCTATTTCATCTGATATCTCTGCAATATTCTCTACAATCTTTCCATGTTTAGAATAAGGGCCATCGACCAAATGGTAACCAGTTGGTCGCTCTTCAAGAGTAAAGTCACCAACACCGCTGATTTTTCCAGTTTCGGTTTCAACAAGTAACATTATCGATTACCTCCTATGTTTGTGTATACCATTGCGTTAAATTTCACGGTTAAAAATGGCAGAAATATTTCCCAAGTTGTCTCATCATTCATAACAGCAGAAAATATCTTGCCGTCATCAATATCACCGGCACTGAACTTCAGCCCGTCAATAGCACCAAACTTCCAAGACTGGCCTGTCTTTTTTGTAAAACCTCCCATATCAACTAAAGGCACATACAATGGTTTAGAAGCCACATTGGAAGCTCGACATTGAAAGCGGACAGAAGACCTAGTTGTTCCTTTTCTTGTTTGTTTGATAACCACTTTCTTGGGCAAATCATTACTTGGCCAAAATGCATTAGCATTTCTAGGAGTGAAGGCATTAGGGTTGCCCAGCACTTGAGAAATTTCTTGTTTATCTTGTTCAGTAAGCTCCACCACTTCAATTGTTGATTCACCCCCATAGAGGTTTGCTAACAAGTATTGATTTGGCGCACCTGGACCCACAGGTGAATTCTGAAATCCGGGATCGGGCAATAGGTTGATCGCTGGAATCAAACTTTGCAATTGCGACTTGAACGATTGAAAATCCTTCTCCGCAACATCTACATGCTGGTCGATATCCGCCATTTTATCTCTAACAGTTTGGGTTAACTCCGTCACCGCGGTAATTAAGTTGGCTATTTCACTTGTATTGGCCATGGTATTCCTTATTAAATGGGTTAGCGGCACTGCTTAATGACACGGTTGGGCACAGCCGCATGATTTGGGCTTAATTTAGGCATAAAAAAACCGCCGAATTGGCGGTGGGTTATGCTTTGGGTGGCAATGGGTAGCAGGCTTTAATTTCAGCGACTTTATCGCGCCATTGTTGTTCTTTTTCGGCTGTTTTATCATATTGCCATTCAGTGTAAATCGGATCAGATTCCAGTGCATAAGCTTGGCGACGCTCGGCCACCAAACTATCGTATATTGCCTCTTGCTGCGCTTGGTTGATCACCGCCTCGGGGATGTTTGCTTGCTGAGCATCCTCTACTGTGTAGTTGATATAATGCGCACCTTGATAAAAAAACGTTAATAACATGATCTACCCTTTCTTTTTTGTTAATACATCGCTGGCTAATAAATTGGTGGCATAGCCATGCAAACCATATCGCAACCCACCAAATAACTCTCGAGCTTCTACCTTAGCGCCAGACGAGTCGAACACTTTTGAATTGTGCATACTAAAACGCATGGTAGCTCCACCATATTGCAAATCAAACAGTGGTTTTCGATCGGTTGTTTCAATACGAACATAGGACAAGGCAACTGACATGTCGCCTTTCGTCTCACGCGCACTGGAGCGTAGAAAAGGGACTGGAGCTTCACTTGAACCATTACTTTCAACAAAAATGCCTGGGTCCTTAAGGTTGTAATTGTGCTGTTTGAATGTAATGGCACCACTAATAAAAGCTCCATAGTAATAATGCCCTGGTTCAGTATTTGGGAATAGGCGCGGAAGCATGGTTCTTACGTAAAGGAATCTCAACTCTCCTCCTGTGCGCCCATAAAAGTAGCCTTTCAATTCAGTCCTTTCGTGTTGTTCAGTCAACTTTTTGATTGGTTTAATGATTGTAGGTTTGTAGCCTTCACTCTCCATAGAGGAATAGCCACCAACAATAGTCACCTTTCTTGAGCCAATATTGATAGCGCTATCGAGCTCATAAATAAACCCTTCTTTAGTTTGTGGCAAATTGACTTTCACCTTCCCTCCGTCTGGAACACTATAAATAGCCGCCTTTAGGGTTTTAAATGGTCCATCGGGATTACTGTCATCGCCAATGTTTACATCGACGGTAACTCTTTTTTCTTCAAACATTGCAGGGATTTTGGCGACCGCTCTGTCTACGGTTTGGTCGATATCCGCCATTTTATCTCTAACAGTTTCGGTTAACTTCGTCACCGCGGTAATTAGGTTGGCTATTTCGCTTGTATTGGCCATGGTATTCCTTATTTGTGTTTATTTAATGCGACTTTCTAATGCGTTGAGTCGCAGCTCTTGCTTAATGACACTCAGCTGAGTCGAGACATGGCCTTCGGCCAAACTGGTAAAATCGTTACTTAATTGTTCACGAGACCTGTCCAAGTCTGCGATGATGGATTCTAGTTTTGTCGAGTGGCTCTCAAGCTGCTCACGCATCTGACGAGTAAACTGGTTGTACTCTTTGTTAGCTGCCAGCAAGTCCAGCTGCTGCTGAATATCATTGGTTTGGACACTCACTAGGCTTGTGCTTAGCGCAGTAAGCTCGGTATTGATACGGCCTTGAAAGCGCTCTATCTGACTATCGAGACTGCGCAAATGGGTGGTTTGAACTTCAAGCGTTTGGTTAACTTGCCCAGCAAACTCATCGCGCTGTTTTTCTGACTCAGCCATGCGCAGCTCTTGCTTTAACGATTGAGCCTGATTATTGACCACACTGGCGCTTAGCGCAGCGAAGTCTTCATCAATGAGAATATTAAGATTCTCTACCCCAACATTGACCTTGACTGAATCGGTCGGCAGCGCCGATAAGTCCATGGTAAATGGGATAATGACGTGTGCATTGGTGGCTTTATAGTTGAGGGTTTTGTCTTTTTCTGAGATAACCCCGAGCAAGGTGCCGCTTGATAACCAGATACCGATTTCCCGAATGGCAAATTCGCTATCGCCGGAAAACTTGGCGGTACATTGTAGTGATGCTTCTCCTGTGTCCCTGTATTCTGAAATTTCAACCCGCTGCTTTTCATTGCGCAGGCTAGTTTGAGTCGCGCTAGGTGTGTAGTCTCGGTCACCAACAGAAATCCATTTGATCTCAGCATGAATTCCTTTGGTTTTCTTGTTCACACACTCAGCTAACCCTTGCTCTGTGATGGTGACAGCTAGTGTCATAGCATTCTCACTTTAGTAAAAATAGGTAGTGTGGATAGACAGGGATAACCCTCTTGCTATAAGAAAGCGCTCAATATCTTGTGATTGATGTCCGCCGTTAGGCCAACGTCGGCGGTAGTATTGAGAAGATAGAGAAAATAGCTTGGGGTTATCCCCGTCACATCAAAAGCGGATGTCGACCAAGGTGTTACTTGGTATCGCTTGATTTTACTGCGTCGGTTTTACTGCGCCGACTTTCACCAAAAGATTCGTTATTCTCCCTGGTTGTACATCGGTTGGCTTTGTCGGCCACCTTACGTTAGCAAACACTTGTCCCTTGTCGGTAATGTCTCTAAGCGCTTGGCGATAGTCGCGTGCAGGCTTAATATCAAGGCCTTTATCCAACGCAATATTGACCAAGTGATCCGCTTCAATCAATAAAGGCGCGCGATAAGCGCGTATTTTCTCAAGCTCTTTTTCTGCTTGGTAAGCGCTCAAGGCTTGCTCTGCTTCGGCTTTAGATAAACCCATTTCGAGTAGTATGTGCATATCAGCGGGAACATTAATAAGCGTTTCACCGCGAAAGTTAAGTTGTTTGATCATGGTGATATTACTCCTTTGAAGTCATAGCTTAAATGATGGGGGGCTAGGTTGAGAGAGATCGTAACTTATGTACTCAGGTGGGACATTATTGTTCTCGTCTCCTGCTTCCGCCTCCGCCAAAGACACCGTTTTCGATAGCCAGTTGACATTGTTGTGGCTGCTCGAACTCCAACCAATCACTTCTCCATCAGTTTGATATAAATTAAAATTAATAAGTTTATTTGAGTAGATTTGGTATTTAAGTTTGCCGCCCCTAAGCATAAATACAGACCTGTTTGGCTCTATGTAACCAACTCCGGATTGGTTTCTATTTGTATTAAGGCCATCAGGGTCCCTCTTTTGGGCTTCACACCACGCTTTAAAACCGATGTGGGCCACACATTTTCGATAACGCTGTACGTTAACTACTGTGCGCAGATAATTGGCATTACCGCTCCAGCCACACGCTTGACCTTTAAGGATGACCAGGGCAGAAGCCACATGAGGATTGGCATTAAAATCATTATCATTTTTGTTCCAATCATAATGTCTATATATTTGAATTTCGTTTTCGTCCCCTGAATGCATTTGGAAATACACCGGATAAAACGTATCTTTATCGCCATCAACAAAGAGCTCAGTCATATAACGGCCTTGGCCTTTAATCTCTTCTGCTTTGACTTTCCCCTTCCATGCATCAAAACTTTGTTTGGCTTGTTGCAGTGTTTGGTCAATTTGGCCCATTTTATTGGCCACTTCGGTGGTTTGCGCCTGACTGGCCTCGGTTTGGGCTTGCGCCGCCAGTTTGACCTCTTGCAATTGGTTTAAAATTTCAGACATTAGTGTGTCTCCAGTTGTCTTAATCGCTCTGCTTGTTGCATTAGCATATGAGATTGTTGAGTTTGGACTGCTTGCGAGCGCATAAACGCCAGTGCATCTTTCATCATCTCGCTATCAATCAAAATATTGAGGTTTTCCACCCCAACGGATACCTGCACCGAATCGGTTGGCAGTACAGATAGGTCCATGGTAAAGGGAATGATCACCTGGGCTTTGGCTGCTTTATAGTTCAGGGTTCTATTCAGCGCTGAAATGACACCAAGTAAGGTGCCGCTTGCTAACCAAATGCCTATCTCTCGAATGGCAAACTCTGAATCACCGTCAAATTTGGCGGTGCATTGCAGCGAGGTGTCACCTGTGTCTTTATACTCTGATATCTTTACCCGCTGCTTTTCGCTGCGCAGCTTGGTTTGAGTTGGGCTTGGGCTATAGGCTTTATCGCCTGCCGAGATCCATTCAATCTTGGCATGCAGTCCTTTTTCTTTGGCGCTGATACATTCAGCTAACCCGCGCTCTGTAATAGTTACGGCTAGTGTCATGGCATTCTCGCAGTTATATAAATAGGGTTAACAGATAGGGGATGAAGACCAAGGGCTGAGCCCAAATAGTCATTACCAACTAACTTGGTTTGAGCCAGCTGAGCTTTAACTAACATGGGGCTAACCGAAATGGGTGCTCCGCCACCGGCGCCAAGTGAAACACGTCCACTGGTGCTTATCGGCCATAGCTTAACTTGGGCTTTAGTCGGCTGAATATTGACTCTCGGCAACACCGCCGCCTGAGCTCTAAATTTTTGCTCGACATCGTAGGCCAAGGTTAAATCGACCGTATCACGCTCAGATTTAACGTGATTTAACCGCTCAATAAGGCGGTGCGCCCGCTCTTTGGTAACATTTTGCGTGGTATTAGCCCGCGCCGTGACATAAACCGTGTAAGGCAAACCGCCTTGCACCTTGGTCCAATGCTCAATCTTGGCAGAGAAGTCCACCGCTTCCAGCGCCAGCTCAATCCCTGCATTAGTGCCGCTGGTTTGATGCACTGAATAAGAAACCTTGGTTATCGCGCGTTTTTGATCTTCAGTATCACTAAAAAACCAATCATTCACCCCTCGCTCTGAGGCGATGATGGGCAAAATCTCTTGGCTGGTGGTGCAAGGGTCTGCGATGGCGGCTAGCACATCTGTGCTTTTAACCAGTTTTTTAAACCCCTCTTCAAAGCTGCGTTCAAAAGAGGTGCGGTTGTCAGGTAAAAGAGTCTGCTCATCGATTGGCTTTGACATGCACATCCACCTCCTGACAATACGGCGCTTCAAACCATTCACACACCAGATCGGCTGATGGCTGCAAGATATTGAGCTTGGTGGCGTTGTGGTTATGCGCAATTTGACTTATCCGCGAACGCTGGATTTTTGCGCCGAGTTTATGCTGCTGCTCAGTGTAGTCTCTAAGCGCTTGCTCTAAAGCCTCTTCATCTATCAAACGGGTAGGCGCGGTTTCTTCCCAAGCCTCAATCTCAATCTTGTAGGGCTTGATGCTGGCAGAGCGCACGCTAATATGGTCAGACTCTTGAGCAATATCAGGGCGGCGACAATACTCTAACACCTCATCTTGCAGTTTTTGGCTCGCTTGACCATTTCCTTCAGGCGAGAGTATGCGTATTTCCACCTCCCCTGAATTTTTTTTCAGCATTCGTGCTTTAGCATCTTTGGGCCGAATCACACCCTCGGTTGGCGTGAACTCAAAGCGTTGAGTCACCACATTATCCGACTCGCTAGAAATCGTGATCAAAGGGCGCGCTCCCAACGTCATGGCATGGAATTTATAGCCACTTCGGGTTCCTGTGGTCGCCAAACCATAGGGTGCTAAGCTGTAGCGATGCAGTAACGAGGCATCCGATTCCTTTACAGCGGGAATGTTAGGCGAGACCGTATCATCACCAGCTTTAATGATTTGACGTTTCAAACCCAAGCGGGAAACCACCACATCCACCATTTCAGAGTCAGTCACGGTTTTTGCAAAGTGTTGTAAGTATTTGTAGTTATCGTTACGGGTTTCTTGTTGGCGAAATAAAATCATGGCATCAAGCAAAAGGGCAGCAGACTCGTTGGGGCTACGTAAGCCCGCGGTTAAGTTGCGCGCTTTTTCATTACCCACTTCCTTTTCGGCGTGTGGAAGAAAAAAGTCATTGATAAACCGCTCACGCATGTCTGCAAATTTTTCAACGGTCAATATTTGCGGGATTTTTATTTTACTCATAGCTCCAACACCTGTTTTTGTCCGTCGTATGTGTAGTTAATGCGGGTAAGAAAGCCCGCTCCATGTATTCGAATGTCAACTTTGGGGTTAACTATGTCTGATAAATCATTGGCAGGATTAGCAATAATTCGGTGAATGCGGTTAATGGCTTGCATGCGATTGTGCTCATTGGCAAGGCCCATAAGTTTTCGAAACTCGCCGCCAACATTGCGCCGTTTTTCTCTTGAACCTAGCTGAGTGGTGATTGCTTTAAATAATCGGCACTCAGCTTGCCTAGCCCCCCATACGCTTAAGCCTGTTGTAGGGTCTATACCTTGTTGCATAATAACCTCTTAATTAATAGGAACCTCGGTTGGCGCCCCTTCACGGTTCACTTTGTGGCGATGGGTACTAAATTTCACATTGGCGATCACAGCCTCAGAGAAGTTGGCGCCACTGCCTGCAAGGGAGAAAGCCCCCGGCGCATAACTCACTAGAGCTGGCGTTTTGATTTGGTTACTCACATCAAGCGAGCCTTTAATGCTGACATTGCCCTCTTGTGACTGAGTCCCCTTGGTGTTGGCCGTGTTCGCGGTTCGGTTATATTGTTTGGTCTGCATTGAAATAACCTCCGAGGCATCGACTGAGAAAGAAGGCGTGACAAACTTGACCGAGCTATCGGCTTCAACCAAGTAATTACCCGCAAAATCTGCGGTGACTTTAAACACATCGAGAATGCTTAAGGTGGTTTTGCGTGGGTCCGTCTCTTTGGGACAAAAGTCAGTACAATAGGAGGCTGGTAGAACGATCGCGTGCGCTTCATCAACGCCGCCAGATAAATTGAGCACCATAACTTGTTCACCAATGCTGGGCGCCCGCCATTTAATCACCTCGCCCGCTTCAAAAGCCACCCACTGAATAGGCGGTGAAAGATAGTCATCTTCAGTATTGGGCGCGTAATCAATTACAGCTTTTGAGCCTGATACTGACTTTACCCACCCTAGCCTAATAAGGTTTCTGAGCTGGCGCTCTAAACCGTTCACCCGGCCGATTAGATCAAGTATTGCTTGGTTCAAATTCATAGATCACCTGCTCATCACCCTTGCTTTCTTTAATGTTTAATGACTTAACCCAGAAGGTTTCCTGCTGCGGATTTCCATAACGGACCTTTTGTGTAAACCTAATCGCATAGCCGATATTTTCTGCGCTCAAATCTAAGGGATTTGCTTGGATTTCTTGCGGTTCATCCAGACAATCAAGATCTGCGTCAAGCGCCATAGTCTCGCCGTTGTCTTTATTGCCCATTTGCGCAGGATCTAAAAAAAGCTGGCCTGTTAATAAGGTGATTATCTTGTGTGCCACATTAGCCACTGCGAGAGTAGGATTGGCGTCATTCACATCTGGTTTAATCAATATCGTCACTTTGAGCAGATGCTGGTAACGGTCATCGGCCAAGTAATTGCACTGCTCGATACTTGGCAGCGGCAAGCTAACAATTGGCTTATTCACTTGTTGGCTGCCTGGTGTCTCTGCGTATTGCACCTTAACGCTTTGTCCAAGGGTGGTGGTAAGTAGCGCGCTAAGCCGCTCGAGATAATTACCAAGGCCAGTAATGTAGTTCATTTTCAATGCCTCACTTCAACATATAAAAAAGCGCCGTTATCACAGGCGCTTTAGCATTTAATATTCAAACCTAGAGTCAGTTAATTCATTGCAAGTCATAGGTTTTTTCCATGTACTCACTACAAGGCATCGCTCTCCACCACTTGGAAAATAACTTGGCCCTATCCAAACGCCTTTTCGGCACTCGTTCGATATTGGCTAGCAACCATGCGGCGACAATGATCAAAGACAGTGTGGGGTTATTGGATAAATGAGCAAAATTAATGGATTTCAAATCGATACCCAGTGAATTCAGAATCACTTTACGATGGTGATAGAATCTGTGGTGTTGCTGCATTAATCCAAATTGATAGTGAGAGATTGAACAAACCCCGCCAAACTGACTCTTTCTTTGACCTGACTTTGACTCAAGGTGAGTAATTTCATACAAAAAGTGTCCTAAGTTACGAATGCCAAATGCTTTTCCTACGAGAAAACAGGCTTCTTTTAGATGTGGTGAGGACAAAGCGCCATGCTCCATTTATTCAGCTCCTAGTGATTAGGATCCAATTGATAGGTAGTGCGATCTACCTTGATTTTTGGGCTCCATAAATACGTTAAACATCTTTCCGAAACGCTTGTTGAACAGTAAATCTAATGATGTGAACATGCCCAAGCGCCCCGAAAAGGCCATAAACGACAATTTGGCTGTATGTCATTCCTTGCATCAAACCTAAGTGCCACGCCCCAAATGCCATTGCTAAAGCAATAAACACTTCTGCAAAAAATATCTTAGGTGAGATTTTCTCTGACTTTTTTAACATCACGCCTAATCTCGCAATGATAAAAACAGCAACAAACAGCCAAAAGCCATTAGTCTCTTCATCATTTGTTAACATAAATTACAACTTAAGGTGTGAGTGGTGATTAAGCGATACCGACAAAAAAGCCCCTCTGCGGTAAGAGGGGCTTAAGTCGATAAGTCTTTTCTAGTCATGGTGATAACAAAGGAAATCTTCGACGATGACAAAATACTATCATGCAAGGTCAGGATAACGCAACAATAAATTACTCACATTTGAGCTCTTTTATATTAAACCAAAAAAAACACTCATCAGGAGCGCGTAAATACCTTGGATAAAAATAGAGAAACCTAACCTTTCCACAGTTAGGTTTGGCTATCAGCATTATGACTTCACATTAGATAGCATAGGCTTGAGCATCCATACCATGCTGATACTTGATTCTCATTGTAAGGGCTAGTTGCCTGACCTAACTTAAACAATAGCTTTATCTATTAAATAGAATAAGGCGTTAACAACGCCATGCATTTATCTATTTGCAATGCTAACAAAAAAGCCCCTCATATGGATAAGAGGGGCTTAGTCAGTTTAGATTGGTCATCGTGAAAACTTAACAATTCTTCGACGATGACCAAATACTATCATGCAAGGTCAGGACAATGCAACAAAAAAGACTCATATTTGAGTCTTTTTTTATTTTAAACCATTTGTATATTAACCTAGTGATTAAAAAATTGCCGCTGAAAAGTCCGTAACGAGAGCTCATCGAGAGCTTGAAACTGATCAGTGATACTCTCATTATGCTTGGCATAACACTGAAAGTATGTCTGCTTTTTCACACCGATTGCCTCAAATAAGTTTCGCTGTAAGCAGTCAACAAACTCACGCCGTGTTAAACGCTCAAAGACCATATTCCTAATCTTAGCTTTAGTTGGCTTACGACAATTCTCTATAGGTAGCTCTCCTTCAACTATGCTAACTAACTCTGGAACCATACTATCAGGCGAGCTTTCACCATATTTATAGATCAACCATTTAGCTAGATGTGAAGGCAATGACTTGAGAACTCTCTGCACCCTTAAGTGCTCAAACACATCATCTGAGCAGTTGAGCCGTGCACCCTTGTGGGAACGAGAAGCCTTGATGTGCAGTGGATCTGTTGTGCGTTCACCTTGCCTTTTTGAACTAGGGCGTTGCTCTAGTTTATACATAGCACCATCAAAACCAGCACTTGATTTGTGTGGTTGATAAATGGCCAGCGCCTGTGCAATCAAAGCTCGAGTTTCCTCTAGTTGCTGTTGGTCATAATTAGTCAAGTCACTCCCCCTTACTGGATATGGAATCTGTCTATTAAGATCGCAAATAAAACTCAAAGAACCAATAGGTAGTCATTATTAGATCAAAAAAATCACAAAATCAACAAAACAACTCAAATTTGAGCTTTTAGTTGAATTGTTATTTTATTTTGAACAAATAATATAAAGTAAACTAGATGATAAGAGCTCACCACATAGCAATATTTATAGGCAATAGAACAAATAAAACACAGCTATAACCCTTAACATCACTATGGAAAATCGGATAATAAGCATATCAAAAGCACTATTTTTGTGTCATAAAGTGATTTCATCTGTAAAAAAACTCTAAAATCATTCTTATTGTTCTAAGATGCTTTATAATCGACCAAAAAATAACAACAACACCACTGGGATAAACCAGAGGCATACTGGACTCTTTCTCTAGAGTAAAACAACTGAGTTGGGCGTTTAGATTCAAAATAGGAGTAAAGCATATGCCAGATGCACACCACGTTTTTACAGCAATACGAAAATCGAAAAAATTAAAGCAAAAAGATTTTGCCGGTATCGCAAGCCGCGCAACAATAGGAAGGTTTGAACAGGGAGAGGGTGACTTACCCACCCAAGTGCTAGTACGCGCGCTCGAAAAAATGGACACCACACTGGGTGAGTTCGTTACCCGTATGGAAACGGAAGAAATGCATGGCTATCACACAAAAAGTGTGAATATTCTAAGTTGGGCAGACATAGAAAAAGAGCAGCCAGACTCACAAGGTTCGACCTTTTATCCCAATGGCGCGAAGCCAGAAAGTTACGCTCTCAGAGTTCGTGACGCCGCAATGATCTCTTCAGACTTTGCGATCAATTACCCTATTGGCTGCTTTATTATCGTAGAGCCAATGAAATCGGCTAGTGATAACACTTTAGTGATCGTTAAAGCGGGTGGCACTTTCCACTTTAGACGTAAATATCGCGGTAAATTTATTCCAGCAAACCGAGAATTTGAAACTATCGATCAGGGAGAAGTCGTTGGCCGAGTGGTAGGCTGGGTTGGTCATGGTTAATCAACTATTTCACCAAGCGATAAACACAGCCCTAGCTCGACTATTTTTATTGACTTGAATAAGTAGAAAACCTATCGGTTTTCGTTGCCACTTTATAGATTATCCAGCTAAATTTTCCGTTGACAAACCGCTCATAAACACGTTCAATGCAAGAATTGCGGTATTCGATAAAACCGCACAAATGCATTTTGCAGAAGAGGAGCACTACCTAGGTAGGTGTTTTGTGGAGCCACAACTCCAATACATGACACTGAGGGGGAGTAGTGCCGAGGTAGATCAATAGTGTGGTTTTGATCTGTCGGTTGACTTGGGTTGACTCCCATCAACTGTCACCAGCTCAGTCTGGTGAAGAGCTTCTGAGGTAGCGATAAAAAAGAAAAGCCCCTCAACTCGCCCATTCTCTCTTCAAGCAAGGATTACTATTCACTTTTAGGAAGTTTTGGGAGAAAAATTGTGAGCAATTTTAACGTTGCTAAGTTTGGTGGAACCAGTGTGGCTGACTTTGAAGCTATGAGCCGCTGCGCTACCATCATAGAGCAAAGGCCAAGTACACGACTTGTCGTCATTAGTGCATGCTCTGGTGTGACTAACTTGTTAGTTGAGTTAGCAAATGGCGTGTCGGACAACGAACAACGCAGCCATCTGTTAACCAAACTCGCCACAATTCATGACGGCATACTTAACCAGCTAAAAGACGCGACAAAAACCGCCAGTGACATCTATGAAATCCTTGATACAGTAACCAGTTTAGCTGAAGCCGCTTCCATTCAACCAAACAAAAAACTGACCGATCATCTTGTCGCTTGTGGTGAGTTAATGTCTACTCACCTGCTGACTAAGCTGATGCAAGAGCGGGGGATCAACGCTCAACGATTTGATATCCGTGATGTACTGCGTACCGATAGTACTTTTGGTAAGGCTGAACCGGACCTCAATACCATATACAACCTTGCTCAATCACAATTAGTACCTTTGTGCCAAGAGCACATCGTTATTACACAAGGATTTATTGGCGCGGATGAACAAGGTAACACCACCACATTGGGCCGAGGCGGAAGTGATTACAGTGCTGCTTTAATTGCAGAAGCTGTCGAAGCCAAGGGCTTAGAAATCTGGACAGATGTACCTGGAATTTACACAACCGATCCTCGAATTGCTCCTAAAGCCTCTCCAATAGCGGAAATAAGCTTTAGTGAAGCATCAGAAATGGCTAACTTTGGCGCAAAAATTCTCCATCCTTCGACGTTAGTGCCTGCTCTTCGACACGAGATCCCTGTATTCGTAGGCTCATCAAAACAGCCAGAGCAAGGGGGAACATGGATTCGTCACCAAGTAGAAGACTCACCTTTATTTCGAGCATTGGCTCTGCGCTGCAATCAAACCATGGTGACTCTGCGCAGCGCTCGCATGTTTCATGCTTATGGCTTTTTGGCTAAAGTATTTGAAATTTTGGCCAAGCATAAGATTTCGGTGGATTTAATTACCACATCAGAAATCAGCGTCAGTTTAACTTTGGATCAAACCGATACGTCTGGTGGCGCGCCTCAACTTCCACAGGAAGTGCGTGCGGAACTAGAAGAATTGTGCAGCGTTGAAGTAGAACAAAATTTGTGTCTTGTTGCGCTAATAGGCAATAAGATGAGTGAGAGTAAAGGTTATGCAAAACGCGTTTTTGGTACGCTTGAAGAATTTAACCTACGAATGATCTGCTACGGCGCTAGCCCTCACAATCTGTGCTTCCTCGTCAATGAAACAGACTCGAAGTTAGCCATCCAAAAGCTTCATCATCAACTGTTTGAGCACGTTGACTGACAACAAAAGAGGGTTGATATAAACTTCAACCCTCTAACTTTAGTTAACCAAAAATTTCATTCACAGCGGGCTCGCCATCCTGACTGATTGTGTGCTCTAGTCTCCAGCCACTTTCATACTATCCAGTAAAATTGACCCGGTCTGAATTTGCGAGCGAGTTTCAATGTCACTGCCAACTGCAGCAATGTTCTCAAACATCGTCTTAAGGTTACCGGCTATCGTCACCTCGGAAACTGGGTACTGAATTTGGCCATTTTCGACCCAAAAACCTGCCGCGCCTCGAGAATAATCTCCGGTGACAATATTAACGCCTTGGCCCATCACTTCAGTTACCAGAAAGCCTGTGCCTAACTCTTTTAGCATTTGCTCAAAGTCTTGTCCCGTTGATTGCACGTACCAGTTGTGAATACCACCAGCATGTCCGGTTGGTGTCATGGCTAATTTTCGCGCCGCATAGCTCGTCAAAAGATAAGTGGAGAGCACGCCATCAGAAATGATTTCTCTATCTTGGGTAATCACACCTTCATTATCAAATGGACTGGAAGCAAGCCCTCTCAATACATGTGGCTTTTCGGACACGTTAAACCATTTAGGCAAAATCTGCTGACCGAGATGGTCAAGCAAAAAAGAAGATTTTCGATATAAATTCCCACCACTTATCGCCATGACAAGATGACCAAGAAGGCCCGTCGCCACATCGGCAGCAAACATAGCTGGGTACTGACCTGTTTTAAGCTTTTGCGCATCAAGACGGCTAATCGTTTTTTCCGCGGCTTTTTTGCCAACTGATTCGGGAGTCCAAAGATCATCTTTGCAACGTGCTACCGTATAGCTATAGTCACGCTCCATCACTCCGCCTTTCCCTTGACCAATCACACAACAACTGATGCTGTGACGGCTTGAAGCATAACTCGCCAATACGCCATGACTATTGCCATAAACTTTTAGACCATAGTGGCTGTCGTAACTGGCACCATCGCTTTGTTTGATTTTGTCGCTGTAAGACAAAGCTTGCTGCTCAGCACGAATCGCGATTTGCGCTGCATCATCAGGGTCAGGAGTATCAGGATGAAATAAATCAAGATCGGGTATCTCTTTCACCATTAGCTCTTTGGGAGCAGGACCGGCATAAGGGTCCTCAGAGGTATACTTCGCAATATCAAGCGCTGCCAACACTGCCTGTTGAATGGCCTTTTCACTCAAGTCAGAGGTCGATGCACTCCCTTTACGCTGGCCTCGGTACACAGTGATACCCAGAGCACCATCACTATTAAATTCCACATTTTCCACCTCACACATACGGGTAGAAACACTGAGCCCTGTACTTTTGGTAATGGCTATTTCAGCACCATCAGATTTTTCTGCAGCCATCTCGAGTGCTTTTGCAACTGCGGCTTCTAGCTCAGTTCTTTGCCGAGCAACTTGCTGTCTTACGTCCATATTTTCTTCATGCTTGAGGAGTCTTCTTCCTAGGATAACAAGAATTTCGCTTTCTCCCCATGATTCTTGTTAAAATAGAGAAATAGACAGTTAAATTAAGGCAGAAAAATGGCACGCAAAAACAAAAAAGCGCCATGGGAAGAAGAAGAGGAAATCATTTGGGTCAGTAAGTCCGAGATGAAACGTGATATGGAAGAGTTGCAGAAGCTAGGTGAAGAGCTAGTTAGTCTAAAGCCTTCCGTATTGGAAAAATTCCCTCTCAGTGAAGACTTGGCGGAAGCGATAAAAGACGCGCAACGTTTTAAAAACGAGGCCCGCAGGCGTCAACTGCAATACATAGGCAAACTAATGCGCGTTGAAGATCCAGAACCACTGCAAGCGGCTCTAGATAAAGTACGTAATAAGCACTCTCAAACCACGGCAGCTTTGCACAAATTGGAGCAGCTTCGCGATCGCATATTAGCAGAAGGTGATGATGCCATTTCGGATGTATTAGCGCTTTACCCCCAAGCTGATCGTCAGCATTTACGCCAACTGGCTCGTCAAGCGGCCAAAGAAAAGCAAGCAGGGAAACCCGCCAAAGCTTACCGTGAAATATTTCAAATCTTAAAAGCACTCTATGACGAAGAGTGTTAGAGCATACCTCTAAAGCTTCAAAAACGAGTATCACTGCTACACCAGTGTACTCGTTTGTATAAAATACTACTTTTTAAATCAGCGTGGCATAATACTTATTCGTTATTTACGTCAAATTTCGCTAGACACTTACCAAAGTAAATAGGCTGCATCTACAAATCCATATTTATTACATCTCATTTTACAATAAACTTTTATAAATCCTGCCATTTCATAATTTTTAAAAATCACAGCGAATCCCACACACCATCTACAATCTTAAATTTCAGTCAACTTTAATAAACATAAAAATCACACCTTATAGAAATTAACATTAAAAAAATCTATAAAACCAACAAAAAACATAACTAAAAACATAACTAAAAACGGTGGAATTCCCCCCTAAAACTGGTGTGAAAGAAAATTAAATACATCATAGAATATTTTCAAATATTTACTAACGGACTGTCAGTTTAATTAAAACATCAATAACAAAAAAATAATTATCACTTTAACAGGAGGGCAAAAATCAATAATTTCAATATGCTGAGATAATAAGTAACCCAAAAACATAAATTAAATATATATAAGGAATAACCATGAGTTTAAATATAAATACTAGTACTATTTTAGTTTCTTGCCTATCTGCATTTTGCTCTATATCTGCTAATGCAACGCCAAAAAATGCAGAATATCTACCCGTCGAATTATCTTTCATTAATACAACAACCTCATCAGCCCTAGATGAAAGTGACCATAACTTCAATTGTCAATCTGGATTTGTAATAACAGGTAGAAAGCATAAAGGCGATGAGAATGGAGATACTTGGTATACATGCAGTGAACCGCTGGCTAATGGGGAACGTTTAACTTTTAGAGAAACGTATCTATCCAGCGATATTGAAGAGTCAGATTCATACTTTTCATGCCCTGAATACTCAGTGATGACAGGTAGAAAACATAAGGGGGATGAAAATGGAGATACACGTTATACATGTACATATATTGAAATGAATGGTAGCCCTGTAAAAATTGATAGAGACAATACATATACCGATGGTTCACAAAAAGAGTCCAGTAGTGACTTTTCAAGTGTACCGTACAATATGATTATTACTGGGCGTAAACACGATGATGATGAAAATGGAAAAACATGGATGTATTATGCTGGCTTAAAAGCTGTAGGCCCGCAGGAACCAGGAGAGCCTGAAGAAAATATTAATCTTATAATCAAAAACCTTTCTAGCGATGATATCGTCTTAAATGCTGAGTTTTTAAATGAGGACTTTTCAACTATATCTATTTCCGATGAGCTAATAGAGATGAATCACTCTTACACTTCTCCATCTCTATTTGAACCAAGGAATGATGAAAACATTCCTCAAAGAATAGAAATTAAAACTTCTTCCGACCAACTCATACAAAGCTATTGCAATATCATTTATACAAAGAATGATGGGAACTTATCGGTAAGTGATGATTGTGACAACTTAGATGCTTATCTTGAAGTTAATGAAAATCAATCTTCAGCTGTTATAGAGGTTAAATAATAAGGGGCTGGGCTTATAAAATCAATTATAAGCCCATAACCTATTCAGATAGAACAAGTGACCTTATATTTAAATTAGTTGAATGAAATTTATAACCTAGGAGAATAGAATGAAAAAAATAGCCATAGTACCTCTCTTTCTAGCTATTTACTCATATAGCCAATATACGTTGTGTCAAGAGTCAGCAGTGCAAAACGGTAGTAATATCAATAATTTTTCTATGGTAACCATTTCAGACCCACAATTTTTCTGGACAGAAAATTATCTTGATGATGATTTAAATGAAGAACTTAGCATTAAGTTTAATAATTTTACAGTCGATGTTGTTAATGACATTATCAGAAGCACCCCAGATGCTAATTGGCAGGGGGTTATTGTTAATGGTGACCTCACCGCCTTTGGACATGGAAATGAGCTTCAAGCATATGAAGACTTTATTAATCAATTTTCGATCCCTATATACCCAGGATTAGGCAATCACGACTATGCAAACAATGTCGATGATTGCGGAGATAATGGCTGTGCTACCGATATGGTGCGCTATCTGATAGATCAAGTTAAAACTCAGATTCCTAGTAGCACGCTGAGACGGTTTGACTATATTAGACAAAATCATCCAGGCCCAGGAGAAGATGTATTTAAAGGCAGTATGTCCTACTCCTGGGATATTGGAAAAGTCCATTTTGTACAATTAAATAATTATCCTGAATATAAAGCGAGCTGGGAAAGTTCAAATGGAGATAATGGCAGCATAATGAGAATCAAGCACTCGATGAAATGGCTACGAGATGATCTCAGTCGAGCCATACATGAAGATGGTGCTGAAACCATTATTTTAAATATGCATGACTATGGAGACCATTGGGATCCTTCAAACAATAGTGAATTTCGAGATATTTTGGAGAACTATCCTGTGACCGCAATTTTCGCGGGTCACACTCATGGAACAACTGGCACAAGCATCAGTGGCGTACCTGTCTATCGAACAGGGGCAAGCCATAAGGCCGACTTTACACTACTGAACTTTTCAAATGAGCAAATGCATGTCACTGTTTATGATGCAGAACCACTTTATGAAGATGATATCATTGATAGTACTGAAGATTATGCTACCCCTGTTGAATATGATGTAACACTCAGAAATATGGATATTGCAGATGTTCCAAATTATCGTCGTCCAGAAGTAATATTCTATGAGAATAATTCCGACAATGACGTCAATGAACCTGATGATTTAAGCTGTTATTTTTCAGACCTTGAAGAGCCAGAAACTCAAAAAGGGACAATAGAAAATGAAGAATGTTTTAATGATGATGCTGGAGCTGTAGAACTAAAAGATGTACCTGCAGATACCGTAATTAAAGTTTACGATGATCCAAACGGAAGCATGGAAGACGATTACTCCATCATTAAGGTTTTAGATAATATCGAGGGAAGCTATCTTATCAACTCTCTTGAAAAAGACTTCAATGATTCAAAAATATCAATGATAAATAACGATAATAATGGTTTAAACGGTAAAGTTTCCCGTTTTGAAGTGTACCCACCAGGCACATATCAGCATGAACCTCTATTTGTATTCCATGAAGGCGATAATGGTGATGAAAACATTGTCTGTACGCTACCTGGTAATGCTGGAAGTGTTGAGTTTGATAACAACAAAGGCCCATATTATTGTGACAACGATGAAGCTCGTTCTGTTACATTAATTGATATACCAAAAGGTACAGAATTAGAACTGACTGACGATCCTGGCGGTGATCACGATCACGATTACGCAATTATTACTGTCAAAAAGGATATTCTTACATCGTATCTAGTCTACGCGTTTGATTATGATTATAGCGATGAGTTTGTGACAGTAAACTTCACTAAAAAAGATGATGGCGACCTAGAAGGTAAAGTGTCTCGTGCCAAGATTCGCATGGGTGAATACTAATATAGTATTTTCATAATTTTAATAGAGCTACTAAAGGTAGCTCTATTGCTTATGTTGGTACAGCCCTTTAAAAGTATCTATCAAAAAGTTTGTAATCGTGTCTGTATTAGCAGCTTTTTTTACTAATACGTGATTAATATTCATTGAAGTATTCATAAATGTGGTTTTCAGTTTGATCAACTGCCCATTCTGCACTAATGAATGACATAAGGCTTCAGGTAAAAATGCCCAACCTTCACCAGCCAGTATTGAGGTGATAATCTGCTCATAAGATACCAGCTGAATATGCCGTAAGGAATAAATGCATTTTTCCACTTCTCCTTCATCAAATCGGTCACTCAGCGTATACATCGTATCATTGATGAAATCAGGAAACGACATCCGTTTTTTCTTGTTGAGAGGTGAGTTGCTTCCTGTATATATATTCATAGCAATAGAACCCAAGTAACATCCATCCAGACCACTAGGAGGAATATATCGTACTTGATCAACAACCATTCTTGATATTGCAAGATCATATATACCTTTTTTTACTCCCTCTCGGGCTTCATAATTATTCTTATTTACCCATTTAATATTACAATTAGGAAACTTGTCACCAATCTCTTTATTAACATGAACAATATAATTATTTGGTACACACTGACTAATTGATATTTTATATTCACTTTTTTGTGATTCAAATTTATTCAAATTACTTATAAAATCCTCGAATTTATATACAGAAAACATAATACTACTAGCTCCTCTTAGGTATTGCCTACCTAAATCAGTCAACATAACATTATGCCCATTTCTTATTATTAATTCAGCATTAAGAGCGATTTGTAAGTTATCGATATGTTCTCTTACTGTAGTACGATCGCGATTTATTTTCCTCGCGCCCGAAGAATACGATTTAGTTTCAGCCACTGCAATAAAGGCCTTTAACTGCTCCAATGTAAAAGATAATCCCTTTTCTTTTCTCATTCCATTTATAGCTATTCTAATGATAAAAAACAACTCTAAATAAATAGATTCTTATGATCAAGTTATAATTTTAAAATAATTAAAACTCAATAATTAAAATATATAAATTTATATTCCATCTGTTGGAATTAAAGTGAGAATATCTTAAACACTTATTTTTCCAGCTTTTACAAACGCACTCAATATTGGGTCTTTATGCTCGGACGTCAAATCCTCAATATTGCCTGACACCCAGACTTTGCCCTTATCGACATAGGCAAAATGTGACCCTATGGCTCTGGCATCACTGAGATGATGAGTCACCATCACAAGGGTAATATTGCGTTCAGCGGCCAGTTTTTTTACCAAATCAAGCATTTCTTCACGAAGTACTGGATCTAACGCAGAGAAAGGTTCATCCAAAAGCCATATTGGATGAGATTGCACAAAGCATCTGGCCAACGCAACTCGCTGACGTTGACCACCTGATAATTGTTCAGGTAAACGATCGAGATAGTCGACAATACCTACTAGGCCCGCCGCTTGTTCTACCAAATAACGCTGCTCTCGATTTAATTTCAAACCTGGGTGCAAACCTAAACCTATGTTTTCTCTCACGCTAAGGTGAGCAAACAAATTATGCTCTTGAAACAAGAATGCAAATGGTCGCTGATAAGGTTCAAGGCCACTCAGTTCAATATCATTAGCAACAATGCTGCCGCCAATAGGATCAATAAATCCCGCCGCTAACGCTAACAAGGTTGATTTCCCTGCCCCACTCGGCCCCATAACGGCAACACAGCTACCGCGCTCAATGTGTAAATCAAATTGAAATCTATCCTTTTGATAGTCGTAAGTAACGGCATTAAACGTCAGCATATTTCACCTTAGGGTTGACTTTAAATAAGGTTTCAATAAGAGCAAAGCAGCCTAGACTGAGAACCAACAGCGTCAAAGAGACCACGGCTGCAGCATCAGTTTGATAGCTCCCTAAAAGTTGAAACAAATACAGCGGCAAAGTCCGAAAATCTTGGCTACCAAACAACGCGATGGCGCTGAGATCTCCGATAGCAAACATAAAACTAATCGCAAAAGCGTGTGCTATTGGTTGACGAAGCGCCCGCCACTCAACTAATAGAAACCTCTGTATGCCTTGCATTCCTAGAGTGGCACATAAATACTGAGATTGTTGCTCAATATGCAGCATAGGTTGCGACAGTGTTTTGATCACATAGGGCAGCCCCATTAAAGCATTGACCATCACCACGACGACAAAGCCCAGACTGAACACATCGGTAAAACTGCGCAGCAGCAAAAACAGACCCGTTGCAATCACCAAACTTGGTGTGACAAGAATAATCGTACCGATAAGCTCAATTTGGTCAGCGTAACGAGCTTTACGATTAAGCCTTAAACGCCGACTAGTAAGCAAAATTGTAATCCCTGCAAAAATAGCAAGACCACTTGCTAATATTGCCACTTTGCATGATGTCCATAGAGCGTCCCAAAAGGCTTGATCACTCAGTACAGCCAAGGCTTGTGCATTCAAGCCACTCCACACCACCATAAACAATGGAGGAATGACCAAGCACACACTCACAACAATCCAAAAACCATCCCAAAGGCGAGATCCCAATGTGTTGACTACAGAGAACTCCCGAGTTGCTTGCGTGGTCGGCGTGACTGAAACAGCTTTTGCCAAACGATGCACGGCTAAGGCAATAAAGCTACACAAAAGCATTTGCCATAGCGCCAAAATCGCCCCTGTTTGTAAATCGAAGTCAAATTTCATGGCTTGGTAGATCGCCAATTCAATCGTGGTAGATTTTGGGCCGCCACCAAGAGCCATCACAGTCGCAAAGCTTGTAAAACACAGCATAAATACTAAGCCCAAAACATGAGGCAGTTGCTGACGTAACCTTGGCCACTCTACCCATTTGAACTTATGCCAGTGCCTAATACCAAGATGAGCACAAAGTTCATGTTGTTCTGATGGAATCGCTTCCAATGCCATAAGCAACAAGCGACTGGCATAAGGCAGGTTAAAAAAAACGTGAGCGAGAAGAATACCGTTAAGACCATAGATGGAAAATGGCAGTTTAAAGCCTAACCATGAAAAGAGTTCGAATAGGATGCCTCGATTTCCATAAATTGAGACCAGTCCAAATATCCCAACTAATACAGGTAGAACTAAGGTTGAGGAAAACAGCTTGAGCAACCATTGTTTACTAGGAAAGGTATTTCTTGATAACGCATGAGCAACGGGAATTGCCAGCCCAACACTCAGAAATGTCGATAATAATGCTTGATAAAAACTAAACTTTGTAATGTGCCTGTAATAAGGATCAGACCAGATTTGTGACAAATCCAGTGACGGGGTTGAGGAAAACAAGGCACCAACGGCAAAAACCACAAAGGCCGCGATAAATATCGCGACCCACATGCCTATGGCTGGAATTTTACCCAAAGCGGCTCCTTAGAAAGTTAACGCGCTTTGCCACTCTCGAATCCATGTTTTACGGCTTTGAGACACATCGTTTTCATTTATACTCAACGCTTTTTGAGGTACGGTGAGCGTTGCAAAACCTTTGGGTAGTGTCACGTCAGTCACAGGATACATCCAATTGCCAGTTGGCATAAGAGATTGAAAGTCATCACTTAAAATAAATGACATGAATTCATCCGCAAGCTCGGTATTGGTTGAGGACTTGACCTTGGCCGCTACTTCAATTTGGGTATAGTGCCCTTCACTAAAATCGGCAGCAGCGTATCTTGAATCATTTTCAGCAATCAAATGGTAAGCGGGCGATGTCGTGTACGAAAGCACCATATCCGCTTCACCATCAAGAAACATCGAATACGCCTCAGACCAACCTTTAGTCACAGTAACCGTTTTTTTGGCAAGCTGCTGCCATGCCGGTGAGACAGCATCACCATAAACCGATTTCATCCACAGCATTAACCCTTGTCCAGGAGTCGAGGTACGCGGGTCTTGGTAGATCACTTTTAGATCATGACGAGATTCAACCAATTCCTTAAGACTCTGAGGCGGTTTTGCGAGTTTTTCTTTGTCATAAACAAAAGCAAAATAACCAAAGTCAAAGGGGATAAATACATTATCCGTCCAGCCATTAGGCAAGTTAATTGCTTGAGTGTTGACCCGATGCTCGGTCAGCAAACCGGTTTTCTTTGCTTCAGGCATGAGATTTTGATCAAGACCAAGGACCACATCTGCTTTGGTATGTTCACCTTCCAAACGCAGACGATTAAGAATCGACACTCCATCATCCAAAGCAACAAAGTTCAAGTTGCAGTGACATTTGTCTTCAAATGCCTGCTTTATCTTCGGACCAGGTCCCCAGTCAGCAGCAAAGGAATCATACGTGTAGACAGTTAATGTATTCTCTGCGGCTAACGCAGAAAAAGAAGTGAATAATGCTATAGCTATCGAGCTATAAAAGGTTTTCACTGCTCGCTCTCCTTGATTGAGCGGCACAGGCTTGAGCGAACATTCATTGTAAATGTTTTGACCCAATTCCTACGCCAGTATTATCTGGTTCAGGTAATACGGGTCCTAGGCAACGCCTAATCTCAGCCCTGTCATGTGCCGTGACAGTCAGCTCCCCGTTGAGTGTTGACCGAATTGTAATTGTTATTTTATGAATTATCTAGCATCCGTTGCTCTGGAGTCGTATCCCCAGCGCGGGACTATTTTTTGCTCTATTCCCAAATGGTCCAAAATCCTAGCCACCATAAAATTAACGAGATCGTCAATTGATGTGGGCTGATGATAAAAACCCGGAGCCGCGGGCATAATCGTTACACCCACTTGTGAAAGCTTTAACATGTTTTCTAGATGCAAAGTCGAGAAAGGAGTTTCCCGCACAACCAACACCAGTTGACCACGCTCTTTTATCACAACATCAGCCGCTCTCTCGATAAGGTTGTCGGAAATACCGTGAGCAATCGCAGCAAGGCTACCTGCAGAGCATGGGCATATGACCATCTGCTTAGGAGCGGCCGATCCTGACGCAACCGGAGAGAACCAATCGTCTTTCCCATACACATGTAACAGCTCAGCGTCGCAACCAAGATGCTCCACCAATATCTGCTGAGCCGTTTGAGGATTTGCGGGCAACTTCATGTCATGCTCGGTGGCAAGCACAACTCTTGCGGCTGAAGAAATCAGCAAATGCACCTGATAATTGGCGGCCAATAAACACTCTAGCAATTTCAGGCCGTATGGCGCTCCTGAAGCCCCTGTGAAAGCGAGTGTGATTGCTTTGTTGTTTGTTTTACTCATACGACTCTATTCGCTTATTCGGCAAGTTTTGCAAGAAGCTTATCTTGTATACCATCAAATCCACCATTACTCATCACCAAAATTTGATCGCCCGGCTTAACTTGCTCGCGTACCATTTCAACTAAAGTGTCAACGCAATTTGCGCTATACGCAGGCTGCTTACATTGCATGGCGATGTCACCAACGGACCAATCAATATTGTCTGGCTGATAGAGAAAAACAGCATCAGCATGATGAAGTGACTTAGCCAAGGTGTCTTTGTGCACGCCTTTTTTCATCGTCGCACTACGTGGCTCAAGTACTGCAAAAATTCGCTTACTGCCAACCTTATTACGTAATCCATTAAGAGTCAGCTCAATGGCGGTAGGATGATGAGCAAAATCGTCATAGAGACAAACCTGATTCACTTCACCTTTAAACTCTAGCCTACGACGAGTATTGACAAATTTAGCCAAAGCATGGCAGGCCAATTCAGGCACCACTCCGACATGGCGAGCGGCTGCAATCGCCATAAGGGCGTTATCAATATTGTGGTCACCCACAAGATCCCATTTTACGATTCCCGATTCCACACCATTAAAAAACACTTTAAATTGAGAGCCATCAATGACGAGCTTCTCGGCTCGCCAATCACCTTGTTGACCCGTCACTTCTTTCTCACTCCAACACCCTCGTTCGAGCACATCATCAATCTCAACATTTTCCGTCACAAGAATACGCCCATTACTGGGGACCGTTCTAACTAAATGATGGAATTGACGTTTAATCGCTTCAAGATCATCGAAAATGTCGGCATGATCGAACTCAAGGTTATTGATGATCAAAGTTCTAGGGTGATAGTGGACAAACTTTGAACGTTTATCGAAAAAAGCGCTATCATATTCATCGGCTTCAACGACAAAAAACATACTTTCGCCCAAGCGAGCAGAAACCCCAAAATTACCCAGTACACCTCCGACTAAAAAGCCCGGTTGGTAGCCACACTCTTCAAGAATCCAAGCCAACATACTCGATGTGGTGGTTTTGCCATGAGTCCCAGAAACCGCAAGCACCCAGCGGTCATGCAGAAGAAACTCCTGTAGCCACTGTGGGCCTGATGTGTAACGCATATTGGTGTTAAGTACATGTTCAACGCAAGGGTTACCACGGCTCATTGCATTGCCAATCACGACCAAATCAGGCGCAGGATCAAGCTGAGAAGGATCAAATCCTTCAATGATGTCAATACCTTGAGACTCAAGTAGGGTGCTCATCGGAGGATAAACATTGGTATCACTGCCCGTCACTTTATGGCCTAGCTGACGTGCCAACACAGCGGCCCCGCCCATAAATGTGCCACAGATACCCAAGATATGAATATGCATCTAAAACCGTCTCCTCAGGTTAAAGCTGACTCGATATTATGGTGATTATACGCATAAATGCGAGCATCTTAAGTTAGGTTTTGGTTGAAAGCACACAAATATCAACCGATAAACCTTTCTGAAGGATATAAACGCTAAGCTTGCGTCGCTGCAATTGTTTAATTTGGATTAAAAAACTCAAAGAACCCAGCCATCAAAGACTGAGGTTCATTAAAAAAGAAAGAAGCTGTAAATCTGCGAAACATTAATAGAAAGACCGCTGCAGCTCCTACTATGGATAGATAGGATCATCAAGTTTCCATATTTGAGCTCTCTACCCTCTATCTTTTTATTCCACAGCGTACTCAAATTTAGGAATCATGATCTCTACTCTGCGGTTTTTCTTACGGCCTTCAATTGTGCTATTTGGATATTTAGGGGCACTTTCTCCCACACCATAGGCGATAATTCGTTCAGAGTTGATACCTACCTCCAACAGCTTTTTTTCCACAGCTTGAGCTCGTTTTTCTGATAGACCTAAGTTATAGTCAGAAGCTCCCGAATCGTCAGTATGCCCAACAATTTCGACCTTCGCTTGTGGATATGCCTCCATCACTTCAACTAACTCTATGAACCATGGTAGGTTATCAGTTTTAAGCTCAAAACTGTTGGTATCAAAAGAATCTGAGTGGTGCTCCCAACGACGGAATATACCTGATGACTCATTTACTGCGACTTCTTCTTGGGGTTCCTCAGCAACACTTAATCCATCAACCGTATATACCGTTCTTTGCGAATTGCCGAAGCGATAATTGACTTTTAACCCAAACAAGGTTGCTGGTGACTCTTTAAACTCTACCCTATCAATCATAGTTTCTAACGACCAACTCGAATTAATGATATATTCCAAGCCTGCCGAATAATACAAAGATGTATTATTATCTGAACCACTTTTATTTTCAATTGCCACAACTTCATGATTAGTGTCAGCGTCCCAAAAGAACGCACCAGCACGCACCGACAATGTCCAATCAGGACTTAGAAAGTATCGATATCCTAGCTGTAGAGTTAAACCATCTCCAGATTCTATGGGAGCAATACTTTCTACATTTTCAACTGATGTTCCTGCCGGAACTGCTGCAACTATCTGTGAATCATATAAATTGAGATAACCAACCTCAGCGTGCCAATTTTCGGTTAAGTTATAGCCGACACCAAACCCATAAGAGAATCCGGTATCAGTAATGTCTAAGTATTGTCCATTGAAAGACCCGAGATCCGATTTATTATAATCACTGGTGGTATATGCCCCCTTGCCAAAAATATAGATATCAGAAAGAAAATTTTGGCTCATATCTTCAGCATGAAGTTTCTCGATCGATATAATATTTGCCACAGCTAACATTGTGAGAAGAATACATTTGTTCATTTTCTACGTCCTAAACCTACTAAAAATAACACCATCAAATAAGCTAGCCCAAAGGATCCCGCATCGACCTCTGCTATCTGCATACCATTTAGCGAATTCGGACTATTAATAAATTTATAATTTCCACTATTGTCTGCCGCCAACAATTCTTCAGAATCCGGTAAAGAATCATTATCACTATCTAGATCAAGGTAGTTAGGACGGCCATCATTGTCTGTATCAATTGGGAAAATGTCATCATCAACACCATCGCCATTGAAGTCATTCCCCAAGGTGACGTCTACATCAATGGCATCGTCAATTCCATCATTATCGCTATCTAGTCCTGATATCGCAGATTTACCTGTATTTTCGTTTACATCAGGAATCCCATCGTTGTCACTATCAAGGTCAACATAATCCGCTATACCATCGCCATCGCTATCTGTTGGTTCCAGAGAGTCATCCACACCATTGCCGTTACTATCATTACCCTGGGTATAGTCAACATCGAGTTCATCATCGATGCCATCAGCATCCAAATCTATACCCGATAACTCAGGGCTATGGCTGTCTTCAAGTGAGTCTGGGAATCCATCATTGTCACTATCTGCATCGCGGTAGTCAGGTATCCCATCCATGTCCGTATCGGTTACTTCTAAAGAGTCATCAACACCATTACTGTTATTATCCATGCCAGCTGTTTGATCTACATCAATCACATCATCAATACCGTCAGAGTCCGAATCTATGCCTGTCAACTCAGGTAAATTAGCTTCCTCTAATGCATCAAGAATACCGTCATTGTCGCTATCAACATCAATATAATCGGGAGTACCATCATTATCTGAATTCATCGGTTCAAAGGCGTCGTCCACACCATTTCCATTGGTATCCGTACCTCCTGTGCTATCCACATCAATCGCGTTATCAATACCATCACTGTCTAAGTCGTTACCTGTCAGATCTGGTAGGTTGATCTCTTCGATAGCATCTGGAATACCATCATTATCACTGTCAAGATCTAGGTAATCTGGTACGCCGTCGTTATCAGTATCTAATATGCAATCATCACCTTGTTTATCTAGAATTATTCCATCAATTCCCATATATGTATTAGCGCTACTTGCATTAGGGGAATAAACAGCAAACTTCAGCTTCTCTGTCTCATTCTTTACTTTAAAAGTGATTGAAAACTTCTCCCATTGTTGCTCTTCCATTGTGGTAAACGTCGTCAAAGGGGAAATTGCTGTTTGGTCACCAAACGTTATTTTCCACCCACCTTGTCGACTAGAGTCAGTCATTAAAATTTGATATGCCGATATACGAATTTCAGCACCTACCTCAAGCCCACTTAATTCTGTGGAAAAACCTTCAACAGCATCACTTCTAACCCATCCACTAGCGAGCACTCCCCCATCTGGCGATGCTTTATCTAGAAGCACACCATTTCTACCATCAAACGGAGCTAAAATACTGTCTGCTGAACCTCCATTATTTTCCCAACCACCTCCAGTAACATCGCCATTATGACCATCGCTCCTTGCTACATCACTAAGGCTCTCAAATGTACCATCAGCCCCACCTATAGAAATATCACACCCATTAGATTCAATATAATTAGGAATACCATCATTATCAGAATCCAAAATGGACCATTCCGGTGTATTTTGTGCTTGTACATTCATTGAGATAATTACCCCAATAGTAATGCTTAATATATTTAATTTATTGTCAAAAATTCTTTTCATTTTTTCACTCTATTAAAAACACCCATTAATTTACACTGTTTATAAATCCATCTATCAAACCTATTTTTCTAATGAATGGCTTAACCTAATCATTTTAAAAGGCAACACATGAAAGAAAATTTCCCACTTCAATCTTATAAAAGGATTTAATTACATATTTGAATATTATCTTTCACAAAGAGAAAGTTATTTAAAGTTTTAATCGGTAAAAGACAACGGCATCAATAATAAAATATAACCAGGTGGGAGTTCCTATTTTACAAATAAAAAAAAGCTAAAAAAAAACCTAAAACATATGTTATGTTTTTTATATAAATTTACATTCGCTAAAATTACAAATTGAAAACAGTCAAAAAGTTAAGTTCCAACTGAAAGTAAAAACCTCATCATTTGAGACCGTAGATTCCTTAAATCATCCCTAGGAAAGGGAAATGTTGAACAATACCGATTTCTGTTTAGGTAGAGGTAGAGGTAGAGGTAGTAACATGATACCTAGGTATGGACAAATCTCACAATCGTTCTACCTATTCAATAAAACGAGATCTTCGTCGGTTACTTCATTACCAATAATAAGAATTAGCTTTTAGAATAGAGCCTGGCAGAGTAGTGATCCGTTAGAGATCACCATGCCAATACCCTACTATTAAAGCGACTTAAAGGAAAAAACATGTCTGGTATGCGCACCCTTGGCGAATTTATTGTCGAGAAACAAGCGGACTTCCCCCACGCTAGCGGTGATTTATCATCACTACTTTCTTCCATTCGCCTCGCAGCTAAAATTGTTAACCGTGAAATTAATGCTGCTGGACTTGGTGATATTACGGGTGCCGTTGGAAGTGAAAACATCCAAGGAGAAGCCCAACAAAAACTCGATGTCTATGCCAATGAAAAGTTCAAGGCCGCTTTAGAAGCCAGAGATCAAGTCTGTGGTGTCGCCAGTGAAGAAGAAGATGAAGCGGTAGCGTTTAGTAAAGAGCTAAATAAGAATGCTAAGTATGTCGTGTTAATGGACCCTCTCGATGGGTCATCCAATATTGATGTTAATGTCTCCGTCGGTACTATCTTCTCAATCTACCGACGAGTGTCTCCTATTGGAACGCCGCCTACTCAAGAAGATTTCCTTCAGCCTGGGAACAAACAAGTGGCAGCCGGCTACGTTATCTATGGCTCATCGACTATGTTGGTTTACACCACGGGCAAAGGTGTGAATGGTTTTACTTACGATCCATCCTTAGGAACCTTTTGCCTCTCACACGAAAATATGATGATTCCCGAAGACGGTACCATCTACTCAATCAACGAAGGTAACTACATTCGCTTTCCTATGGGCGTCAAGAAATACATCAAGTATTGTCAAGAAAACGAGCCGAACGAAAGCAGACCTTATACTTCGCGCTATATTGGCTCATTAGTGGCCGATTTCCATCGTAACCTTTTAAAAGGCGGAATCTACCTCTATCCAAGCACTCAAAGCCACCCCAATGGTAAGCTACGTCTGCTCTACGAGTGTAATCCGATGGCTTATATTATTGAGCAAGCTGGTGGTGTTGCCTCAGATGGAAAAAATCGTATCATGGATTTAAAACCGACTGAGTTACACCAACGCGTACCTTTCTTCGTTGGCTCAAAAAATATGGTCAAGAAAGTCGAAGAGTTTTTGCTGTATTATCAAGAAGACTAAATAAAGAGGCGCTAAATAGCGCCTTTTTGACATTTTCTTGAGCCAAATCTCGCCTTATCTAGTTTACAAAAAACCAAGTTTGGCAGTAAGGTATTGCGATCTTATATAGCCCGAAGGCTATTTAAGATTTCAAGCGACATTTCGCAGTAAAAAGTCAATACAAACAAGGAACTTCCCAAATGAGCTTAAACAAGGTACCAGCAGGTAAATCTCTTCCTGATGATCTCTATGTCGTCATTGAAATCCCTGCTAATGCAGATCCGATAAAATATGAAGTAGACAAAGAATCCGGCGCTGTGTTTGTTGACCGCTTTATGTCTGCGCCCATGTTCTATCCATGTAATTATGGCTATGTAAACCACACCTTATCCCTTGATGGCGATCCGGTCGATGTTTTGGTTCCAACGCCATACCCTCTGATGCCAGGATCTGTCATTCGCTGCCGACCCGTTGGCGTACTAAAAATGACTGATGAGTCTGGCGAAGATGCGAAAGTCGTTGCCGTACCCCACACTAAGCTCTCTAAAGAATACGACCATATTCAGGACGTAAACGATCTCCCAGAGCTGCTAAAAGCACAAATCACGCACTTTTTTGAGCGATACAAGGAACTTGAATCCGGTAAGTGGGTAAAAGTAGACGGCTGGGAAGATGTAGAGTCAGCAAGAAAAGAAATTCTAGAGTCTTACCAACGCGCACAAAAATAATGATTAAAAAAGAGCCTCTTATGGCTCTTTTTTAATTCCATTAGACCCTTTGGCACCAGTCTCCCGAGGAAATCAATGTATCGAGCTTACTGCTGTTTTGATACAAGTAAATCCACGCTTGGCCAAAGGGTGTCTCAATCTGCTCTCGGCGATATTCAACCGGAACATCTTCTAATTGATCAAGATGACTGAGCGTTTGATCATCAATAAGGTAAACTTCACCCAAAATGGAATCATGACCTTCGATTACCGCTGGATATGAACCAAGATCATATAAAGCATAGTGAGGTAAGGTTTCACAGTGGCCTAAGCACTGATTCCCTAATAAATAATTATGGTTTCTTTCACCTTGTCTTAGGGTTCCATACACAAAAACTAAATGTTGCATCCTGCATCTCACTATTTAATTAGTTGAATTCAAACTGATAAAGTAAATCGACGGCACTATCTAGCCCAGAAACGGCCTCTACATAAAGGTCCTGCATTAAACGATAACGAACCGTAAACTCTCCAACTGAGTCAAAAATACCCACACCATACCTTACTTGAAGACCTGGGAACACATAACCACTCACGGTGACTTGAGAATCATCCCCCGAGCCAGCCGTGTCCAATTGCAAGTCTTGGACACCAAACGCTTCCCCTATTTCACCGACCACGTGACCACTTTTCGCTAAGCTAAGCCCAATTAAAGTAGAGGTCACGGTATTGCCTCCCGATTCTCCATCAATGTCTCGACCACGCAACAAATAAGACAATGCATTCGCTTGCGGTAAACTGGGCTCAGAAAATATTGTTACACTTGGTTCGTCGACTGGACCAATAACCTTAATTCCAGCAGTATAGCCATTCTGAGTATTGTCTGGGTTACGTATTGCGGTAATTTGTACAAATGGCTGATCAACAGGTCCATTCATCAAAATCTTTCCTTGTTGAATCAACAAGTCTTGACCAAAAGATCGATAAGAACCATCGATAATATTCACCTCACCAGTGACAAATGGCCCTTTATCTCGCTGTGAGATATTTAAGTTGCCAGATAACTCACCCTCAAGCCCAAAAGCGGATAGCTTGAAGTCATCACCAATACTTATGTTGATGTTGGTTTCGACGGTAAAAGGAATAGTAGTACGCGAATCCTCTGGCTCTAGCTGATCATTTAAGATCACCTGATCTTTAGACACGCCGATCGCACTGGGCGGTAGCTCCTCCACAACGACTTTCCCCCAAGGCAAAGAAATAGTACCGTCGATACGAGCTTGTTTCGGAGATGCTGATATCGTCATATCAGGAATGACTTTCACCTTAACCATCGGCGGTATATCTACCATAAGCTCATCGGCAAACACTCGCATATTGGTCTGCCAATTTTTAAGATCTCGCCAATCGGCATCACCTGAGGCTTGCAACTGACCATCTGGTGTATTGATCGCAGCCGTTAGACTTGCACCATAACCAGAGAAATTGATTTCAACCTTACCCGAATCAACCTCAATAGGGCTAACGTCCCCCTTAAGCAAGAGCTCATCAAGCAAAAACTGTCCCTGAATCTTAGGTTTCATAATAGGGCCAGAGAAAGACAATTTAGAATTCAGCGTCGATTTAAACTGACTGTAATCCCCCAAAAACGGCTCAAGAAAGTCCAATTTAAGTTCGGTCAGTTGAATATCACCCTGAATTGATTTCTTTTTATCGACGACGTTCTTGACTTTAGCTTTACCCGTAAACTCTCCATTATCACTCAAATCAATCAACCAATTTGCTGACAACGTATTGTTTTCTAGGGCTGAATTTAGCTGAATCTTCTCCCATCCCAAATGTATCGGATGGGTATTTTGATCGATTACTTTGCCTTGGGTCATATTAAGATCAAGCGATAATTGAGGCGGGGAGTCGGGGGCCCAATTCGCCATGGCAGAGAGATTAATATCGCCAACGAGTTCTGTTTTTTCAGGCACAAAAGCATTGAATTGTTTAAAGTCTAAATCTGTGACTGAAATCTGAGCTTTACCACTTTTACCCGCATTCATATCCTTATCTAAACAAATCGATGCACCAGCTTGTCCCCAACAATGAGCGGCAACAAAGACCTGTTGAGATTGCGCTGAAAATCCAATCGATGTGGCTTTTTTTAGTGTCCAAATGCCTTGTTTGGACTGGATAAACATATCGTCCAACACCCCTTGCCAAGCTAACTCTGGGGCTCGCTGCAAAGCCCCGTGTAAGGTCAGTTTAGTTGAGGCGACATTCGACTTCACATCCAAACTAAGTGTATGTTTCTGCTCGCTGCCTTCCGTTTTTAGCCAAACATGATCAATAGCATAACTCTGATAGTTCGCCCCAAGCACCGAAAGCTTTGCATTGCCTGATATTTGGCCCAGAGGTGATAACTCTCCCACCAGTTCGATAGATTTAGCCGTAAGGTCTTTTTGCCAGCCAACATCACCAGCGTTGAGCGCTAAGCTTACTCTAGGTTCATGTAGGTCACCCTTTAGTGCAATATCACCTTGTAGATTGCCACGTAAGTTCGGCACTGATAGCGACATATCAGGAAATGACACGGTTACCTGCATATCCGCATTTTGTTCAATAACACCGCTCGCTTTTACGTAGTTTGGTCCATGAGACAATACCACCCCAGAGGTGAGAAGCTTAACATCGCCAGAACCATCTTGGTCAGACGCCGACAACTGCCCATCAAGATTGATAGGATAGCCACGAACAATGCCCTCAATATCCAGCTCTGGGAGCGAAATCTGCCAGCCACCTTGCTCGGTCAATCCACCAGTGGTCGTCAGATGACCACTTAGGCGCCCTTCCGCCTCATGCCACTGCAATCCCGGCTGAATATCTCGCAATAAGAGATCTGCAGACCAGTTGATCGGAGTTTGCCAATTCGCCATCGCTTTACCAGACACTTCTCCACCCAAGGTTTTCAAAGACAGAGTTTGCAACACCACTTGGCTTTGGTCACCGCTACCCAGAATGTTCAATTGCGCATCTGGAATATCTTGACCTGAAAGGCTGGAAGCGAAATCAATGTTGTAGCCATCCAAAGAGCCTTGAGCATTCAGCTTATCAACAAGAACCCAATAATCCCCTTGTCCAAGCAAAGGCCATTGCGCTTTCCCATCACTCAACGACAACTCAAAAGGAACGTCCGAAGTCAATGGCTGGATAAACGCCTTTATTTTGCCTTTGGCTAGACCACCCAATTCTGCATCTAGGGAAAGCGTTGAGAGACTACCCGATGCTACAAGATTTAAGGTTTGTCCCTTGGCAACAGGCTGTTTGATTGTGGTTTCCAGAGTCAAGCTAATTGGGTAGTCTTCTGCCAAGGTGACTGCGCCATTTAATTGCCCTTCCAATTGAGGCATATCAAGTTGCAAAGTCTTTATATTGATTTCAGACCCTGCAGCTCGGGCCTCCAACCCCAAATGAGTGACAACAATTGGTGTTTCTTGTACCAAAGTAAAATCGTTAATATCGAGTCGAGACAATTCAATTTGTAATGGCAATACGATATCTGGCAATTCAATATCGTGTTTACTGTTGGTCACGGGAGTCGTTGAAGCTTGTGCGGTGTCTTTTTCTTCAGCTAATGTCAGTTTAGTGCTTGTTAGTGATGTATTCTCTATGCTTAAACGCGATCCTATAAAACTCAGCTCAGAGACAAAGGAACCGATTTGCGATTGATAGCCAAGAATATTGAGATCCACATCCGATAGAGCCAAACGTTTCACTCGAAGCGGGAGCGGTAATTCTATATTGGCATCACCACTATCCTCTGAGACCGCTGGACTGTCATCAGATGATGGCACCTCCGGCATAGAAAACCTTACTCCATCAAGCTTAAGGTCATCCACACAAATGCTTGGCTCAATGAAACATGAAATATCGACACCCAGTGTTATCGACTGAGCGTCAATATCCAAATTCAATGCTGGATCGTTAAAGGCAACTTTATTGAGTGTAAAACGCGGAAAAAGAGCCCCAGAATAAGAGTCAATCCTAAGTTGTGGAAGCGATTTTTCCGCAGCCCAAACAACCAGTTTCAACCCTGAATTGGTAAATAGGACAATAGATAACCCAATAATAACAACCAGTATCAAACTCATGGCCAGAACTGAAAGCCACTTAGACCACCTTACAACAAACTTGGTCATAACTCTGGGCCCATTGTGAAATGAATTTTGAATTCATCACCCGGAGTGGCATCAAGCCCCCAAGCAAAATCTAACCTTATCGGTCCAACAGGAGATGCCCAGCGCACACCGACTCCTGTACCTCTTTTAAAATCAGGCTCATCGTTAAAAGCATCACCATAGTCATAAAAAACGGCTCCCCACCAGTTACCATATACTCGATATTGATACTCAAGTGACGAGGTCGCAATATATTTTGCGCCCGTTAAGGCCCCGCTACTGTCTGTCGGTGAAATGGATTGATAGTTGTAACCACGCAAATTATTATCACCACCAGCAAAAAAACGTAATGATGGTGACAATCGGTCAAAATCTTCAGTGAGGTTCGCACCACCATCTATGCGGAAAATCCCTCGATGATTTCTCCCTGCACTACGAATCCAAGTCATCCCTCCTTGAAGGCGAAGTACCTTGGTTTCTGACAATGCTCGATCATCGCCAAATTCAAGTATTAATGATTGTTTATCCCCCCAGCTCGGCATTGCGCCACCACGGATTCTACTACGACTAAAACTCATACCAGGTAGTAGAAATTGCCCAGAATCATCTTGTAAACCTTGCTCGTAATTTTCCAATAGGTAACGAATAAAAAGGGTTCTATGCCATCCATTATCGAGCAACCAATGGCGTTCCAAGGCTAAATTCGATTCCAAACTTTGAGTATCTCGATTGTCGAGATTTTTCATACCGTACTTGAGTTGATAATACTCATTGAGAGCATCTTCAAGTGGAATTTTATAGCCTGCGGTCACCGTTTGCTCTGGGCCAGAGAGCGAGAAGCTACTGTTGAAGCTATGTCCGTGACTGTTCACCCAAGGTTTTTTCCATTTGAGCGATCCTTTGACGCCAACATCGGTAGAATAACCAAGACCGGTTTCTAATTGATTCTTAGCTTGTGGAGCCAAAGAGACTTTCATTGGCAATTCTCTTCCTTCTCCCAATTGAGAAAGATCAGGTTCAACAAGAACAGAAGAGAACCATTCTGTATTGGATAAGTTCTGATTATATTCTCCCACCGCAGATGCCAAATAGGGGTCACCCTCTTTGTAGGGTGACAGTGATTCAACACGTGCTATATCGATTTGACTCCCTGCGATAGAAGTTTGTCCAAAGACATAGCGAATTCCACTATCGAAATGAAGTCGAACAAAAGCCTGATTGAGATCAGGCGCCACTTCCAATCGACTTAAGGTGTAATCGCCATCAAAATATCCTTTCTGTAAGGCGAGGTTACGTATGCGTGATTTCAGGCCATCATACAGACTGTGATTTAATACCTGTCCCTGCTCTAGGCCGCTTTTATCAACCAACTTTGTAAACGCTTGATCATCTTGGGCCTCACCTGTGAGCTGTATATCAACCAGTGCAATTAATACTGGGTCACCAGGTGTGATTGTGACGATTAACTGCTGATCATCTTCGTCCACTTCAAATGAAAAATTAGGGTGATAATAGCCCAAGGCATTGAGCGCTTCAGTTAAACGCTTTTCTACTCGAGATTGAAAACGCAACCCAGTGTTATAATCTTCTTGGGGAATGGCTTCTAGGTATATCTCGACATTTTGCTCCAACTCTCCAGAAAGTCCACGGATAGACAACGCCACTTCCTGCGCTAAAGTAGAAAAACTGCTTAAAAGTAGAATTGCTGGAAAAATCGCTCTTATCATGGTCTATTGGTAGCCTACACGTCGTAACGAAATAATAACGCCACTGAAAAAAGATGTCTGTACGAAAACAGTCAATTAGGCGGTCTACTCCCAAGAATATCGTTTAAGGAGATGAATTATGCTCGACAAACAAGTCCAGATAACTGCAGAGCAAGCGCTTCCCGGCCGTACTCAGCCCCTCAAGGTTGACGAAAAGCATTACGTTAATCAATCCAATATCAAAGCAAGTCCACCTGCAAATTGCCAAGAGATATTGTTTGGAATGGGATGTTTCTGGGGGGCTGAGCGTTTGTTTTGGCAGCTAGAAGGCGTGATCAGTACCTCTGTTGGTTACGCTGGTGGCTATACGCCAAACCCAACCTATGAAGAAGTTTGCTCGGGTAAGACAGGACATACAGAAGTTGTTAGAGTGGTATTTGATCCAAGCGTCATTTCTGTTCAAAGCCTATTGCAAGTATTCTGGGAACGCCATAACCCAACGCAAGGAATGCGCCAAGGTAACGATCGGGGAACACAGTATCGTTCTGCTATTTATGCATATAGTGAGCAACAGCTAAAACAAGCTGAGACGTCTAAAGAAGACTACCAAAAGTTACTTGGCCAAAACAGCGCGGATATCACCACAGAAATCAAAATCGCTGGAGAATATTACTACGCTGAAACTTACCATCAGCAATATTTGGCGAAAAACCCTAATGGCTATTGTGGGCTCAATGGGACTGGTGTCTGTTTCCCGCCAAATTCATAAGACTTCACGACCAGATCATCATATTGAGCCAGTAAAAAACTGGCTCTCGTGCCAGTCACATTTTCAGTAGCCCCTAACTATTACTGAGTATTCTCCCCCAACCCTTTGCCAACCAATAACCGATTGGATCACAATTACACCGACAAAATTCTCTATGTCAGTAAGTGACGCAGCCAGAGAAAATTTTTCAATATATAATTGGTCCTCATGCAAGAAAGGAAGAATAAGATGAAAATAAAAACGCTGATTGCCTTGGCAATGGTATGCTCTTCAACAGCTTCAGCACATAACATCAAAGTTGATCAAATGCTGCCAGCCGTTGACGTTTCAAACTATGGCGAGATCATGGTGAATGGGAATGACATAACATACCAAGCATGGGCATCACAAGATATGCTCGGTAAAGTGAGAGTGATTCAAGCCATCGCCGGACGAAGCAGTGCAAAAGCCCTCAATCAACCACTTATGGCTGCTATTACCGCCTCAAAGTTTGCTCAAGACAGTTACCAAACAACGTCAATCATCAATCAGGATGATTCCATCTGGGGAACGGGTTCTTTTGTAAAATCGTCAGCAGAAGAGAGTAAGAAGGATTTTCCATGGTCTTCTATGGTTTTAGACGAAGATGGCAAGGTCGCAAGTGCTTGGGATTTACAAGAAGAATCATCAGCAATTGTGGTCCAAGATAAACAAGGCAGAGTCCTGTTTGTCAAGGAAGGCGCTCTGGATCAAGATGAGATTGAACACGTCTTAGCTCTAATCAAAGAAAATATTTAGCACAATTTTAAACATAGCGCTTTCATTTTGATTGTTATAACATAACAGTTGTTCTGTTGATGCCCAATTAAGCGCTATGACTCATCCAAATCGTTCAAAAATACGACACCCTAATGCAATGATTGCTATTGCGATTATTCTCGTATTATGGTTGAGCTGGGCCTATATTGCCCATCAATATGAATTCGATGTATCGAAACACCATCAACATCACTGCCAACTTTTTACATCTCTACAACACGCTGTTGGCCACACCCCGATTATCTTGATCAGTGAGCCCCAGAGCGATATTTTTAGCGTTAGCCCAATCTATCACCTGTTCCAACAAGTGGTATTTAGTTATCTCGCCCGCTCTCCCCCTGTCGACCTAATAAAATGAGTTAAATGAAAAACAAATTGCTGAGAAAAACGCAGCAACAATTTTAAATTACCATTGATTAGGATTTACAATGTACTCTATAAAGAAAATCGCCATCATTGTTAGCTTTGCTCTAAGTACTGCAGCACTGGCAAATGAAGAGTTTCGTCAACATGAAGCTCACGTACACGGCCATGTCGAGTTAAATATTGCCCAAGACGGTCAGGAATTATTGCTAGAGATTAATGCTCCTGGCGCCGATGTATTAGGCTTTGAGCACGCTCCTCAAAATAAACAACAGCAAGAAGCTTTGGATAATACCTTAGCTCATCTCGATAATGCAGCCTCTCTGTTTGCTCTGACTTCCAATGCGGGATGTCAAATCATACACCATTCTGTAACTCACACTCTAGACGCAGATGAACATGAAAGCGAGAACTGTCAAGACGGCCAAGACGGTCAAGACGGTCAAGACGGTCAAGACGGTCAAGACGGTCAAGACGGTCAAGACGGTCAAGACGGTCAAGACGGTCAAGACGGTCAAGACGGTCAAGACGGTCAAGACGGTCAAGACGGTCAAGATTGTCAAGATTGTCAAGATTGTCAAGATTGTCACCATGAGCATAATGATAGTCACCAAAAACATCATCACGACCACGCTCATCACGCTGACGCTGGCCACGGCGAATTCACCATTGAATATCATTACCAATGTAGCAATCTAAGTGCACTCTCAGAGATTGATACGCAGTGGTTCAATCACTTCCCAGCAACACAATCTATCAGAGTGAATTTAATGACAGACAAAGCTCAGAGCGTTACAGAGCTGTCTGAGAATAACACTAAGATTTCACTATAAAGCAGCTTTCGCCTGAAGACTCTGTTCTTCAGGCTTCTTATTTAGGTCATCTGCTATGATAAAAAATACTGATCACTATGTGGTCGAAATGGACCATGTCTCTTTTACTTGGCCAGATAATAAAGCGCCAACATTGTGTCTCGATAATCTATCTATCAAAAAGGGCGAGCACCTGTTTATCAAAGGTCCTAGTGGCTGTGGCAAATCGACATTACTAGGGTTGCTCACAGGTATTCACACAATCGATACTGGGAAGCTACATGTATTAGGAAAAGATCTAGTACAAATGTCAGGCAGTCAACGAGATAAGTTCCGCGCCGATCATATTGGTTATATCTTCCAGCAATTTAACTTGCTGCCCTACCTTAGTGTGATTGAAAACGTCATTCTTCCGTGTCAGTTTTCTGAGCTGCGAAAATCTAGGCTCGACACACTACCTATCGAGCAAGCAAAAGCATTACTAGAAAAACTGCACCTAGCAAAACATTTAATGCACAAACCCGTGGTTGAGCTAAGTATTGGTCAACAACAACGTGTCGCAGCAGCACGAGCACTGATTGGTAAACCAGCGTTAATTATTGCAGACGAACCGACCTCCTCACTGGACTACGATAATCGCAGCGCGTTTATCGAACTATTGTTGGAACACGTCAATCAAGCGCAAGCAAGTTTGTTATTTGTAAGCCACGATCCAAGTTTAGAAAGTGTATTCGATCGAACTCTCAATCTAAGCCAAATTAATCAAGCAGGAGCAAAGCTATGACTCCAATATTTATGCTTGCGTGGAAAAGTGTCCTAAATCGCAGAGTCACCGCCATATTAACCATCATGACAGTCGCGATCTCTGTCATTTTGCTGCTGGGCGTTGAACGTGTTCGCACTCAAGCAAAAAATAGCTTCGCCAACACTATTTCGGGCACCGACTTGATTGTTGGTGGTCGCTCAGGGCAAGTCAACCTACTCCTATATTCTGTCTTCCGTATTGGTAATGCCACCAATAATATTGATTGGAAAAGTTTCGAAGAGTTTAGCCATCACCGCGCGGTAAAATGGGCGATCCCTATTTCTCTAGGCGATTCTCACAAAGGGTTTCGCGTTATGGGCACCAATCATGACTACTTCCAACATTACCGCTATGGTAAAAAACATCCGTTAACCATTTCCAAGGGGAAAGAATTTAATGGATTGTTCGAAACGGTCATTGGTTCAGAGGTTGCCCGAGATCTGGGGTACAAAATCGGAACAGAAATCATCATAGCCCATGGAGTCAGTGATGTCGGTTTTAGCCGTCATGATAACTTGCCATTTAAAGTCGTTGGTATACTTGATCCCACTGGGACGCCAGTAGATAAAACCGTGCATGTCTCGCTAGAGGCCATTGAAGCAATTCATGTCGGTTGGGAATCAGGAGCGCATCTTGGCAACACACCTAGCGCCGATCAGCTAGAAAGTCAGATATTTAAACCCAAACAGATCACGGCTATGCTGCTTGGCCTAAATTCCAAAATTCAGGCTTTTTCACTACAACGTCAAATTAATACCTATCCTAAAGAGCCTCTGAGTGCCATCCTCCCTGGTATCGCACTGCATGAACTTTGGGGAATGATGTCAGTTGCAGAGCAAGCATTAATGGTCATTTCCGTCTTCGTCGTTATTGCAGGATTGCTCGGCATGCTCTCGAGCTTACTGACCAGTTTACAGGAACGCCGCCGTGAGATGGCAATTTTGCGAGCAATGGGTGCAAGGCCAAGACACATATTGTCCCTACTTGTTTTAGAAGCAAGTTGCCTAACCTTGTTTGGACTGGTGGCAGGTGTCGTTGTCTTGTATGGACTCCTCGCGAGCGCTGCACCTCTCATTCAACAAAATTACGGCATTAATATTGAACTGGTCGCCTTATCTCATTATGAGTGGAAGCTTCTTGCAGCCGTGCAACTGGCAGGGACATCAATCGGCTTTATACCCGCTTTTCACGCATACAAGCAATCCCTAAGTGATGGAATGACAATTAGAGTGTAACCATGAAAAAAATATTAATCATACTCCTTGTTGTAGCGAATTCATTAGTAACAAACCTAGTCAGTGCTAAACAAGATACGGTCAAAACTGCTACACAGGAAAATATAACAACATCCCCAAAAGAATCAGCAGCCAAAGGAGAGCAAGCAAGCAGCACGAACACCAAAAAAGACACGAAAGAAAACACGAGTGATATTCTACAACTCGATTGGATAGATCTGATTCCCAAAAGTGAGCGCAACCAGTTTAACGCTCAAGGCATGCCCATAACCAACCACTCAGGAAATGCGGCTAAACAATCTTTGCAAGGTAAAGTGCGACAAGAGCTCAGTGGCAGCATGGTGAAAATTCCAGGATTTGTCATTCCTTTAGAAGGTGATGCCAACACAGTCACTGAATTTTTGCTCGTGCCATACTTTGGGGCATGCATACATGTGCCACCGCCACCACCCAACCAAATCATCTATGTAAAATTTCCACAGGGTGCTCCTATTCAGCAACTTTGGGACGTTATTTATGTGGTCGGTAGATTAAAAACGGTGAGCATGAGCCATGACTTGGCCGAAACTGGGTATATGCTTGAAGGGACGAGTATCGAAGAATATGATGACGACTAGAGATTAGAAAGTCTTAACAAAAATACAACCTGTCAATTATTTCTTTCTACTTATACATATCTAGACAGATAAACTAGTACTGCTAGATAAATAAAAAATAATAAGGTGATTGACAGGCTCTTTCTCAGTTTGTTCTCATTTAAAAGCTTCATAAGCCCTCCATGCACATGTAACAATTTTAACAAGTTATTATCATTTGGCATAGCGTCAATTTTCAAAGATTGCTCACAGAGTTTCTCTGGCAGCCCTGACAGATAAGAGGTAAATTTAAAGGATGTCTGTTTCTATTATGGTCAACTGGCCGTAGGTATTCCCATGTCCGAGAAACAAAAACCCGTGGTGCTCGATCATGAGCCAACTTCTGAATCGCAACATGAGAAAAAACCTAACTACATCAAAGACAGTGCCAGTCGTATCCTGAGTATTGCCCAATCTCACGGATTAGATGCTCTGTTACAAAAAGAGACGCCACAAAAAACCGCGTTAGAACGAGCGCTTGTGCGTGAGCGACGACAAAAAGAACTCCAGCAAAAGAATCTCGAGCACATCCTTAAACTTGCACACATGTCATGTAAAAATGAAACCGCTGGAGACCCAGACCATGACTGGCTACAGCGTTTTTTCACTATGGCTCAGGAAGTCCACAATGCATCGATGCAACGCCTTTGGGCACAGGTACTAAAACGAGAAGTCACCAACCCAGGCTCTACCTCGATGAAAGCACTTAAGACTCTCAAAGATATGTCTCCAAAAGAAGCACAAGTGTTACAAAGAGCAGCTTCTCTCGCATGCAGTTTTGGCGGAGATACGAGCCGCAAGCTTTTAATAGGCTTTCGTGCTCAAGGGGGAATTTTTAGTTTTGGCAAACGTAATATTACCGGCAACATAAATGTGGGTAGTTTTCAGCTACCTTATTCAAGTCTGCTGGTGTTATTTGAGCTCGGCCTAATGCACGGTACAGAATTGGAATCAGGGGTCATTGATTTGGATTCTCCCCTCCCGCTATTTTACCAAGGGAAAGAGCTGTCGCTTCAAGCCCATACTAGTGGAGTTCGTCTGCTGTATTACCGGTTTAGCCCAACAGGCAACGAACTGTGTAAGCTACTCGGTAACAAGCCAAATATGCAATATTATGATCAATTAATTGCCCTGCTGGGACAAAAGTTCACCCTACATACTGACTCTCAGAGCAGTATCGATCACACCGTTTAACCGACTTGCGCACATTTTATCCCAATGAACAAAAACGCCAGCTAAATAGCTGGCGTCACATCATTCATATTCTATTATGCTTTAAAGGCTTTGAAAGCGTTAATCAATCCATTCGTTGAACCATCGTGAGTGGACACTTGAGAGCCATCAGCCAATTCTGGTAAAATCTGGTTAGCAAGCTGCTTGCCCAATTCAACCCCCCACTGGTCAAAGCTAAAGATATTCCATATAACGCCTTGAACAAAGATTTTGTGCTCATACATTGCGATAAGATTTCCCAAGGTACGCGGTGTAATCTTCTTTACCAAAATAGAGTTGGTTGGACGATTACCCTCAAATACTTTAAAGGGAACTAACTCTTCTATCTGCTCCGCTGTCATCCCACTTTTAACTAGCTCTTCCTTGACTGTGGATGCACTTTTACCAAATGCCAGTGCCTCTGTTTGAGCAAAGAAATTGGACATCAGTTTCTGATGATGATCACCAGCTGGATTGTGACTGATTGCTGGTGCAATAAAATCACAAGGAATAAGCTTAGTGCCTTGGTGAATCAATTGGTAAAAAGCATGCTGACCGTTAGTACCAGGTTCGCCCCATATAATAGGCCCTGTTTGGTATGTCACTACTTTGCCATCGCGATCAACATACTTACCATTTGATTCCATATTGCCTTGCTGGAAGTAGGCAGCGAAACGATGCATATACTGATCATAGGGCAGTATAGCTTCCGACTCAGCACCATGAAAATTGTTGTACCACAAACCAATTAGGGCAAGAATAACTGGAAGGTTACTCTCGAGTTCCGCCGAGGCAAAATGGTTATCCATTTCATGTGCCCCTTCGAGAAGCTCAACAAAATTGTCAAAGCCAATTGCAAGCGCAATCGACAGGCCAATCGCAGACCACAAAGAATAACGACCGCCTACCCAGTCCCAAAACTCAAACATATTGTCAGTATCGATACCAAACTCAGACACAGCTTCTGCATTGGTAGACAATGCAGCAAAATGCTTAGCTACGTGGGCATTATCATGAGCAGATTGAAGGAACCAATCTCGAGCAGTGTGAGCATTGGTCATGGTCTCTTGAGTGGTAAACGTCTTAGAAGCTATCAAAAACAAGGTTGTCTCTGGATTTAATGGCTTTAACGTTTCAACGATATGAGTACCATCGACATTCGATACAAAATGCAGATTTAGATGATTTTTATACGGTGCTAACGCCTCTGTCACCATATAAGGGCCAAGATCTGAGCCACCGATACCAATGTTGACGATATCCGTTATTGCTTTGCCTGTGTACCCTTTCCACTCACCACCAATTACACGTTCAGTGAAAGAGTGCATTTTATCCAACACCGCATTGACAGCAGGCATGACATCTTCGCCATCAACCAAAACAGGTTTATTGCTTCTATTGCGAAGTGCCGTATGCAAAACAGCGCGGCCTTCTGTTTGGTTGATAGCATCGCCACCAAACATAGCGTCAATAGCAGAGTTCACTTCCGTCTGGCTGGCCAGAGAGAATAAATGCTTGAGGGTTTCATCATTGATTAGGTTTTTCGAATAATCAACGAGAATGTCAGAACCAAATTGAGCAGAGAACTTTTCAAAGCGCTTCTCGTCTTGAGCAAAGAGCTCCTTTAGGTTCATATCTTGTGCCGACTCAAAGTGCTCCGTAAGCGCTTTCCAGGCTGGTGTTTGCGTTGGGTTAATATTTTTCAACATGGTGACGATCCCGATGTTAGAGTAGATACAATTCTACTTGTTTTGGTCAAGATAGTGTGGAAAGCTGCGACTGCTAGCAGCCCCGATTAAGCAAAAATAGTTCTGTTCTCATCTCGAAACAAGCGAACAAAACTTTGTAATAAATTTTCAGAGTGACATTATGGCTCAGTCACAAAATCACATTATTGAGTCAAATCACATTAGATGATAATTAAACGACCCAATCTGTAATAACTTCTAATCCTAACCATACCGACAATGATGTCATTTGCCAAATAGATTTTGGAGGAAGCAACATGTGGAGACAAAAGAGCATTCAACTCAAAGCAAGGGCACGCGGATTTCACCTCATCACTGATGAAATAGAACAACAATTACCAGAGATTGCGTCTTTTTCTGTCGGAATATTACAGTTATTTATCCAACACACTTCCGCAAGTTTGACTATCAATGAAAATGCCGATCCCACTGTGCGTCATGACATGGAAAAACACTTTAACCATTTTGTTCCAGAAAGAGCCAAGTATTATCAACACACTTATGAAGGAGATGATGTACGGGTTATATAGACACGGATTATCGTACCGGGTTATATGGTGACTATATAGACATCAGGTTTCTTAGTTAATAAACTTTCTTGCAGAACTATAAGTATGATGTTTGCTCTGATCTGCTCTTTACTGGCAAACATCTAGTTCTTTAAAGCCTGAACTTACCCGATATGGCGACAGGGTGAGAAAAAGCTAAATATTCCTGCTGATAAAGAGTGAACAACAGCGGTGTAAACCTTGTAATGCAACACTATGTTATCTTCTCTTGATTTGACAAAGTCCACTCAAGCATCTAGGCAAACGGTTATTCTTTTTTAAAACGGAGTTCATCAAGTTCCTCCGGTACTTCCAAGATTACATTTTCATCGGCTGTTATTAAGCCACCATCTTTATAGCCGTAGATTGGCTCATTAAAACTTGAATTTAGTATGCTCTGTCGCTGCTTCTCGATTTCTTTAAGGGAAAGTGCCATATCCTTTGGACAAGGTGACCGTCCCCACCAGTTCAAAAGCAGTTCTATTTTATGCTTTGGTGGTAAGTCTTGCAGAATGCTATTCATGAGTGTGCAGCATGCAACTTGGTTGGTAAATCCTTGGTAATCCCCCATTGAGCTTGGAATGATGTGTTCAATAGATGCATCACGCTCAAGAAGCGGCTTTCTACAGTAAAAGCAAAAGCCACCTTGCCGGTGAATCAAAGTGTTTAGCTTCATGTTGTTATCCAAGTGTATTGAAATCGTAATATCAGATTAATGCAAAATGAGCGATATATCCCGTGGTGATATAGACTACATTTGGTGATAGTTCTGTCTTTTAGGCAGAGCAATTATGAAAGATCCGCGCTTGGTCGCTTTTGGTGAAAAAGTTCGTAAAACTAGAAAAGAGAAAGGTTTATCTCAGGAAGCGTTGGCTGATCTTGCAGGGATCGACCGTAGTTATATGGGACACATTGAACGAGGAGATCAGAACATTACCCTCACCAAGATCTATCAGATATCTGAAGCTTTGAGGGTGTCAGTTTCCGATTTGATTTCTGATTAGCTGTTGCGTAGTCGTGCATTTATTTGCTCCTATGAATTCAGTAATCAATTTGCGATAACAGTAGCCATCCCATCCAACCGCTCTTTCGTATTTTCCCACCTTGGCATTACCTGACCCAATAACCGATAGAACCGCTCGCTGTGGTTATGTTCGGCGATGTGGCAAAGCTCATGCAAAATCACATAATCAATGCACTCACGAGGCGCTTTAACCAGGTGTGGGTTCAGGGTGATGCGGCCATTGGGTGAACAACTGCCCCATTGGGTTTGCATGGTCAGTATGCGCAGAGGTGGTCGTTCCTCTACCCAAAGGGCTTGTTCCAGCATCGCATCGAGGCGCTTGGCGAAGGTTTCTTTGGCCCGTGCTTTGTACCAGTCAGTCAGTAGCTCTTTCACCTTGTCGGTGGACTTCGCTCGTACTGATACTTCCAGTTTGCCACGTAGCAGTTTCACGCCTTGAACCTGCTCAGGCGCTTCAATCACTTTCAGCAGGTACTGCTTCCCTAGGTAGTAATGGCTCTCACCACTGATGTATTGCCGAGGTGTGGTGAATTCAAGCTGTTTGCGGAAATCTCGAAGCTGTTCGTATATCCAACGCCCACGCTTTTTAACAGCAGATAACACGGCTTCGCTCGCAGCCCCTTCAGGAGCCGATGCGATGACCCGACAATCGGGATGAACCTTGATTAATACCTTGCCTGTGGCTTGCGGACGCTTAACTCGCTCAAACGTAATCTGCTCGTCGCCGTAGCGGAAGCTCATGGTCTGACTTTGGGGTTTAATCGGCACATTCATCTGGTTATACCCATTCAAGCAACGTTCAACCCGACCCGAGTGATCTGAACAATCATCTCAACAATCTTCTTGGCCTGATCCATTCCGCCACCAATGGCTTTGCATTCATGGAACATGCGCGGCAGTAGCTTTTTGCGGATGTCGGCTTCGATGTTCTGTGGATTGATGGAGTTTTCCGCGACAGAGGTTTCTACCGCCTGGTCAATTTCAAAGGCGACTTTTATCCACTTATCCTGAACCTGGCTGTCGAGCACAGCTAAGGCTTCAGGCAGCACTTTCTTGAACACACCAAAGTAAGCCTGGGCATGACGATTACCGGCAAAAGCATCGGGTATGTCGTTCAAGCGTCTGTCTTGAACTTGCTCTTCGAATTCACGGAACAGCATGTACTGTTTCAGTGGGTGGTCGAATAGCTTTTCGGCCTCTTCAATGGCTTGTCGCAGCAGTTTTGAGAACGCTTCCTGAGCATAAGGGTCATCCCGTAGCTCTTGTTCAATCATGCGGGTTACGCGGGTTTTGATGATGTCGGTTTCGTTGCGGGTTTTATCTTCGCTCCAGTCTTCCGGCTGTTGCTTTTGTCCCATCTTGCCCACTTCATACACGCCACCGGGTTCTTTAACCTCGACACCCACCACATGCTTGTCCAGCAGCTTTTTCACTTGTTCGGCGTATTCGTCGTAGTCAATCCTCTCACCGGCATCTTGCTGAACCAGTTGGCGCAGGCTGGAAAATTGCTTCACTGTTTCTTTGTAGTGACGACGATCCTGGTCGCTAAAGCTCTTGTCTTCAAAGAAGGTAGCCGATTGCAGCGCTACCTTCAAGCAGCTGGCGAAGGCCGTCAGGGCTTCGTAGAAGTCCTCTCGCACTTTCAGGTGCACGTCAACGAGCTCGCCGCCACGCTCTTCAATCTTTGGTACCAGTACCTGACGCAATTGCTCAATGTCGCTCTTGTTTTTCACGCCATCGAATATGGCCCATAGCTGCTTATACAGCTGTGGCAGGCGCTTATACTCGGTACTCATCTGATTGTACAGGCCAGCAATATCGTTAATGTCGTAACCGCCCTGAGTACGGGAGGCCAGATCCTGATATTTTTGGATGGTGGTATCCAGTTCCGCCAGAATGCCGCGATAGTCGATGAGCAGACCAAATTTCTTTTTCGGGTGCAGGCGGTTTACCCGTGCAATCGCCTGGATCAGGTTGTGCTCTTTTAGGGGTTTGTCGATATATAAGACAGCGTTTTTAGGTTCATCAAAGCCGGTAAGCAGCTTATCAACCACGATGAGTATCTTCAGAGAATCATCTTTGTCGAAGCGCTCAATCAGATGCTTGGTGTAAGCCTGTTCATCTTGACTACCCACGTTGTCTTTCCACCACTGGGTCACTTCCGGTGTGGTGGCCTCATCGACAGCAGTGTTACCTTCACGGCTATCAGGCGGGCTCATCACCACGGCAGATTCAAACAAGCCTGCTTCGTCCAGATACTTTTTGTACTTGATAGCCGAGGCTTTGCTGTCGCAGGCTAACTGACCTTTCAAACCTTCGTCGATGTTCTTTACGAAATGGTTGGCAATATCCAAGGCAATCAAACGAATGCGATCATCTGCACTGTATACTTGGCCTTTTTTGGCAAACTTGCGCTTTAGGTCGGCTTTTTGCTCGTCTGAAAGCCCTTCGGTAATGCGCTCAAACCAACTGTCGATGGCGCGTTCATTCACATCCAAATCGGGAATGCGCTCTTCGTACAGCAGCGGCGTAACAGTCTGGTCTTCCACCGCGCGTTGCATGGTGTAAGCGTGCACAATGGGGCCAAATTTATTGGTGGTCTTGTCGTCTTTTAACAGTGGCGTGCCGGTGAAAGCGACAAATGCGGCATTGGGCAGCGCCTGCTTCATACGAATGTGGTTTTCACCGCCCTGGCTGCGGTGGCCTTCATCAATCAGCACAATAATGTCAGAGCTGTTGTTTACACACTCTGGCATTTTGGTAGCGGTATTAAACTTCTGAATGAGCGAGAAGATAATCCGCTCAGTGCCTTTGCCAATCTGTTCAGCCAGGCGTTTACCAGAGGTCGCCATCGCTGCTTCTTTGTCTTTCTTCCCGGCCAGTTCGCCGCCAGAGGCAAAGGTTTTGCTCAGCTGGGTTTCCAAATCTACCCGGTCAGTCACCACTAAAATACGGCATTGTTTCAGGCTTTCGTGCAGGATCAGCGCCTTACTTAAAAACACCATGGTAAATGACTTACCCGAACCTGTGGTATGCCAGATTACACCGCCTTCACGTCTCGTCGCTCCCGGCATCCTGCCTCCCGCGACATTAGCACCTCCCTGTGCGTCACCGGCTACATCATTCATAGTGATGCGTTCAATCAGCCGCTTAATGCCAAACACCTGCTGATAACGGGCAACGATTTTGCCAGCCTTTTTATCGAATAAGGTGAAGTAACGGGTCATCTCCAGCAACCGGGCAGGGCTTAACAGGCTGATCAGTAATTGATCTTGCCCAGTCACAGCAAGCTCCCCCGCAGCGGTCAGGCTCTGGTACCAATCCAGATCTTTTGCTGGGCGGTGGCTGAATAAGCCTGCTAACTGCTCATTTTTGAGTCTTTTGTTTTTGATGGCGTACATCTGGCTATCTGCGATGTCTTCTTCACGCCAGGCGGCCCAAAACTTAGCGGGTGTGCCACAGGTACCATAGCGGCCTTCGTTGCCGTTTATGGATAACAACATTTGGCTATAGGCGAACAATAGCGGGATTTCATCATGACGCTGGTTACGCAGGCTTTGCGAAATGCCTTCGTCAATGGTGGGGCCCTTCTTGGCATTACCATCCGGGCGTTTCGCCTCAATTACAACCAGAGGAATACCGTTCACAAAGCACACAATGTCGGGTCTGCGGCTTTCCACTCCGCCAGAGCGGGTAACGGTAAACTCTTCGGTGAATACAAAGCTGTTATTGGCCGGGTTTTGCCAATCAATCAGTGCAACGGTTGGGCTCGCCTTTTTGCCCTCCACAAACTCCGTGACCGAGATGCCATACAGCAGGTGGTTGTACAGGCGCTCATTGGCGGTTAACAGGCCTTCGTTCAATGCAGGGCTACACACCTCGGCAATCAGGTTGTCGATCGCCTTTTCAGACAGCGGGTAGCTTTTACCGGCAAAGATGAAAGTGCGCTTCTTAAGTTCACTGCGTAATACCTGGCGTAACACCACCTCATCGGCCTTGCCACCACGAGCGGCTAATGCAAGTTCAGGAGAGAGGAACGACCACCCGAGGTTGGTCAACAACGTCAGCGCCGGTAACTTGGCACTGTATTCTTCCTGAAATTTGGGCGTGTATTGTGTCATTCCTAATCTCTCTTCAACCCCTGAAACCCGAGGTGCGTATAAAATTAAAGTGTCGCTCGCTTCAAATATTCTTCACGCCAGGTTTTTAATGAAGTCATATCGGCCAGAAGATCGTCTGGCTTCGGCAGCTCCACAGGTGATTCTGTTGGCTGCGAGTGTTCAAATCCGGAGTATTTAGTCATAAGCGAATCAAGGAGATTGCAATCCGCGTCCTTCAATTTGGCCAGATCCTTGAGCTTCAACGTATGGACCGGTCGTTGGAATCTTTGAACCACCCCGCACAGCAAATCATTTTCAATAGAGCGCTCCACCAATGTCCTGAAGTCGCTGCATATCGATTTCAGCAAGATTTCGGCATGTTCAAACTCGCCGTTTTCACTTGCCTTCTTTGCATCCTGATACCGCTGATTCATGAGTGTGTTCAGGGCGGATTTGATGTCACTCTGTGAAAGTGGAATGGGAGCTGGCTCTCCGGTCCCCCAGTCCGCAGAGCGAATGCTCACCACATCGGGCTTGATGGTCTTTTTCTCGGCAAAATGCCGGACCGTTCCCAGCAAGGACAGGCGGTGAGTAAAGACAATGACCTGCTTGTCCTCAGACAGCTCGATCAGTCTTTGAACCACGGCCTCCTCATAGCTTTGGTCGAGTGAGGATATTGGATCGTCAAAGATAAACGGGGCCTGGTTGCTCTTGCCGGTGACATCGGCCAAAAATGCCGCAATGGAAACGATCCGATTTTCTCCCTCGCTCAGCACATCGGCGAGCCCATTCTGAGAGGCCCCTCGAAGCTGGAGCTTATGAAGGACGCGGCCCTTGGAGACTTTTGACTTCACGAGCTCGACTTTCACCTGAGACGCGCCCAGGGCCTTGAGCTCCGCCTTGAACCTTTGCACGAACGCATCCGTGATCAATGCTTCTGCCAACTCGCCTTTCTTTCTTGATAAAGCTGTCGTATCAGCGGATTTTTTAGCCGCTTTGATCTGGTTCAGCAGCTTCAATCGGGTGACTTCTTCATCAATGGCGGCGCGGTGTTCAGACAACCACTTTCTGGTCTGCAGGCTGTTTAGCTTTTTCTTGATCTCCTCTCGATTGTCGCTTTTGGCGTCTTCGTCATATTTTGCCGCGAGTTCACCGAGGTTTTTCGACTGGGCGTTGGCTTCTTCGATCCATTTCGGTGAGAGTAGTGGGTCGGGAATGGCTTCTTCGGAATCGATCCCAGGGAGCAGGTCTTTTCTGGCCTGTAATTGGGCAAAGAAATCCGTCACCTGGCTGGCGACATCCTGTGGAATGCCAGCCGCATCGATACGTGTCTTCAGCGTCTCCGATGTCGGTAGCGCCTCGATAGTTTGACTGGCGGTATCGTATTCCTTGGCCGCATCCGTTGCGGCTTTCTGCATTTCCCCCTTCACGAAGTTTTCGAAGGAGATCAACCGCTCCTTGGCCTCCTGGGTCAAGGTCTGGTGACACAGGACACAACGGGAACCATCGGAAACATTCGGGTACTCTGCTTCTTTGTAGGCAGCCGATAGGGAATAGCTCCGGGCGGCTTCCCAAAGCTCTTTCCAGACATCAGAGCCGATGCCTTCAAGTTCGCTACCGGAGAACATCTTTTCCGCCGCCGTATCTGCCGCTGCCTTTTTGAGAATCGACTTCTTCTTGGCAGCGATGATCCGTCGGTAACTCTCGTCCGACAATTGCTCCAGATACTTTTGGGCATCCTGGACTAGAGTGTCGATATGCTGTTTCTGCTTTCTCAGCTGCTTCGCTTTTTCCGCCGGTGCCTGTTCGGCAAGGCGCTGCTGCAGCGTTTGCATCTCGGTCTCGTCAGCACTGCCAAACGAGCAATGCTTGTCAATATCCTGGGTGCTGGTCTTGGCGCTGATGGCTTCGTACCAGATACCTTCAGGAGTTACCTTCTTGTCAGTCGGGATATTCGGCTTTTTGGACTGGTGCCGGTTGGCCTCGATGTCCAGAGCCGATGCGACCTTTTCGCATGTGAGGATGAGCGAGCTGAAAAAGGATAATACCGGCGGCTCGTAGCTCACCTCGTCTTCGCTGCTGACAAACACCTTGCCAAACGAAGTGTCGAAAATGTCAACGCTGTTGAGGTCATCGCAGATACCTTGCCCAGACCAGGTATGAGTCTTCGGTACGCCATCCTGCTCAAACGAAATGCAGGCTTTCTGTGCTGCCGCGCCGGGCTTATAGACATTGCGGTGGAGGGTACCCGTCTCGCGGGCTCCGCATACATGTTTGAGGAGTCTGACGTAACCGGACTTGCCTGACCCGTTGTTGCCATAAACAATCGTGATATTGCCCTTACCAAACTCAAGTGGCTTTTTCGGAGCAAGGGCGTTTACTCCTTCGACTTCACTGATTGAACACAAACGCAGGGAGCCTGCTGCGCCCTGGGAGAAGGCAGTAGCAGGAAAGGAACAGGTCGTTTTGGGCAGCTTACCGTCGGCTTCCTGCTGGCAAAGGTTTGCGAGCTCAGAGACGTCATTGGCAGTAAGCTCAGACTGCTGAAGTAGCCGAGTAGCTGCAATCTGGAGCCACTGAGGGCGCTCTGAAACCCACTTATTTAAATCATTTACAACCTCGGTGTTCATATTTTGTCTTCCTTTACTCTATGACGACACGGCGCTTACCCGTGAGTAGCTGCTGCATCAGGGCTTTTTTCTCTTGCTTTAAGGCATCGAGCTTTTGTTGCAAAGCAGAGATTTCCTGATCGGCGGTGGAAAGTACGGCAGCGATTTTTTGTTGTTCTTCCAAGCTAGGGTAAGGCAGCTTTAAGAATGAAAAATCACTGTAGCTAATCTGTTTCCCATCTCGAATACCAATCACGGCAACTGCCAGATGTCCAATGAAGTCGTAGGATTTGTAGTAATGCTTGTAGAACTCATCATCGATAGATTTGATCGGCTCGAGAACGGTGTACGCAGGACTTACCAAACCACGGTAGCCCGAGTATTCCAAACCGCCTTGAAATGACCTCAGGCTGATTATGAAGTTACCTGGCACTACGAGCTTATAGCCATTTGTTGATCCGTCAGGCATGACAACCCTTCGCTCTAGAAGTGAACGTGGTAAGACGCCTTGGTCCTGAGTTACAGCAAGCAACTCTTCCGAATCAGAGTTATTTTTCTTAGATACAGGCTTAAATAACTCACTTGCTCGCAACCACTTCCACTCCCCACTAAACCTAACCCCATGCTTATCCAACAGCCGTTTTTTGCCGGTGAGCAGTTGTTGCATTAGGGCTTTTTTCTGCTGCTGACTGTTGGCGAGCAGTTGTTCGGTGGTGGTAATGGCCTTATCCCAGGCGGAGAGGATTTGGGCTATTTTCTTTTGCTCCTCAACCGGAGGAAGAAGAAGCGTGACTGTATTCAAATCACTTCGGTTAATTTTCGGCATGCCTGTGCGCATAGACATTGCCACTGCAACTTTATAAAACTGGGGCCCGAGCATAAAGTGAAGCAGAAATTCAATATCTAACTCACCCTTTGCCCAGATTGGATACATGTCTGCACTACAAACACCTTTAAATCTTGGCCGGCAAACCTTGTTCAAATTCGGGCGGATTTTCGAATATACAATTGCGTTCTCATCAAACTCGTACTTTCCAGAGATAAGATTAGATTCTTTGCAGGTTACGACACCGATAATTTGACCAGAGTCAGAAACAACATTTTCTGGGCCAATATGCAGCATACTTAAGTATGGCTCCACCTTAGGGTCTACCTGACCATTAGCGATTTCAGTTACCGCGCCAAAATTAGTCTTTAACCACCCCTTAGGCACCATAACCAAGCTCCTCAAGATACTTTGCCATCTCGGTTTCCAGCTCAGTCAGTTGTGCTTTCAGCTGCTCACGCTCGGTTCGCACTGCCATCAAGTCGATTTCTTCCTCTTCCTCAAAGGTATCGACATAGCGCGGAATATTCAGGTTGTAGTCGTTCTCTTTAATCTCTTCGAGGCTGGCGACATAGGCGTATTTATCGACATCGTTGCCAGCGTGATAGGTGGCTACAATCTTGGCGATATGATCGATGGTCAGCAGGTTTTGGTTCTTACCTGCTTTGAAGTCTCGGCTGGCGTCGATAAACATTACGCTGTCGTCGCTTTTGTTCTTCTTGAAAATCAGGATTGCCGCTGGAATGCCGGTACCGTAAAACAACTTCTCTGGCAGACCAATGACGGCGTCGAGCAGGTTTTCATCAATGAGTTGCTGGCGAATTTTGCCCTCTGACGAGCCACGGAATAACACGCCGTGCGGCACCACAACGCCCATTCTTCCGCTTTTGGGTTTGAGGGTTTCGATCATGTGCAGGATAAAGGCGTAGTCGCCTTTGGTTTTTGGAGGTACGCCACGGCGGAAGCGGCTGAACTTGTCGTGCTCGGCTTCGTCGTGACCCCATTTATCTAAGGAAAACGGTGGGTTGGCGGTCACAATGTCGAACAGCATCAAGTCGCCGTTTTTATCGAGCAGCTTGGGGTTACGGATGGTGTCGCCCCATTCAATTTTGTGGTTGTCTTCGCCGTGCAGGAACATGTTCATCTTGGCCAGCGACCAAGTGGAGCCAATGGCTTCCTGTCCGTACAGGGCGTATTGCTTGCTACCGTGGTTGGCCACGACCTTGCGACCACACTTCATCAGCAGCGAACCAGAGCCACAGGCTGGGTCACAGATGCTGTCGCCCGGTTGCGGGTCTAACAACTCGGCGATAAGGTCACTGACTTCTGGCGGGGTATAAAATTCACCGGCTTTCTGACCACCACTGGCGGCGAAGTTTTTGATCAGGTATTCGTAAGCATTACCGATCACATCGAGTGTGCCGACACGGGTGGGCTTTAGGTTCAACTCGGGTTTGGCAAAGTCTTCCAACAGGTGACGCAGAATGGTGTTCTTTTGCTTTTCTTCACCCAGCTTGTCGGTGTTAAAGCTGATGTCCTGGAACACGCTTTTACCGGCGTCTTTGAGTTTGGTGCCGTTGGCTTCTTCAATGGCATGCAGCGCCTGGTCGATGCGCTCACCGTTGCCGGGTTCGTGGCGGCGTTCGTACAGGGCGTAGAAGCTAGCCGCTTTGGGCAGTACAAAGCGCTCGTTTTTCATCATCTCTTCGATGAGTTCCGGCTCGTCGCCGTACTCGGCCTGGTAGCCATCGTAGTGATCCTGCCATACATCGGAGATGTACTTGAGGAACAGCATAGTCAGGATGAAGTCTTTGTAGGTGTCGGCGCTGATGGTGCCACGGAAGGTATCGCAGGCATTCCACAGCGCTTTGTTAATGCTGTCTTGGTTAATTTTATCGTTACCGCTCATGGCTGTGTCGTTCATCCATTGCTTCCTTTTATGTGGGGTCAATCAATAACAGGCCCGGTTCAAATCTTAAATTAGTTGTGCAGGCTGTTTAGTGGCCATGCGCCTGGTATAAGTCGTTGGCGATTGCGCCCATCATGCGCTCACCGTTGTTTACTAGCCTTTGTATCAGCCTCTGCTCTTCACCCAAAGTGTTGGCCATCGCAATAATTGCTCGCTGCTTGGCAAGGGGCGGAACAACGACTGGGGCATCTTCCAGCACACTGCGGCGAATACTTTTTGTTAGGGTGCCTTCGGCATTTTGCTCAAAGTAACGTTGAGCCGGTGCCTGATTAAGTAACCACACCATAAACTCGGGCAGGATGTCTTTCTTCTTCAGGCTGACCACAAAAAAGTGTGGCGCAGCAACGGCCTGTTTACCTGTGGTGGCCAATAACTGATCCACCTGTACGGCGTAGTTATGGCTGCCTCGGGCGGCCACTAAAATATCACCTGTGGTGAGGTAGTCGGGTTCGCGCTTGCCGGGGAGCGTGGTTTCCAAACAGTCTGACCAGCGAATCCCTTCGGTTAGCGAGACATCCTTCATCTGAACCGCTACCACGGCAGAGCCTGGCACTTCAGGAATTTTGCCCCTAAATGGATAGCCTGCATTGATGGTTGCGATCTGTTTCAGCTTCACGCCTTCACCTGTTCATAGTCAATGATGCAGAAATAATCTGTTGATCCTGGTTAAATGTCAAGCTAAAGTTGTTTCATCGCCTTTGATGCAAATAAACTGCTCAAGGGATTATTATTGAGCGAGGTGATTGCATCATTGTCTATGAAGCTAAATTTTCGTGTCAGAGTCGAGGTGATTCGCAAGCTGGAATGCTATGAGCCGTCAACTATAGAACTTGTGGGTAGCCATGTATGCAGTGCTACCGCCAAAAGTCGTGACTATTATCGGCACCCGGCGCAGGACGTGGCACATGACGTGTTTTACCACTACCCGATGATTGTTGACCCGGACGGTTCACTTTGGGCAGAGGCTAATCGCTATCTACTAAGCAGACTTAACGGATTTGTGCCTGTAAAGCACAGAACTCTCGAATCTATAGCGGGGGATCTGGCGCATTTCAGGCGGTGGCTACTGGAAGAGGAAATCGATTTTCTGTCCATATCTGCCCGGCCTAGGGCCAGGCCTACGTATCGCTATTGCACTTATTTGCACGATGAAATTCGTCAGGGAAAGCTAAAGGCACGCACGGCTAAACGACGCATGAGTAGTTTGCAGAATTTCTATCGTTGGTTGGAAACTGAAGGTTTTAAGTTTGCTCATCCGTTGTGGCTTGAAGATGAGGCCGCACTGATGTTCAGAGATGCGCGAGGTTTTCAGCGCAGAAAGTCAGTAAAAAGCACAGACCTGACTCGATCGTTCAGGGTAGTGAAGAGCAATGATGACTACAGCGAGTACATTGATGACGGCGGTAAGCTCAGGCCTTTACCAAAAGATGAGCAAGCGGCCTTAATTCAGGCTCTGAAAGCCATTGGTAATACCGAAATGACATTGGCGTTTTTTCTTGCTTTGGCGACTGGCGCACGGTTGCAAACTGTTTTCACGCTTCGTCGGCAGAATTTTTTGGATGAGCCGTATAAAGGCGCAGTGTCTCACAGGATAAAGGTCGGTGGCGGAACACCTGTCAGCACCAAATATGGCAAGCAGATGGTGTTACTTGTACCGTTATTTCTGTATCGCAGAGTGCAAATCTATATGAATTCTGAGCGTTGTCATCAACGAATGAAGTTGTCGAAGCATATATATCCAGAAGATGGCGATCAATATTTGTTTCTGACTCGCGCTGGTCAGCCTTACTACATGGCTGAGAATGACCCTTTCGCGCTCTTGTATCGAAGCCCGCCAAGGGGTAACGCCGTCACTCAATTCATCAGACAGCAATTAAAGCCAGAGCTGTACCGCCATGGGTACGAATTTGAATTCCGTTTCCATGATCTGCGAGCAACCTTTGGAATGAATCTTTTGGAAAGTTTTGTTAACCAAATGTCGAAGGCCGAAACCCACTTGGTTGTAAAGGCAGATATGACAAAAGCCCTGATGCTGGTTCGCTCCAGGATGGGGCATACAAGTATTCGGACGACAGAAGCCTACTTAAACTACCGCGAAAAATACCGCGTCGCGCTTGATTTGCAATCGGAGTATGAGGCCTACCTCGAATCCATGCTGAACGAGGTAAATACCGATGACATGGAGTAAGCGAAAGACCGTTTCATATACCATCGAACAGTTGCCCACGGATGAAACGGGAAACGTGGTGCTGATAGATCCTTCAGCTGTGAAGGTTTTTATCCCAGGATATAAATATGCGGTGGATATTGGTAGTTGGTGTTACACCAAAAGACGGCGTATGACGGCAGACACTTCAACCGAAGCTTGCGCGTCTAATCTGGTGAATATGGAAAGCTATCGGTCTGCCAGAAAAGAGTTTGTCTCTTTGTATATCGAGTTTTTCCTTCATCACATAAAGATGGGAAGGTCTGCACACTCGCTTAAAACAAATTTCGGGCAGTTTAATAGCTTTGTACGGTGGTGTGATTCAAGTTGTATTCGAGGGCTTGATTCTATGGATGATTTTGCAGAGGCCGTAAGGTTGTTTACGGAATATCTGATTCATAAGGTCAGAGCTAGTGATATGAACGTTAATACTGCTGCAACTTTGCAGCAGTTGACAATGGGTGTCGGGCGCCATGTCTATGGTGATCCTTACGGAGATCTTTTTCGAAATGTCAGGAAAATAAGGAGATCTCTGAAAGCAGTTAATAAAACTGAGATACCAGAAGATACAAGTGTGGCTCGCACTCTGACTGTCTATCTTCAAGTATTTAATCAACTATCCGACTTTGTTGTTGATTTTCAGAAGTTCCCAAAAGAGATAGTCATTGAGAATAATCGCTTCTGGTTCTTTCCCGTATCTGTGCCCTTCGGAGGGAAATCGACTGTTAGTAATAAAGCAGCATTGAAAGATCGCTTTTTGGCATATAACTATATAAGCGGCTGTATTCGAACTGTAGAGGAAATAACGAAACTTTCAAAGACTAATCTAATCGCTAGTCATCGAGCATCCCATAATAATGCAATCAGTAAAATGGAGATCGCCAATTCATCCCGATTTCATAATAGGCGCATAGATGCTTCCCGAATGGCATTTCAGGCTTTTGTTATGCTATTTTCTGCAAACACTGGCATGAATCTGGGGCAAATGTTGCAACTCCCGTGGTCGGGTGATCATGAGGTTCTAAAAGACAAACTGGGATTTAAGGGGATTAAATATAGAGCGGGGAAGAGAGAAGTCGTTTTTCATATATCTTCGACCTTTTACCAAACTTTCAAGAAGTTTCTGTTACTTCGACAGTACATACTGGATGCACTCAATATACATTCTTATCCCTTGCTATTTTTTAAGATTACATTTAACCAGGCAGAGCCACTCTCTATGGGTATTGCGGGCGACCTTCATCGACGTTTGAATGTATGTTTTGGCTTTGATTTAAAAATAACAACAAGAATGTGGAGGGCGTATAAGGGCGATTGGTTAATAAGGAATACAGATGTCGCAACGACCTCAATTGTTTTACAGAATAGCCCTGTTACGGTACTAAGACATTATTCGGAAGGTAGTAAAACTCGCAATGATAGCCAAATTGGCAGCTTTTTCGATTCTTACAAGGCCATGATTATAGATATACATGCCAAGGCGAAAAGCACACCTGTTGGTCAGTGTATCGGAAGTAGTCCTGCCGCCATCGGAGATACACCCATTGAACCAGATTGCAGGACGCTTGAAGGCTGCTTGTTTTGTAAAAACTATAAAGTTCATCCTGATATCGAAGATGTTCATAAATTAATCAGCTTTAAGTACCTGCTTAAAGAGTCTTTAATACTCGCGCATTCAGAAAAACACTTTAATGAGAAGGTGTTACCTGTTTTAAATCGTGTAGAACAAGTGCTTGATGTCATTAAATCAAATTTCAATGGTAATATTGGTCAATTAGATAATATTGAACGCAATGTTTTTGATAGGGAGATCCTATCTGAATATTGGCAAATGAAACTGGACACTTTGATTGAAATTGGAGTGTTTTCATGAGTGCGAAGATATATCGTGCTAACTTCGAATGTTTTGTAAAATATAATAAAGCATCATTTCCTGACGCCTTTGAGATAAATGGGAGAATTCAAGTACCTTCTGATAAGTTTGTCGTTTCTCGAAATAAACAAGGAATTCCAATATCCCGATATGGTGATGATGTTTGGGATTTCAGATTCTATCGTTTAGCTGGAGATTCAGGCTCAGCTCGGATTAACTTCGAATTTGCACAAAAGAGTTATCGGAATGAGGCTAAATGGCTTGCGTTTCTTCTGATCTATTGTGCTGAATCATCAGTAAATTACGGCATTAGCATAGCCACAATAATGAACTATATGAAGTCTGTACGTCGGCTTATTGGTTATGCTTCAAGTCAATCAAGATCAATCGCAACTCTCCTGTCCGAGAAAAAACACCTTGATGAATTCATCAGCACACTTGAAACGCGAACACTTCTGACTGGTTTTTCTTCTTTGGTTGGTCATTTGGCACATATTCCGAGCGATATTTCTGGGTACAAAATATCCAGTCTATATTCTAGTTTTTTGGCCAGAGAAAAGTCGAAAGAACTGCCCGTAGATTTTCAGCACCCTGTAATACCTCCGCGGCTATTGTCTTCATTAATTTCTGATCTGGAAATGTTCCTTAATGAAATTCTGGCGAGTATAGATAACCTCATAGGATTTACTAAAAACATAATACACGACCCTTTGTTTGCTCGCTGTGATTCTAAGCAACGCCAGTTGGGTGTTCAAAGGCGAGGAATGGCCCCATTTTTTTATGAAGCTTCATCTATATATGGGCTTGGAGAATTATTATTTAAGTATAGCGTCTCAAATATTCCTGGGTTGAGTAAGTTCCTAACCAGAATACAACATGCCTGTCGCATATACATTCATATATACACAGGGATGAGACATTCTGAATGCCTTAGCCTCAAAAACAACGCCTTAGTAATCGAAAAGATGATGGGTCGGAATGTCTATAAAGTTTTTGGGGACACAAGTAAATTTGTTGGACAAAAGAAAAGAGTCGCTTGGGTGACCAGCAAAGAGGTTGTCAAGGCGTTTGAAATTGCACAGAAGATATCTATTTTAATCTGTTCTCAGTGCGACATCTTACAGGATGACGCGCCATTATTTATAAGCGTGAGCTACTTGAGGTTTACTGGTGCGAATATTGACTTGAACGCTCCCTTGATTATTCAAAAGCATGCGAATAAAGATCAGGAGATATTTAATTTTTTTCCCTCAGAGCCATATGCAATAGAGGATTCTGATTTTGAGCATTTAGTTGCCATTGATCCGTTTCGTACATGGCACAAAGAGAAGGCTTTTCAACTAGGTTCTGTGTGGCGTTTTACTACTCATCAGCTTAGGAGAACCTTGGCGTTTTATGTGTCTCAGTCAGCGAATGTATCCATTCCGGCACTTAAGAGTCAGTTAAAACATATATCGAGAGAGATGACACTCTATTATTGCAATGCCTCTGCTTGTATTTCCGAATTCGATCATGATGAGCATATATCGCACCTGATGAGGGAAATTAAACCTGAGAGTGATGCTCATGCATACTTAGCAGTTGTTGCAGATCGAACTGAACCTTTGTTTGGTACTTATGGGCGGTTTGTCGATCGCAACGTTACCGAACGAGAAAGCGAAGGCCTGCTGCTCAACGATCGTAAGGAGTTGGTAAGCCGTTTCAAAAAGGGTGAGCTTGCCTATAAAGAGACACCTCTGGGGGCATGTATGACGACATCCCCATGTGACAAAAAACTACTTCGCCTGGTTTCTGCCTGTATTAGCTGTGATAAAGCAATCATCAAAACAAGTAAACTGGAGCGAGTCATTGCTCGTCAAAAGGTCTTGGTTGATGAGTTAAAAAGTAAGGATGATTCGAGTATTGCACTTAGAACTGAGTTGTCAGAATTAGAAGACCTCGAAAGTTACCAGCGTCGGATTGCCCTTTTGAAGAATAAGGAGGTTTAGCATGCAAGAGTACTGGGATGCGCTAGAACGTTTGAAGGCAGGATGCCCAAGCCGAGTTCCACTAGGTTCTTCGATTAACAAGGACACCGTAGCATTGGAGGCTGGCAGAAAGCGTGGGGCAATTAAGAAATCCAGGATCAGCTTCGGGAAGTTGATTGCAGCAATTGACACAGCGAACAGAGAGGTTGATGTACAAGCTAGCCAACCTAGAGATTTGTTTCGAAAAGTCAGAGCAGAGAAGCAAAGTTACAAAGAGCTCTATCATCAGGCTTTGAATCGAGAGTTGATGTTGCTTGATAGGTTGGCCCGCTTGGAGAAAGAGTTGGCCCGTTTTTCAAATGTACTGCCAATTAGAAAATAGAATTATGTGGATTCAAAAAGAAGTAAAAATCTCACCCAAGAAACGAGGATTTCATCTGATTACAGATGAAATTGTAAGGCAGGTACCTGAGTTGTCACAGGTATCAGTAGGACTTGCTCATATTTTCATCAAACACACATCGGCGTCTTTGACGATCAACGAAAACGCAGATCCTACCGTACGTGATGACTTTGAAAGCTTCTTTAGCCGTGCGGTTCCCGAAGGTGAACCCTATTACAAACATATTTATGAGGGGAGTGACGACTTGCCCAGCCATATTAAGGCCAGTCTGCTTGGGAGTAGTGTTTCTGTTCCTGTGTCCGATGGAAGCTTTAACATGGGAACCTGGCAAGGTATTTATCTATGTGAACATCGTAATCATGGTGGCTCTCGCTGTCTCTTGGTTACCATCCAGGGAGAAGTCTCATGATGTGCCACGATAACGATTTGTATGGACAATCTTTGGCCATACGTCTAAGTATCGGTATGGACGAGTTAGAATATCAAATGTCTGGGACTATATAGGCTAGAGTTGTCCATAATATGGACACATCATCCGTATAGTGGATATGCCCGCACACATTAAAGCATCCACGCTTGGCAGTAGCGTACACATCCCAATAAAAGACGGTCGATTAGCATTAGGGACATGGCAGGGAATCTATTTGGGGGAACATAGGAGCCACGCTGGAAGTCGGCGTATTATCGCCACCTTGCAAGGCGAATAGTTCTACCAACAAACAGCTCCTCTTAAAATAGAGGAGCTATTGATTAATTTAGCCTAGTTAACGAAATTTAATTGTTGACCGTTATTGACTGGTAATATATTCCATTTCAACTCGTGAGGTGAGCTTGGTTACTAACTCATAAGCAATGGTGCCGATGTGGTTAGCCACCTCTTCCACTGGCAGATCTCGGCCCCATAAAACCGCTTCATCACCGACCTTATCAACCGCATCTGGCCCTAGGTCAACGGTTAACATGTCCATAGATACACGCCCTGCGACAGGAACTTTGCGACCATTGACTAATACTGGGGTTCCGTTAGGCGCCATTCTTGGATAGCCATCACCATAGCCTATCGCTATTACGCCAACTTTTGTATCCCTAGGTGAGGTCCATACGCCGCCATATCCGACACTTTCGCCAGCTTTAACCTCTCGTACAGCAATCAAATGGGACTTTAGAGTCATCACAGGTTGGTAACCCATTTGTGCCGCCGTTTTATCATTAAAAGGCGATACTCCATACATGATTATACCAGGGCGTATCCAGTCTAATTGACTATGGGGCCAAGCCAAGATACCCGCTGAAGCCGCTAAGGAACGCTCTCCCTCACATCCTTGAGTTAGAGACATAAATAATTCCGTCTGCTCAGTCGTCGTTGGCTTATCTAACTCATCAGCACAACCAAAGTGGCTCATGTAGCGCAGCGGCTTGGCAACGTTCGGACAGTGTTTAAGACGTGTAATAAACTCTTGATATTGCTCGGGCCTTACGCCAAGTCTGTGCATACCACTGTCTATCTTAAGCCAAACCACGACAGGATTATCAAGCTCTGCCTCTTCCAGCGCATTAAGTTGCTCTTCACAGTGCACAACCGTTTGAATGTTATTGGTCACTAACACAGCCAAATCGCCGGGTGAATAAAACCCTTCTAGTAACAATATCGCTTTTACTACGCCACTGGCACGCAATTGCAAGGCTTCTTCTATGCGCGCCACACCAAATGAATCCGCCCCTTCGGCATTTGTCGCTATATGCCTTAACCCATGCCCATACCCGTTAGCTTTGACCACCGCCATAATTTTGCTTTCAGGCGCTTGGGATTTGAGCTGTTTCAGGTTATGTTTCAGCGCATTTAAATCTATACACGCTGTTGCCGCTTTCATATAACTCATAGGTTACTCATCATCCACATCAAATGCAGGGCCTGCATAATTATCAAAACGAGACCAATGTCCCTGAAACGTCAATCGCACCGAGCCTATTGGACCATTTCGCTGTTTACCGATAATGATTTCTGCTGTTCCCTTCATCGGGCTGTCTGGATGATAAACCTCATCTCGATAAATAAACATTATCAAGTCAGCATCTTGCTCAATAGAGCCCGATTCACGCAAATCTGAGTTTACTGGACGCTTGTCCGCCCGTTGCTCTAACGAACGGTTGAGCTGAGATAAGGCCACCACAGGAACATTCAACTCCTTCGCAAGAGCTTTTAATGAGCGTGAAATCTCAGCGATTTCCAAGGTTCGGTTTTCACTAATGGATGGTACTCGCATAAGTTGAAGGTAATCGACCATAATCATGGATAATCCGCCATTATCACGAGCAACTCTACGTGCACGTGAACGCAGCTCTGTTGGAGTAAGACCGGAACTATCATCGATATAGATGTTCTTCTTTTCCATTAATAATCCCATGGTCGAAGAAATACGAGCCCAATCCTCATCATCTAATTGACCGGTCCGGATCTTGGTCTGATCAACACGAGAAAGTGACGCTAACATCCGCATCATCAGCTGCTCTGAGGGCATCTCCAGTGAGAAAATCAATACTGGTTTATCCTGTGCCATCGCAGCATTTTCACACAAGTTCATTGCAAAGGTCGTTTTACCCATAGAAGGACGAGCAGCAACAATCACTAAATCAGAACCTTGTAGGCCTGCTGTTTTCTTATTTAAATCCGTAAACCCAGTGGTTACCCCAGTAACACCATCTTGGGGCGACTTATACAACAGCTCTATCCTTTCTAACGTCTTTTCAAGGATGCTATCGACGTTTTGCGGCCCATCACTGTCATTGGTCCTAGATTCAGCGATGGCAAACACTTTGCTCTCCGCCATATCCAATAAATCTTCTGGAGAACGGCCTTGAGGATCATAACCTGCATCAGCAATTTCATTCGCGACACTAATAAGATCGCGAGTCAATGCTCGCTCGGCAACAATATCGGCATAAGCATTAATATTGCCAGCACTGGGCGTATTTTTGACCAAATCAGCGAGATAAGCAAAGCCACCGACATCATCGAGTAACTCACGTTGCTCAAGGTATTCTGACAAGGTAATCAAATCCAGCGGTTTACTTTCTTCGAGAATGGCTTGAGAGGCTTCAAACATCAAACGATGAGGGCGACTATAAAAATCTTTCGCAACAACACGCTCAGCTACCGTATCCCAACGTTCATTATCAAGTAATAAACCACCAATCACAGACTGCTCCGCTTCGATAGAATGAGGGGGGGCTTTGATTGCATCCACTTGGGCGTCGATTGGCTTTTTATTGCGATTGTCTGATTTAAAATCTGCCATGTTATTGCTCAGAAACTAGATTGTGAACGCTCATTATAGCTAGAATGAACTTGATGTCTGTATTAAACAAGGGGTTTAAAAGCATATCATATAGAATTAACTTAGAACTGACTGAAATTATATAAAAACTCTCTAGTATTCACCTAATACAATAATTAAAAAGAGGCAATGAGTGGCAAAACTTTGGCTCATAACGACTAGCCTACTGCTCAGCTCCGTAGTCTATGCGGATGAATCACAACAAAACCAAGACAAGATTGATATTCCCTCACCTTGGAAGAGCGAAATCGAGTTCGGTTATCAGTCACATACAGGCAATACTGACTCACGTTCAGTCAACTCAAGACTCAGTGCTGAATACCTATCCGGACGCCATAGAACGACAGGTGAATGGAAATATTACCAGCTGTACAAAGATGGTGAAGAAGATAAAAGACAATCCACCTATTTGGCACAAAGCGACTATAAACTAGGTCCCAAAACCTACCTCTACGGCAACTTCCAAGGTGTCGACTCACGTTATAGTGCCTATTTTAAGGACTACACACTGTCTGGTGGTCTCGGTTATCAGTTCTACAACACAGACACGTTCGTTCTTGAACTGGAATTAGGACCAGGTTACCGATATCAAGAGCCCAATACCGATGAAATTGATGACAAAGACATTGTCTTTGATGAAATCGTTCAAGAGGCCATCTTTCGTGGTCACGTCAAAAGTAACTGGCGCATAAATAAAAGCTTAAATTTATCGGCAGGCGTCACACTTGTTGCAGGTGAAAGCAACGTCAGAACAGATACTGACCTGAGTGCAACTAACAATATTAATCAACATGTCGCCTTAAAGATATCTTATTCTCGGCAGTATCATGACCGAGTCCCAGAAGGTTTACAAAACGCCGACAGTATTTTCTCAATCAATTTATTATTTTCATTATAAAAAAAGCACCTCACAAGAGGTGCTTTTTTTGAAGCTTAAATACTGAATTACTCAGCAGCAACAACCTGAAGAGCAACAGTCGCGAATACTTCAGAATGAAGTTGAACGCTGATCTCGAACTCACCAGTATTACGTAGAGCGCCTTCAGGAAGACGAACTTCGCTTTTAGCTACTTCAACACCAGCCGCAGTAATTGCGTCAGCGATGTCACGAGTGCCGATAGAACCAAATAGTTTACCTTCGTCACCCGCTTTAGAAGCGATAACAACGGCTTCAAGAGCGTTAACTTTCTCAGCACGTGCTTGTGCAGCTGATAGTTGCTCAGCAACTTTAGCTTCCAGTTCAGCACGACGAGCTTCAAACATTTCAACGTTAGCTTTAGTTGCCATTACTGCCTTAGCTTGAGGGATAAGGAAGTTACGAGCGTAACCAGATTTAACGTTTACAGTATCGCCAAGACCACCTAGGTTACCGATTTTATCAAGTAGAATAACTTGCATTGTTTAATCCTCTTTCTTAATAAAACGAACCGATTACTGATGCTTATCAGTGTACGGTAGTAAAGCTAGGTAGCGAGAACGCTTGATAGCGCGAGCTAGTTGACGCTGATATTTAGCACTAGTACCAGTGATACGGCTAGGTACGATTTTACCAGCTTCAGTAATGTAGTTTTTAAGAGTTGCTACGTCTTTGTAATCAATCTCTTGTACGCCTTCTGCAGTAAAACGGCAGAATTTACGACGACGGAAGAAACGAGCCATGGGCTATCTCCTGATCTTAAATTTGAGTAAAGTTATCTGCCTAAGTCACAGCAAAAATAAATTCTGAGCTCAACTTAGGCTGAGTACTAAATCTGAGTATGATTACTCAGCAGCTTCTTCTGATCTAGCTTCAGAACGCTCTTCGCGACGAGGAGCACGCTCTTCTCTTTGCTTAAGCATAATAGACTGCTCAGTGATAGCCGCTTTAGTACGCATGATCATGTTACGTATAACTGCATCGTTAAAACGGAAAGCAGTTTCTAGTTCATCAATTACAGCTTGGTCAGCTTCAACGTTCATTAGAACATAGTGAGCTTTGTGAAGCTTGTTGATTGGGTAAGCCAATTGACGACGACCCCAGTCTTCTAAACGGTGGATAGTACCGCCAGCTTCAGTGATTGAACCAGTGTAACGCTCGATCATGCCAGCAACTTGCTCGCTTTGATCTGGGTGCACCATGAATACGATTTCGTAATGACGCATTGGTTGCTCCTTACGGATTATTCAGCTTCCACAAATGGCTCAGTCGTCCAGAGGAAGCAAGGAACTAAAGATAATTGACTGAGATTAAGGAGCACGAATAGTACAGAAACAAAGCTGTTTACGCAAGGAAAATAATTAAGCAGTCCTAATGACAGAGGTCATCACTCTAGAGGACTTTTGAGTACCTGAATAAAGGTAAACTTGGGTATTGAGTTACTCTTCATCAACGTATTGAGCTTGAAGGTAATTTTGGATACCTGTCATATCAATTAAGCCTAGTTGTGTTTCTAACCAATCGACATGCTCTTCTTCGTCTTCGAGTATTTCCTGAAATAGATCACGTGATACATAGTCATGACTATCTTCAGCATAAGCGATAGCAGACTTTAAATCTGGAATTGCCATCATTTCCAACTTAAGATCGCACTCGAGCATCTCTTTGGCATCTTCACCAATCATTAACTTACCAAGATCTTGCAAATTTGGAATACCTTCCAAAAATAGAATACGTTCTACCAAATGATCCGCATGTTTCATTTCATCAATGGATTCATGATACTCTTTGTCTGCTAAGTGTTTTAGCCCCCAATCTTTATACATACGGGCGTGCAGGAAATACTGGTTTATTGCAACCAACTCATTGCCGAGAATCTTATTGAGATGTTGAATTATGATGGGATCGCCTTTCATGACACGCCGCCTCCTATTGGTCCAATATAAACTGTAGAACCAATTTAGGGAGTGTCAACGCAAGCAAAACTCACCCTAGCTTGCTTTGGTGTACTCTATGATCTCATTCTCGTTGAGGATCTCTTTAGCCATCTTGACACACTTACCACATTGACTGCCAAGTGCAGTACATTTCTTTATTTGTTTAATATCTGTTATACCTTCCTCTAAAATCAATTGTTTGATTTTCTTATCAGATACACCATGACATAGACAAACATACATACCAAAAACCATAAAGCAAACACAAACGATAATAACTATTATTACCAGTAATAATACAAATAAGCTAAGAATGATTTGTTATAAAAAAGCGGCAAAAGTGGGAATTTATAAGACTTACATTCGAAGCAATATTTTTCCTCACTGTAGATATGAAAATAACCTATTGCTTTATATACAGAAGAAAACTGAAAAACTTTTTTCCTCAATGGGTGTAATATTATTTTTTTATAACCAAATAATGAAAAAGAGAAGCATAAGCTTCTCTTTTTCTAGATGCGATTTCTTCATATGTGAAGAAAAATGCAAGATTTCGATATCAATTCTTAAGAGTTATTCGAAGATCTTAGCAACAACACCAGCACCTACTGTACGGCCACCTTCACGGATCGCAAA